>NZ_CP087176.1:2832146-3133774 GCF_024748695.1 Pseudomonas sp. B21-040
TAGTGGCGCCAATGATCAAGTCGGCGCGGCCTTCGCGCAGGGCTTCCCAGACACCTTTGAGCACTTCCTGGGTGATGCGCAGCGGCACGCCGGACGCCAGCGCATCGAACTCGTGGATCACCGGAATCAGGGTTTCGAATTCGAGCAGTTCGTCGGTGACAATCCACAGCCGGCTTTCCCAGCCGTTGGCCACTTGCTGGACCCGTTGGGTCAGCCGGGACACGTCCTGCATCAACCGCGCTGCCTCGTTTACCAATAATTCGCCGGCCGGGGTGAGCTGCAAGCGATAACGACGGCGATCGAAAAGCAGCGCGTCGAAGCGCTCCTCCAATTGCCTCGCGGCGTAGGACACGGTCGATGGTGCCTTGCCCAGGTGAGCGGCGGCCCGCGACAGGCTGCCGGTCTCGCGGATGGCTTGGAGCAATGTCAGGTCTTCAAGCGACAACATGGATTCAATCCTCGGCGTTTGTTTCAGGCGGCCCGGCGCAGTTTCCAGCGCCGGATCAGCCGAAGATAAACCAGCACGTTGATCGCCAGCACCACGCTACCCAGCGCCAGTTGAAGGGTGGGCGTCAGGCCGGCCGGGTAAATCACCGGCCACACGTAGTGTTCGATAAAACCGCCGCCGTAACCGGCTTGCCCGGCCGCCTGGCGCATCAGGTTTTCCCATTGAGTCAGCGGGCAGGTCAGGTGCATGACTTCTACCGTCACGCCCCACGCCGCGGCGGGCAGGTGCGCCCAGATCAACGGCCGCCATTTGAGCACCAGCAAGCCGCCGAACAGGACGAACAGAATGAACAGCAAATGAAGCAGCAGCAGCCCATCGGCGGCGATCCGGTACAGCATGTCGACTCCCTGACCCGTTATGCGAATGGCTCCATGGTACTCGGGCGCTGGCGGCTGCTCTATGGGGAGTGTGCTCAGCGAAAATCAGCGAATTCGGCGCGCATCCTGCCGTTGTGTTTGGCTCGATAGAGCAACTTGTCGACCTGCTCGATGAACGCCAGTGCGTTCGCCTGCAGCGGGGCGACGGTGGTGCCGACACCCAGGCTCACGGTCAACAGTGGCGCCACCGGGGAATATTCATGGGCAATGTGCTGCTGACGAATCAGGTGCAGGCATTTGCGCGCCACGAGCCTTGCCGATTCAGCATCGGTTTCCGGGAGTAGCCAGACAAATTCTTCACCGCCGATCCGGGCGATGAAATCACGCGGTCGATTGGCGGCCTGGGACAACGTCTGGGCGACCTGGCGCAAGCATTCATCACCCTTGATGTGGCCGTAGTGGTCGTTGAATTGCTTGAAGTAGTCGATGTCCAGGATCAGCAACGAAAGCGGCAGGCCTGTGCGCTGGGCATGGCCCCATTCGCGCGCCATCACCGTATCGAACATGCGTCGGTTGGCGATGCCGGTGAGGCCGTCCTGGAAGGAATACTCTTCGAGTTGCTTTTGCAGTCGGCTCAAGTGCTCCTCGGTTTTCTTGCGTTCGCTGATGTCGAACATGAAGCCCACCAGTGCCTCGACTTCTCCGTCCTTGCGCACCACGTGCACCACGTCGCGTATCCACACGTAGTCGCCGCTTTGCGTCAGCGCCCGATAATCCGCCTCATGATCGACCCCGGCCCGTGATTGCGAGACACAGAACTCCACCACGTAATCGCGATCATCCGGGTGCATGCGCTCGACCCAATCATTGACCGTCACCCAACTGTCCTGCTTCCAACCCAGCAGCGCCTCGATCTGAGGGCCGATATAGCTGAACGTCATGGTGTTCCAGTCGATTCGCCAGGGGATCGCATTGGTCGACTCAAGCAGGGTTTTATAGACGGCACTGGCGGGTTCGAGTGAGCTCATGAAGGGCCTGGTCTCTGGGGAATATTCAGCGCCATCATGTTGCTACTATCGAGGCGAAGCAAGCGCCAAGCCGATGAATGGAACACCTTCGCTGCACACGCTCACCGCGCAAATGCGCAAGATTGTTCAAGCCTTCGGGCGCGGCGGCTGGCACAGTCTCAGGTCTTTCACCGGTTGTAGGGCGTTATGTCGAATTTACTCATGCCACGCAGTGCGTTTCTTCGTGGTGCCGCGGCGATCATGCCGCTGTCCCTGGCCACCGCGCCTTGGGGGTTGCTGGCCGGGTCCATGGCCATCGAGGCCAATCTCACGCCGCTGCAAGGCCAGGGCTTGTCGAGCATTGTGTTTGCCGGTGCCGCGCAACTGGTCGCCATCGGCATGCTCAAGGGTGGCGCCGGGATCTTTTCGATATTGCTGACCACTTTATTGCTGACTTCTCAACATTTGCTGTACGGCATGAGCATGCGTTCGGTGATTTCCCCGTTGCCGGGGCGTTGGCGGGTAGGGCTGGGCTTTTTACTGACTGACGAACTGTTCGCCTTGACCAGTCAGCACGACAAGCAGCAATTCAATCGCTGGTACGCGTTGGGGGTAGGGCTGACGTTTTACATCGCCTGGAACCTGTTCACGCTTGCGGGCATCGTGCTGGGCAGCAGCATTCCGGGGCTGGAGCATTTGGGCCTCGACTTCTCCATCGCCGCCACCTTCATCGCCTTGATCACGCCGGTGGTGCGCAATGTGCCAACCGTGGTGTGTGTCGCGGTGTCGCTGTTCTGTTCGGTGTTGTTCAGCTACTGGCAATGGGGCTCGGCGCTGGTGCTGTCGGGATTGGCAGGCATGACCGCCGGTTTTATCTGCAACAAACTCTACGTGGGACGCACAGCATGATCGTTTGGGCGGTAATTTTCGGAATGGGCGTGCTGGTGTTTCTCAACCGCTACGTGTTTCTTGAACCCCGGCTGCCGGTGCGGTTGAGCAGCAATGCCCGGCAGTTCCTCGGTTTTGCAGTGCCGGGCATGTTGACCGCGATCTGCGGGCCCATCGTGTTCATGCCTGACAAACAGCTGAACCTGCAATGGGACAACCCGTACCTGATCAGTTCGCTGGTGGCGGTGGGGTTGGTGCTTTACACCCGTAATACCTTGCTCAGCATGCTCCTGAGCATGGGGTTTTTCTTTTTGCTGCGCTGGTGGCTCTGAATCGAACGTCCGAATTTGTTCTACGCTTAATGAATCCCTTCACAGGAAGAGAGGTGCGCATGGCTAACGATCAAAAAAGTCCGGATTTTGAAGATGAAGATGAACCCTCGGAGGAAGAGATCAAGCGTCAGGAACGTTCGCGGCAGGACTGGAAACATGATGACAGTCGTGAGCTGTCGGACCGCGATGAAGAGCGTCCGCTTAAGCCCTGACTGATCCCTCCAAGACACGCCTAACCTTGTAGCAGCTGGCGAAGCCTGCGTCCGGCTGCGTAGCAGTCGTAAAATCTGACGCCGCGGTGTTTCAGAAAATCCGTGCATTCAGGATTGACGACTGCTACGCAGCCGGACGCAGGCTACGCCAGCTGCTACGGATTGTGCCTGGATGAATCACACCGCCTCGTTCCAGCGTATGTGCGTGATGCCCAGTTGCTGAGCCATCAAGCGAGCCGTTTCAAGGGTGGCGTGTGCCGCGATCTTTCGTTCGGACTGTGGATAGGCATGGGCGGAGGCCGAATGAATCGCGTCCACGAAAGAAGGAGGCCCGTAGGCCTCTACTACTGAGAGTGCAACGCTGTGCGGTTCGTTCAGCTCTTCTGCTGAGCGGGACCGGGGATCATTTCAAAGGTCTTCCAGACACGGAAAATCCGGGTGGGAAGCCCGATAGCCCAAGGCCTTGTCGATCCATGCATTCAGCTCGTTGACCATGACCGGCGGTTGGCCGGCGTAGTTCGAGAGGGTTGAACGCAGTATGTCGTCGATATTGGGGGTAGAGCGCAGGTTTCGGGTCTGTATGTATTGCCCGATAAAGCAGTCAAGTTGATAGCGTTCCGTCATCGACAGGTACACACACTCCAGGCTGCTGACTTGATTGATTACAAGATCGTCGCGCAACTTAGTTCTCTGCAGGCTTGTTGATATTTAAGGATTTCCTTCTTTGTTGACTGTTTGGTCAACTGGGCGGTGCCACGGGAAACGCGGCGCGCATCCTAGCTTTAGTGTTTCTAAATGTATGTATGGCGAATGGATTGTCAGACAAGCGGTAATTGGGACAATAAGGCATACAACGGGAAGTGTTTCTAATATGAAACAGTCTGTGTAACGTTTATGCCGGGCATAGGTTTAGTTAAAACTTGCCTATATAGACAAACCTGCTTGGGCGGTCAGTTTAAATAAGCTTATTAATCAATGAACAACCTTGATTCCTGACATCCCCGACAGCTTTGTCGACCCTGTACCACTCAAACGTTTCGCTAGGTTCACCCTGTAAAAGCACCATCTGCTCGGCACGTTCCCTGGGTGTGGCCGGATCGAGCCATTCCCGTGCCAGCTCTGGGGACAACACCACCGGTCGCCGGTCATGTATGTCGAGCATGCCGCCCGCGCTGTCCGCCGTGATGATGACAAAACCGTCGTCGCTGCGCGGCTTGTTGCCAGCGCCGGGAAACTGACCAATGGCCGCGCAGCAAATCGGCGCGCAATCGCGTCGGCGAATCAACCATGGCAATCGCGTCGAATCCCCGGCATCGACCCATTCAAACCAGTTGTCGATCGGCACAATCGCCCGGTGTGGCCAGATTGCGCGGAAGAACGGCCCGTGAGCGACTTTCTCAACCCGCGCGTTGATTGGCGCCGCGCGATCTTTTGCCCAGTGCGGCCGCCATCCCCAGCGCACCGGATCGGCGTGCAATCCGTCAGGCTCAAGGTGCAGCAGGGCGAGTTGGGTGGTGGGCGCCGCGTTATAGCGCGCCAAGGGTTCGTTCCCGACGTGATTGATCATCGCGTCGGGAATACTCAGCACGGCGACAAAATCATGAATGCCACGGTATTGCGACAGTCGTCCACACATCGGCTGACCCTGCGGTTGGAAAGCACTGGCGGGAATGCTCAGCTTAGCCTTCAGATCACATGGGCACGCTGCAGTTCGGTCAATGACAACGCCTTCAAACCCGCCAGCAGCGAATCGCGCCGATCCCGTGGATGAGGCAGTTCCACGGCCAATTCCTGCCGGACGCTGCTGGGGCGATTGTCCAATATCAGTACCCGGTCGCTGAGATAGAGCGCTTCATCGACATCGTGGGTCACCAGCAACAGGGCAATGGCGTGACGCTCGGCGAGTTGCAGCAACAGATCCTGCAGCTTCATGCGCGTAAAGGCGTCCACCGCGCTGAAGGGTTCGTCCAACAGTAAAACCTGCGGTCGCGAATACAACCCCCGCGCTATCGCGACTCGCTGAGCCATGCCCCCGGACAGGGCTTTGGGCAGTGCCTGGGCGAAACCGCCAAGGCCGACTTCTTCGATCAGTTGCGCGACCCAGGCTTTGTCGTAATGGGAATCGGCGCTGAAACCGATGTTTTGCTCGACCGTCAGCCAAGGCATCAGCCGGGGTTCCTGGAAGACGAAGGCCACTTCCCCGGCGCTGTGACGCACTTCGCCCTGGAAGTCCTTTTCCAGCCCGGCGGCGATGCGCAGCAAAGTGCTTTTGCCGCAACCGCTGGGGCCGAGCAGGCTGACGGTTTCCCTGGGCCGCAATTGCAGGTGAATGTTTTTAAGGACGGTGGTGGTGGCGAAGGTTTTACGCTCGATTCGAATGTCCAGCAGGTGTCGGGTCATGGCTCAGTCCTCGGCGCTTTGGCCATTAAAAGTGTCGCGCCAGGCCAGGAAACGTTTCTCCAGGCTGGCGAGGAGGCCGTCACTGAGCTTACCCAGCAGCGCCAACACGATGATGGCGGCCAGTACGATGTCCGGGCGCGATGTCTCACGACCATCACTGAGCAGATAGCCCAGGCCTTTGGTGGCCGCGATCAATTCGGCCGCCA
This sequence comes from Pseudomonas sp. B21-040, assembly GCF_024748695.1. Lineage (NCBI taxonomy): Bacteria > Pseudomonadati > Pseudomonadota > Gammaproteobacteria > Pseudomonadales > Pseudomonadaceae > Pseudomonas > Pseudomonas sp. B21-040. The sequence goes on from NZ_CP087176.1 coordinate 2,838,017, forward strand.
CCAGAAACATCCACGCCAGGCTCATGCCGCTGCGCAACCCGGTGAACAGACCGGGCAGGGCGGCGGGCAGGAGAACTCGCCGGACCAGCCGACGGCGACTGAAGCCATACATTTGCCCCACTTCCACCAGTTTGCGATCAATGTCGCGGATGGCCGCGACGCCGTTCAGGTACACCGGAAAGAATGCGCCGATCGCGATCAGGACGATTTTCGAGGTCTCGTCGATGCCTAGCCAGAGCAACAACAGCGGCACCCAGGCCAGACTCGGAATCGAGCGCAAACCTGCAAACGTCGGTTCCAGATACGCCTCGGCTTCACGGCTCAACCCCACCCATGCGGCGAACCCCAACGCCAGGCTGGCGCCGATAGCGAAACCGAGTAGCACCCGCAGCAGACTGGCGCTGATGTGCTTCCACAGCGCACCGTCGGCCAAGTCTGCGAGGGTCAACGCGACCTCGCTCGGGGCCGGCATTTGGTATGACGGCAACCAGCCGATACGCACGACGAATTCCAGAAACAGAACGATCAGCACCGGCAACGCCAGACCCTTGAGGCGCAGGCGCCAGGCGTTGTTCAGGGACACGCTGGCGCGGCGCGATGGGAGCCGTTCGAGTGGCAGGTGTTTGCTTTTGCTGGTCATGAGCCCCCCGTTACTGACGGGCCACGGTTTCTTTGAAACCGGTATCGATCAGTTGATCGATGACCTGATCGACGTTCACCCCACGGCGAACCAATTCTTCGGACACGAGTATCGGTGCCGCGGCTTTAGAGGCGATCACATCCCTGGCGGTCAATTGCGGGCTGCTCAGGTCGGTGCGCGACAGTTGCAGCTTGGCCACTTCCAGTGGCAGGCCGGATTCGCTGGCCAGTAACTTCGCCAGTTCGTCAGGGTTTTTTACCGCCCAGACGCGGGCTTGTTCATAGGCATCCAGCACGGTATCGATGGTGTGCGGATGCTCCTTGGCATAGGTGTCCGTCACGCTGACCACGCCATAACTGTTGAATTGCGTATTGCGATACAGCAGGCGCGAACCGGCCTGAACTTCGCTGGCGGCCATGTGCGGATCAAGCCCGGCCCAAGCGTCGACGTCACCTTTCTCCAATGCGATGCGACCGTCCGGGTGCTGCAAATGCACCAGTTCGACATCGTCCTTGCTCAAGCCCGCCTGTTGCAGGCTGCGCAAGGTGAACAGGTAGGGGTCGGTGCCTTTGGTGGCAGCGATTTTCTTGCCTTTGAGATCGGCCACGGTTTTGTACGGCGAATCCTTGCGCACCACCAAGGCTGTCCACTCGGCCCGGCTGTAGACGTAAACCGACTTGATCGGGCTGCCATTGGCGCGGCTGAGCACGGCGGCCAGGCTGGCGGATGAAGCGAAATCGACGCCGCCGCTGTTGAGGTATTCCAGCGAACGGTTACTGCCCTGACTCAGGACCCAACTGACCTTGGTCTGTGGCAGGGCCTTTTCGAGGAAACCGAAGTGCTTGAGCACCAGACTCACCGGCGAGTAATAGGCGTAATCCAGATGCACTTCGGCCGGTGGCGTTTCGGCTGCCTGGGCCAGCGGTTGCAGACTCAGGGCCAGTGCGCAGGCCCCCAGCAGAGACTTGAAGGCGGGAAAGCGGAAGGTCGGTTTCATGGGCTGCTCCGGGCAAGGCTGGTTATATCCAAAAATTTATTATGTAGAGTCGCTTCCTGCGTAAAAGGAATATTGCAGGCTCTGTGCCATGTTCCGGGGCTACTGGTTTCTCGAGGGTTTTCGCTCATCAACGGTGTGAAGGATGTCGCTGGGCAAACAGTCTGTTGAGGTGCTGTTGCAGGGCCGACACTGTTTGTTTCTGGTCATTAACTTATGCCTAAATCGAATTTATAAAGGCTCTTGTAATAGCGGTAGGGTCTATAAGAAATAGCACTCTGGAGCCTTTGATGAACCTGTCCCGATTCGTGCGTGGTCTATTGACCAGCGCACTGTTTGCCGCCCCGATCACCTATGCCGCCGAGCCGGTGGTCCTGCATATCGGCGATCAGAATTACTACAACGTGCGTGCCTCGGTTGAGGCCTCGGGTGTATTGGAGGGCGCGCCCTACACCGTCGACTGGAAGCACTTCCAGGCGGCTGCGCCATTGGCCGAAGCGCTGAACACTGGCGCGCTGGACGTGGGGTTTCTCGGTGATTCCGGCTTTCTGTTCCTGGCGGCCAAACAGGCGCCGGTGAAACTGATCGGTGTGTCGCGGCAGAACCCGGACACCATTGCCTTGCTCGTGCCCAAGGATTCACCGGTCCATAGCATCGCGGATCTCAAGGGCAAGAAAGTCGCTTACTGGCCCGGTGCCTGGAGCCAGCAGTTGACCCTGCGCGCACTGGAGAAAGCCGACCTGCCGGAAGACTACGTCGACTTCATCAAATTGATGCCGATTGACGCCGCCGCGGCGTTGCCTCAAGGCAGCATCGACGCGTTCCCGGTATGGGAACCGTACATTTCCCAACAGATTCTGTTCTCCGGCGCGCGACCGATTCTGACCGCTAAAAACCTGATGCCCGGCTTGAGCGCCATCGCCGCGTCGACACCGGCCATCGACAGTAAGCACGCCGCCATCGCCGACTTCCTGGTGCGCCTGAAAAAAGCCCGGGCCTGGGTCGACAGCCATACCGACGAGTACGCCGATCTGTGGGCGAAAAAGGCCAATCTGGATCAGGACGTGTCTCGCCATTGGTTGCGTCAGGCGCACATGACCGTTGGCCCGGTGGATCAACAAGCGGCGGCGGATTTGCAGAGCACGGCGGACTTCCTGTTCAAGGTCAAGGCGCTGCCGACGGAACTGGCGACCGCCCCGATCATCGACCACTCGTTCCAGCAGGCATTGGTGCAATAAGCGAAGAGGGGGCTGCGGAACCAAACACTGTGTACCCTGATCCAACCTCGGCCCGCGCCATTGGCGGGCCGGCGAAGGAAGAACGGGCGAAGGACTTTGCCGTTTGAAGTGTTGACCGTCACGGTCTGACCCAAGGCAAAACATGAAACAACTGTTCAACGCATTTTGTGCACTCGCCATTGCCATCGGGCTGGCGGGCTGCATCGCTGCCCCCATCGAGCTGACCCCGCAGACGGAACAACGTCTACAGGCGCAGGCGCCAATTCGTTTTCTGCTGACCTATGACGACGGTCCCAGCGCGTCGAGTTTCTGGAACCCTACCGCGACGGTCCTCGACAGCCTGAAGGACAATCCTCTGCAGCCCGGTATCAAAGCGGTGTTTTTCGTGCAGACCGGTGCGCCGAGGGCCGGCGACAGTGACATCGGGCGGGCGCTGATGCACCGCGAGCATGAAGAGGGGCACGTGCTGGGTTTTCACACCGCTACTCATTGGCACACCAATCACCGTTCACTGACCCCGCAAGAACTGGAGCAGTCGCTGAGCAAAGGCAGTGCTGACATCGCCGCCATCACCGGCGCGCCACCGACATTGGTGCGTCCGCCGTTCTGGAATTACGACAAACGCGTCTTCGCGGCCTATCAGCAGCACGGCATGCACGTGTTGCTGACCGATTTGAGCGCCAATGACGGCAAAATCTGGGGATTCAACGCCAGCCCCCGACGCCGCTCGCACATGCTGCGTTCGATGTCCGAAGTGCGCGAGCGCATCGCGCTGGGCCAGTTGCCGACTGTGGACGGGGTGATTCCGGTGGTGGTGACCTTCCACGACCTCAATCGCTACACCGCCCGGCACGCGCGCGAATACCTGCAAATCCTGATCGACAGCGCCAGGGCCACCGGCGTGCCACTGGCGCAGAAGCCGTTTTACGACGATCGCGACGCGGTGCTGCAAGCGGCGATGGCGCGCACCGTCAAGGACAGTTCGCAGCCAGTAGAACTGCCGGGTTTCTGGAACTGGTTCTGGGACAAAAACTCCCATTAAAACCTGGCCTGCGGTTGCAGCTCCTCGATCACCTTCAAACAGTGACTCAACCCCGGTGAAACATCGCCCACCCGCCGACTGAGAATGATCGGTGACGTGGCGTTGTCTTCCAGCAATGGGGTAAAGCCAATGTCGTCGCGGTGCAGCAACTGCACCGAGGCGGGCACCAGCGTGACGCCGATCCCGGCCCCCACCAGTCCGATTGCCGTTTGCAGTTCGTTGGTCCATTGCGCCACGTGAATGCTCACGCCATAGGATTCGAACAGTGCAATCACATGGTCGGCATAGCTGGGGCGCGGGTTGCCGGGGTACAGCACAAAGGGCTCCTTCGCCAGTTCGCGAAGGCTGATCGGCCCGGCCAGCAGGGGATGGCCGGCGGGCAGGGCGGCGACCAGCCGGTCTTGGGTGAGCACGGTTTGAATGATCGCCGGGTCGTCGATGTGAATACGGCCGAAGCCGATATCGATACGCCCGGCCTTGAGCGCCTGCACCTGTTGCAACGTGGTCATTTCCGACAGCCCCAATTCAAGCTCCAGAGGCTCGCCGCTGCGTAAACGGCGGATCAATTCCGGCAGCACTCCGTAAAGGGTCGAAGGCGCGAAGCCGATGCCCAGCCAGGTCTTTTCCCCCAGGCCGATCCGTCGCGTGTTGTCGCAGACCTTGTTCAGTTGCTCTAGCAGGGCGGTGGAGTGCTCATGGAAAAACCGCCCGGCCTCCGTCAACTTCAGTGGCCGGCCACGCTCCAGCAACAACACCCCGAGTTCGTCTTCCAGTTGCTGGATCTGCCGGCTCAGGGGCGGCTGGGCGATGTGCAGCAGTTCGGCGGCGCGGGTGAAATTGAGGGTTTGAGCCAATACCTGAAAATAGCGCAGGTGACGCAGTTCCATGGGGCCTCCAGACGTCAGTCGTTTGCATACCTTAAAGGTATCAAGTCAGACCAATTCTATATTGGCATCGGCAAAAAAGCCGTACGAGAATCGGTTCCAGAACTTTAAGAACCTGATGGGTATCGACATGCGTGCAACAGCCATTGAATCGATCGAGACGATCATCGTCGATCTGCCGACCATCCGCCCGCACAAGCTGGCGATGCACACGATGCAGAATCAGACCCTGGTGATCATTCGCGTGCGCTGCGCCGATGGCATCGAAGGGATCGGTGAGTCCACCACCATCGGTGGCCTGGCCTATGGCAACGAAAGCCCGGACAGCATCAAGACCAACATCGACAAACACTTCGCGCCCCTGCTGATCGGTCAGGACAGCGGTAATGTGAATGCCGCCATGTTGCGTCTGGAGCGCAGCATCCGCGGCAATACCTTTGCCAAATCCGGGATCGAAACCGCCTTGCTCGATGCACTGGGCAAACGCCTCGGCCTGCCGGTCAGCGAACTGCTGGGCGGGCGGGTGCGTGATGCCTTGCCGGTGGCCTGGACCCTGGCCAGCGGCGACACCGAAAAAGACATCGCCGAAGCGGAAAAAATGCTCGACTTGCGCCGCCATCGAATTTTCAAACTGAAAATCGGTGCCGGTGAAGTCAACCGCGACCTGGCGCACGTCATCGCGATCAAAAAAGCCCTGGGTGATCGCGCCAGCGTGCGGGTCGATGTCAATCAGGCCTGGGACGAAGCGGTCGCATTGCGCGCTTGCCGGATCCTCGGCACCAACGGCATCGACCTGATCGAACAGCCGATCTCGCGCAACAACCGTGCTGGCATGGCGCGCCTGAATGCGATGAGCCCGGCGCCGATCATGGCGGACGAATCCATTGAATGCGTGGAAGACGCTTTCAACCTGGCGCGCGAAGGCGCGGCCTCGGTGTTTGCCTTGAAGATCGCCAAGAACGGCGGCCCCCGTGCCGTGCTGCGTACCGCCGCGATCGCCGAAGCAGCGGGCATCGCCCTGTACGGCGGCACCATGCTGGAAGGCGGCATCGGTACGCTGGCCTCGGCCCATGCCTTTGTCACGCTGAATAAACTGGCCTGGGACACTGAACTGTTCGGCCCGTTGCTGCTGACCGAAGACATTCTCAGCGAGCCGTTGGTGTATCGCGATTTCGAACTGCATGTGCCGCAAACACCAGGTCTGGGCCTGAGCCTGGACGAAGAACGCCTGGCGTTTTTCCGTCGCGACAAAACATCCACTTCCGTTCATCAAGCCTGAGGAGAGATCATGCTATTCCACGTAAAAATGACCGTGAATCTACCGGTCGACATGAACCCCGAAGTGGCCGCCAAACTCAAGGCTGACGAAAAAGCCCTGGCCCAGCGCCTGCAAGAGCAGGGTAAGTGGCGTCACCTGTGGCGCATCGCCGGGCACTACGCCAACTACAGCGTTTTCGATGTCGACAGCGTCCAGGAATTGCACGACCTGCTGATGCAACTGCCGCTGTTTCCCTATATGGCGATCGAGATCGACGCAATGTGCCGGCACCCGTCTTCCATCCGCGAGGATGACCGCTGAACCCAGCTTGTTCAGTTCGCTACGCTAATAATTACAAGATGAGGAACCACCATGAACGTCAAGATTTCCCACACTGCCAACGCCCAGAAGTTTCTTGAAGACGCCAGCGGCCTGCTCAATGACGCCGGCAACCCGCGCGTCAAAGCCCTGATTTACCGCATCCTGCGTGACTCGGTGAACATCATCGAAGACCTGGCGGTGACTCCGGAAGAATTCTGGAAAGCCGTCAACTACCTCAACGTGCTGGGTGCGCGTCAGGAAGCAGGGCTGTTGGTGGCCGGGTTGGGCCTGGAGCATTACCTCGATCTGCTGATGGATGCCGAGGATGAGCAGGCCGGCAAGTCCGGCGGCACGCCACGGACCATCGAAGGTCCGCTGTACGTAGCCGGCGCGCCGTTGTCCGAAGGCGAAGCGCGACTCGATGACGGTCTCGATCCAGGTGTCACGCTGTTCATGCAAGGGCGCGTGTTCAATACCGCTGGCGAGCCATTGGCCGGTGCCGTGGTCGACGTTTGGCACGCCAATACCGGCGGCACTTACTCGTATTTTGATACCGCGCAATCGGAGTTCAACCTGCGCCGCCGGATCGTTACCGATACCGAAGGTCGCTATCGTTTCCGCAGCATTGTGCCGTCGGGTTACGGCTGCCCGCCGGACGGTCCGACCCAGCAACTGCTCGATCAACTGGGCCGTCACGGCCAGCGTCCAGCACACGTGCACTTCTTCATCTCGGCACCGGATCACCGCCACCTGACCACCCAGATCAACCTCGATGGCGATCAATACCTGCACGACGATTTCGCCTACGCCACCCGTGACGAGCTGATCGCCCACATCACGTTCAGCGACGACCAGCAACGCGCCGCAGCGCATGGCGTCAGCGGGCGGTTTGCTGAAATCGAGTTCGATTTCACGCTGCAGTCGACCGCCCAGCCCGAAGAGCAACAACGTCACGAACGGGTTCGCGCACTGGAAGATTGATAGCGCGGTACTCCTACCCTGTGGGAGCCGAGCTTGCTCGCGATAGCGGTTTAACATTCAACATCTATGTTGATTGGCACTCTGTCATCGCGAGCAAGCTCGGCTCCCACAGGGATTTTCAGTCAATGTTCTAGAATGGAACTGACACCGCCGATAACAACAACGAGAGTGACCCGATGATGCACGCGCAACTGTTGAGTCAGCGCAGCAGAGTATTCGACCATGCCGACCCTTATGCGGTCTCGGGTTACGTCAATCAGCATGTCGGCAACCATTGCATCCTGATGCCCAGGGTCGGCCGACCGCTGGCCAGCCTCGATCACCGCAAATTCGCCAGCCTGGACCTGTGCCGCATCAGTTACGGCGCCAGCGTGCGCGTGACGTCGGGCGCGCTCGACAGCATTTATCACCTGCAAGTGCTGCTGCGGGGCAACTGCCTTTCGCGCGGAAGGGGCGAGGACCATTACTTTGCGCCGGGTGAGCTGCTGCTGATCAACCCCGATGAGCCGGTCGATCTTACCTACTCCGACGATTGCGAAAAATTCATCCTCAAAGTTCCCACCCGCTTGTTCGAGTCCGTGTGCGATGAACAGCGCTGGCGTTATCCGGGGCAGGGCGTGCGGTTTCTGGAGAACCGTTATCAGCTCGATGAGCTGGAAGGTTTTGTCAGCCTGCTGGCAATGATTTGCCAGGAAGCCGAGGCCACCGAACAGATTCCCCGGGTGCAGGAGCATTACGCGCAGATCATCGTCAGCAAGATGCTCAGCCTGATGAAAACCAACGTGATCCGCACCAGCCCGAGTGCGCCGTCGGTCACGTTCGAGGCGATTGCCGATTACATCGCGCGCCACCTCAAACAAGACATCGACAGTGAAGAGCTGGCACGCCAGGCGCGGATGAGTCTTCGGTCGTTGTATGGGTTGTTCGAACGCAACGCGGGCACTTCACCGCAACACTACATCCGGCAGAAGAAACTCGAACGCATCCACCTGTGCCTGAGTGATCCGACCTGCAACGTGCGCAACGTTACGGAAGTGGCCATGGATTATGGCTTTCTTCACTTGGGGCGGTTCTCCGACAACTACCGCAAACAGTTCGGCGAGTTGCCGTCTGACACCCTCAAACGCCGGTATTGACAGACCGCCAAACCCTCGTAACAGCCGAGCTTGTAGCAGCTGTCGAGCTTGCGAGGCTGCGTTCGAGTGCGCAGCGCTCGCCGAGGAGCAATGCGGTCTGGCTGAAATATCGTGGGAAGCATTCTGCGAGTGCTGCGCACTCGAACGCAGCCTCGCAAGCTCGACAGCTGCTACACGCAGGCACGCAAGCTCGGCAGCTGCTACATGAATCTGTGCATTCAATGCTGCACTAAACGGATACACGTCTGCACCCAACGGATAGTCCGTCATTCCCCCGCGTCCTAGCATGGCCCTGCCTGAATAAAAACAATGGAGGCGGCGGCCATGTCCCTGCGACCCGAATACCTTCACTCCCTGCTTGAAGATGACAAGGAAAACGGCATCTATCGCTGCAAGCGCGAGATGTTTACCGACCCCCGGTTGTTCGATCTGGAGATGAAACACATCTTCGAAGGCAACTGGCTGTACCTGGCCCACGACAGTCAGATCCCCAACGTCAACGATTTCTACACCACCACCATGGGGCGCCAGTCGATCTTCATCGCGCGCAACAAGGACGGTGTGCTCAATGCCTTTATCAATGCCTGCAGCCATCGCGGTGCGACGCTGTGCCGGCACAAAACCGGCAACAAAAGCTCCTACACCTGCCCCTTCCACGGCTGGACCTTCAATAACTCCGGCAAGTTGCTCAAGGTCAAAGACCCGGCGGCGGCTGGCTACCCGGCGAGCTTCAATTGCGAAGGCTCCCACGACCTGACCAAACTCGCGCGGTTCGAGTCCTATCGCGGTTTCCTGTTTGGCAGCCTCAACGCGGATGTCGTGCCGCTGGTCGAGCACTTGGGCGAGTCAGCAAAAATCATCGACATGATCGTCGACCAGTCCGCCGATGGCCTGGAAGTGCTGCGCGGTTCTTCGAGCTACATCTACGAAGGCAACTGGAAACTCACCGCCGAAAACGGCGCCGACGGTTACCACGTCAGCTCCGTGCACTGGAACTACGCAGCTACCCAAAACCAGCGCAAGCAGCGCGAGGCCGGTGACAGCAATCCGACCATGAGTGCCGGCACCTGGGCCAAGCAGGGCGGTGGTTTCTACTCCTTCGACAAGGGCCATATGTTGCTCTGGACCCGTTGGTCCAACCCCGAAGACCGTCCGCTGTACGAGCGCCGTGATGAGTTGGCCCAGGACTTCGGCCAGGCCCGCGCGGACTGGATGATCGAGAACTCTCGCAACCTGTGCCTGTACCCCAACGTGTACCTGATGGACCAGTTCAGTTCGCAAATCCGCATCGCCCGGCCGATTTCGGTCAACCGCACGGAAATCACCATTTACTGCATCGCCCCCAAAGGTGAGAGCGACCACGCCCGGTCGAGCCGGATTCGCCAGTACGAAGATTTCTTCAATGTCAGCGGCATGGCCACCCCGGATGATCTGGAGGAGTTTCGCTCGTGCCAGACCAGCTACCAGGGCAGCGTCACCACCTGGAATGACATGTCCCGGGGCGCCGAACACTGGATCGAAGGCGCGGACGAGGCGGCCAAAGAGATCGACCTGCATCCGCTGCTCAGCGGCGTGCGCACCGAAGACGAAGGCCTGTTTGTGCTGCAACACAAGTATTGGCAGGACACGATGCTCAAGGCCCTGGCCACTGAACAGAGCGAATTGATTGCCGTGGAGGCCGTGCAATGACCATCTCCTACGACGCCGTGCGCGATTTTCTTTATCGCGAAGCACGCTACCTCGATGACAGGCAGTGGGACGACTGGCTGGAACTGTACGCCGCCGATGCCTCGTTCTGGATGCCGTCCTGGGACGACAACGATGAGTTGACCGAAGACCCCCAGCGGGAAATCTCGCTGATCTGGTACGGCAACCGCACCGGCCTGGAAGACCGCATCTTCCGCATCAAGACCGAGCGTTCCAGTGCGAGCATTCCGGACACCCGGACTTCGCACAACCTCAGCAACATCGAGCTGCTCGAACAAGCGGATGGCCTGTGCAAGGTGCGCTTCAACTGGCACACCCTGAGCTTTCGCTACAAGACCGTCGACAGCTATTTCGGCAGCAGTTTCTACACCCTTGATGTGCGCGGTCAGAACCCGCTGATCAAGGCCAAGAAAGTGATCTTGAAGAACGATTACGTTCGCCAGGTCATCGATGTCTACCACTTGTGAGGCGCCCGTCATGACTCATTCCATTGCGTTCAATTTTGAAGACGGCGTCACCCGGTTCATCGACGCCAATGTCGGCGAAACGGTCGCCGATGCCGCGTACCGCCAAGGCATCAATATTCCGCTGGATTGCCGCGATGGCGCCTGCGGCACCTGCAAGTGCTTTGCCGAAGCGGGTCGTTATGACTTGGGCGAGGACTACATCGAAGACGCCCTCAGCCCTGAAGAGGCGGAGCAAGGTTTTGTCCTGACCTGCCAGATGCGCGCCCAGAGCGATTGCGTGGTGCGGGTGCCGACGTCTTCGCAGGTTTGCCGCACCCGCCAGGCCAGCTACGACGCCACGATCAGCGCTGTTCGGCAGTTGTCCGACAGCACCATCGCGTTATCGATCAAGGGTGAAGCGTTGAGCAAACTGGCGTTCCTGCCGGGGCAATACGTCAACCTCGGGATTCCGGGCAGCGAGCAGACGCGGGCCTATTCGTTCAGTTCGTTGCAGCGCGACGGCGAGGTCAGTTTCCTGATTCGCAACGTGCCCGGTGGCCTGATGAGCAGTTTCCTCACCAACATGGCCAAGGCCGGCGACAGCATGAGCCTGGCCGGGCCATTGGGCAGCTTCTACCTGCGCGACATCCGCCGCCCGTTGTTGCTGCTGGCCGGCGGCACAGGGCTGGCGCCGTTCACGGCGATGCTGGAAAAAATCGCCGAGCAGGGCAGTGAACATCCGCTGCATTTGATCTACGGCGTGACCAACGATTTCGATCTGGTGGAGCTTGATCGCCTCGAAGCGTTTGCCGCACGCATCCCGAACTTCAGTTACAGCGCCTGCGTGGCCAATCCCGACAGTCAGCACCCACTCAAGGGCTACGTGACGCAGCACATCGAGCCCCGGCATTTGAACGAGGGCGACGTCGACGTCTACCTGTGCGGCCCGCCGCCGATGGTCGAGGCGGTCAGTCAATTCATTCGCGAACAAGGCATCCAGCCGGCGAATTTTTATTATGAGAAGTTTGCCGCCAGCGCGGCCTGAGGTCGTCATGAACAGATTTCACGAAAAAGTCGTGCTGATTACCGGTGCTGCGCAAGGCATCGGTCGGCGGGTGGCCGAACGCATGGCCGCCGAAGGGGCGCGGTTGATCCTGGTCGACCGCTCCGAGCATGTCTTCGAAGTACAGCAGCAGTTGGGGCAGGGCAGTCAGGTGCTGGCCCTGACCGCAGACCTTGAACAATACGGTGAATGCAGCCGTGTGATGCGCACCGCCGTCGAGCGTTTCGGGCGCCTGGACGTGCTGGTCAACAACGTCGGCGGGACGATTTGGGCCAAGCCGTTCGAGCACTACGAAGAGCAGCAGATCGAGGCAGAAGTCCGGCGTTCGCTGTTCCCGACGCTGTGGTGCTGTCATGCGGCACTGCCGTTCATGCTGGAGCAGGGCAGTGGCGCCATCGTCAACGTTTCCTCGATTGCCACGCGCAGCATCAACCGCGTGCCGTATGGCGCGGCGAAAGGGGGGGTGAATGCACTGACCGCCTGCCTGGCGTTCGAAACCGCCGGTCGCGGGGTTCGGGTCAACGCGACCGCGCCCGGCGGTACCGAAGCGCCACCTCGGGTCATTGCCCGCAACAATGCCGAGCACAGTGCGGAAGAAAAGGTCTGGTATCAGCAGATCGTCGAACAGACGCTCGACAGCAGTTTGATGAAGCGCTACGGCACGCTGGATGAACAGGCCGGGGCTATTCTGTTTCTGGCCAGCGACGAGGCGTCGTACATCACCGGCATGATCATGCCGGTCGGTGGCGGCGACCAGGGCTGACGCGGCTCACTAAAACCTACCCATGAACAGGAGTCATCGTCATGAGTGACAGACCCACGATTGTGCTAGTACACGGTTTTTGGGGTGGCGCAGCCCACTGGAACAAGGTCATCGCTGAACTGCTGAGAAAGGGTTACACGAACATCCGCGCGGTCGAGATGCCGCTGACTTCCCTGGCTGACGATGCAGAGCGCACCCGCAAAATGGTCGCCCAGGTGCCGGGGCCGGTGTTGCTGGTGGGGCATTCCTATGGCGGCGCCGTAATCACCGAGGCGGGCGATCAGCCGAACGTGGTGGGGCTGGTGTACATCGCAGCCTTCGCCCCGGACGCTGGTGAAAGTCCCGGCAGCATCACTCACCAGCATCCACCGGCTGCGGCGGCGAACCTCGCCCCTGACAGCGATGGGTATTTGTGGGTCAAGCCGGAGTTGTATCACGAGAGTTTTTGCCAGGACTTACCTGCGTCCGAAGGCCTGGTGATGGGTATCACCCAGAAAGCACCGCTGGCCAGCACCTTCGGCGACACCATCAGCACCGTGGCCTGGAAGAACAAACCGTCGTGGTATCAGGTCTCCAGCGATGACCGGATGATCGCGCCGCAAAATCAGCAATGGATGGCTGGACGGCTGAATGCCAGGGAGATCCTGACCTTGAACGCCGGTCATGCGTCGCTGGCCTCAATGCCGGTCGAGGTTGCCGCGTTCATCGACAAGGCCGCGACGGCCCTGGCCTGAATACGCTTACAGGCGACGCCGAAATGCTTTGATGATCTGGCGAGTGGCATCGCTGGTGCTCAGGTTGTCGACCGTCTCCAGTGGATGCCAGATGCAGTCGACGATTTCATTTTGTGGCCGGGCCTGCTCAAGGTTCGGTGCCGATGCTTCATAGACATGGTGGCGGGTGCTGCCGGACTCCAGTTCCATGAGGTACAACAGGTGGTCGGCGCCAAGGCCGGTTTCTTCCTCAAGTTCACGCAGGGCGGCGCCGCCTGTCGTTTCGCCGGGCTCGACTTTTCCGCCGGGCAAGCTCCAGCGACACCTGGGTTTGCGCACCAGCAGAACATGCCGATCCTGCTCGCAAATAACCGTTGCACGTACTTTCATTCGTTACCTGATAGTCGCTGTCACAAAAAAGACATCAAAATGCAACATTCGGGCCGAGCCCCCTGTTTCAAGGGTTAGAGCGATGGCCTTCGCGTAAAGTGCCATCGGGTGCTGGAAAACTGGCGCGACGTCTGGTTGGCACCTGGACAAAGGTCAGGTGTAAGGTAATCAGGTCAATCGTCAATTCTCACTGCCGAACAGGAGGTGACCATGAGCGTTCCGATGCTGAATAAAATGCGCATGAACGGTTATGAAGTACTCAGTGTGAACAACGGCCCCTGGCGGGTGTGCACCCAAGGTGATCGGCTGGGAGCTTTTAGCAGCCGGGAAGAAGCACTGGCGTATGCCGCGTCGCTTCCCGCCTATAGGGCAAGAGCGACACGAGCGCCAAGTCAGAAATCCGAATGACAGCCCATTTGAAGCCCCGGAATCCCGGGGCTTTTTTTGTCACGGAACCGAGGATGGAGGATTTGAAACGCGACATTTGAGTGATAGGGTGGCCGCTTTCACTCCAAGGAAGAACCCATGTTGAAAGGGCGCTGGATGTCGCTGCTCGTGTTGTCTGCACTCGGTTTGGCTTGCACGAACGCGGCTCAAGCGCAGACTCTCGGCGAAATACAAACGACTCCGCACGTGTGCGATGTCTTCCGTGTATTGGCCGGATCGATCATGCAGTCTCGTCAGAATGATGAGTCAAAGGCCAGTTTGCTGGCAGTAAAATCGGGCAACCCGGACCATGACAAATTGGGCGCCATGTTAATCAACGACGCATACAGCCTGCCCGTTCGCGGTTCTCAAGAGCAAAAGAACGAGGCAATCAATGCCTTCGCCGATAAATGGCGCGATACCTGTAACAAGCCGGTTTCCGGCTAGCAGGTTTGGCAGTCCACGTTCGATCAGTAGCCGCCGCCACCCGAGCGGGTAGGTTCCCTCGCCCTCTCTTGGGCGTGACTCCACTCCGCACAGGTCATAAAGCTTTTGTGGTCGACCTGGCCGTTGCCATCGAAACTGATGCTGTACGGTTGATGCTGGCCAGCCTGCGTTAACCGGTAATCAAAACAGGTGCCAGGTACCACCGTGCGGTCGGTAATCGAGGCAGGCTGACCGCCAATTTGCTGCACTTGATCCTTGTTCATTCCCGTCTCGACCTTGGCGACCAGCGGTTGGGCACCGTAGATGTGCTCCTCGGTGCTGCAGCCACCCACCGCCAGTACAACCACCAGCGTGAACAAAGGCTTGTTCATTGCAACGCTCCTGTCAGTGGGCTTTCGTTCGGCTGATCACCTTCGCTTTGACTTCTTCGGCATAGCCCGCCAGTCGTTCTTCATCACCCTGAAACAACGCACACAACCTGAGAATCGCTTCCGCATCTACGTCATTACCGGCCAGGCGCAGCTGTTTTTCAATTCGCAGCAGTTCTACCGCCGACCACCTCAAATCCGACGCAATGCCTTGTAGGGCACGGCGAAGTTCATTTTCATCTTCGTTGAGCCACATGACGACCTCCCGCAATGTCTCGCCAAGAAAGATTAGTCCGATTTGGCCCGATGCGGCGTTTGTTCGTCCGTGAGGCAGGAGGTGGGTCCATTGGTCGGGAAAATGAGGGCAAGAGGCCCAGGTGGATGTCGTACGAAGGTCAGTGCCATTTCACCAGGGCGAGGCCACCCCCAATGAGCAATACCGACGATTTCAGATTTCACGCCCAGGAGTTGATTGTTGATCTGGATGCCGCCACCACTGAGATGATGAAGCTGATTTCGGCTCACCAGTTCAGCGGCCCGGAGTGGGATCGGGTCACGCAATGGCAGCATGAGGCGTATGAACGGTGGATGGCCTATCTGAACGAAAGAACCTATCCAGTCCCCCAATGAAAACAATGCCGCGCATTAAGTTGTGTGCAATAGATGGATGTCCGGACGGCGAAGCGTTACATTTCGCGTTTTTACGGGATAAGGATGCGTCATGCGGATGTTGATTGGGGGAGTAACGCTGGCAATGCTGGCGGGTTGTTCATTGCCGGCGTCGGTGGTGCCGGGTGAACCGAACGTCAGCAAATACAGTAAGAAGCCGCCAAAAGAGCTGGCCGCGTGCATCTTGCCGGTGTGGCAGAAAGAAGTTTCGAATACGACTCAGGTCGGCATTTCCAACGGCTACCGAATCAAGGCGCCGAGCATCATCACGGCGGATGAAGTGCTGGACATCGTCAAGTACAAGGACGGCAGCCGGGTTTCGCTGTATCAGGGGCCACCTTGGGCCAAGTCCGACGCGATGCGCAAGGCAGTGAAGAACTGTTTGTAAGTTGAAAGGGCGCGTTCCGGTCTCGTCAACCGGGTAATTTTACCCAGCTGACGTCGGTCAAACCTTTTGCTTGCGCATGGCTTCGAAGCGCCGCGTCGTTTTGTTGATCGTGATTTTGCCCATACGAAAGCCCAATCCCTGAATGCAGGCAGGCGTAATACCAAGCGTCTGCGGGGTGCATGTGCGTGTCCGACTGCACAAAAGTATGCCGCTCATCATTGAGGCAGTACGTGATTTGAAAGTAGCGAGTGCGAGTCATCCAATTCTCCAGGTGCAGTCACTACGACATTAATGGCGTAGTGCCAGTTCCCTTCGGATTCGGACTTCTGATTGCGCGAACAAAAACGGACAGGGACTCAGCGAGACGCACGCGGGTCACTGAGGTTTGTCCTGTTGAGTGCGCCCGGTTTTACGTCGATCCGTGCCTGTAGGATGACCGAGGTCTATCAGTCGTCTTTCAACCAGAATGTTTTCGAGTGCCTGGCGCGAGGCGGGATCCATTTGGTGTTCTCGCGCCTTGAGCTCCAGCAGGATCGGGCTCGACCAGGCGCGATAGGTTTTTTCGGCGTTGCGAACGGACGTCATCAATCTCTCCTTGATCAGTCGCCCCAATCCATAAGCAGGGGCATTTGATTGCGTAGAGACCTTAGTAGAGGATTCGGTTTTTTGCCACTACAGTCGCACTGTAATGGTGCGTTCCCTTCCTATTGTTTGCCGGCGCTCAGCCATACCGACACACACAATCCGTTTTTGTTTATCTCATCCGTATACCCCATCTGAACCCGCGCGCCCGTGCGGTCTGCTATCGCCTTGACGATCGACAACCCCAACCCGGAACCCGCTTCATCGGTCCCCAGGCTGCGATAAAACGGATCGAATACCCGCGTTTGTTCCAGCAGGGAAATTCCCGGCCCCGAGTCCTTGACCTGCAACATCACCAGCCCTTGCACACGCTCAACCGACAGGTCGATACGCCCGCCGTCGGGGGTATAACGGATGGCGTTGTCCACCAGATTCTTCACCAGGATCACCAGATCCGTTTCGTTGATAATCACCTGTACGTCTTCAATGCTCTCCACACCGATGTCGAGGTGCTTTCGCTCTGCCAGTGGCAATAAATCTTCCAGTACCCGCCGATAGATTTCATGCACGCAAACGGCGGACTGCGCTCGATGGGAGTCTGATTGTGCAGTGGCCAGCGTCAGCAGTTGATCGATCAGTTTTCGGCTGCGATCGATGCCCAGTGACAAGGGCAACAAACGCTCGCGGGCGGGTGCCGGCATGTCGGTGGCGGCCAGTCGCTCGGCTTGCAAGGACAGGGCGGTCATGGGGGAGCGCAGTTCATGGGCGGCGTCGGCGACAAAGCGGCGCTGGGCGTCCATCGACTGCGCGACGCGCTCGAGCAAGCGATTGATGGCCACCACGAAAGGACGGACTTCCGTTGGCAAATGGTGTTCGTCGATAGGGTGCAGGGCCTGCTCGTCGCGCTGGTCGATTTCGGTCGAGAGCGTGGCAATCGGGCGGAACAGCTTGCGCACCAGATCGCCGACCACCAGCAACAGCACCGGAAACAGGATCAAAAACGGCAGCAGACTGCGCCAGGCGCTTTCGCGAGCCTCCTTGTCGCGGATACCGGTTTCCTGAGCGACGACAATACGTTCGCCCTGGGTGGTGGTCTTGACCAGGACACGAAAATCCTCGCCTGCGACATTCAACGTCGACAGGCCATCGGCCAATGTCGTGGGGAAGGGCAGCGGCAGCGTGGCGTCATCGTTGCCGAGGGCTTTGCTGCCGTCGGCCAGGTATTGCACGATTACCCTGGATTCTTCATTGTCATCGTCGACCTTATTGCCCACGGGATAGCGCGGGGTCATGTGTTGGCGATCAACCAGCACGGCCACCTGACGCAAGGTGTCGTCCTGCATTTCGTGGGCCTCGTCGAACGCCGAGACGAACGCAAAAACCCCGGCCACGACAGCAACGATCAGGATGGCCAGCGACAGCGTGACGGACAGCCGCAGTTGTACCGAATCACTCAAGCGCTTTTTGAAACCATCCATCCCATTCCCCTGACGTTCTTGATGACATGGTTGCCAAGCTTGCGCCGCAACGCGTGAATCAGAAATTCCACCGCGTTGCTTTCCACTTCGTTGCCCCAGCCATAGAGGCGGTCTTCGAGCTCGCTACGCGAGAGAATCGCGCCGGGCCGAATCAACAGGGCTTGCAACAGGGCGAACTCCCGGCTGGACAGCTGGACATCGCGGTCCTGTTCGGTGCTGGCTTGCTTGGATATCAGGTCCAGTGCCACCACGCCGTTGTCGAGCACGGACAGGGCGTTGCCACCGTTGCGCCGCAATACCGCGCGCATCCGGGCCAGCAACTCTGACAATTCGAAGGGTTTGACCAAATAATCGTCAGCGCCACCGTCGAGGCCGCGCAGGCGATCTTCGAGGTTGTCGCGCGCGGTGATGATCAGCAACGGCACCGGGTTTTTGCGGCCACGGATGCTGTCGAGTACATCCAGCCCGTCCTTGCCCGGCAAACCGAGGTCCAGCAGCACCAGGTCATATTTTTGAGCCTCCAGCGCCGTGAGCGCGGTGAGACCGTTTTTCACCCAGTCGACGGCATAGCTCGCATCATTCAGGGCGCCCTGAATGGCATCGCCTATCATCGGGTCGTCTTCGACCAGCAATATCCGCATGTCCTGCTCCGTAAAAAAGGCGCGGCGGTCATGACCGTCGCGCCTGTATTGAAGCACCTGCACCAGGGTTTGTCCGCCGCCGGATGACTGCGGCTAGCGGGCCCGGTCAGGCCTTGCCTTTCATCGAGTCGAAGGCCTTCATTAAATCATCCATTGTGGCTTTGCATTCAGCCTGTTTCGGGCTGCTGGCGCGCAAGGCGTCGAGTGCATGGTCAATGGCTTTATCCACGACATGCCAATCGCTGGCGGCCCGAGGCTTGATGCCGGCCTCGGCAGAATCCCAGGACGTTTCCAGGTCCTTGATCCGGGCTTTGGCCCCAGGCAGGTCATTTTTGTCGACAAGGGCGGTCACGTCGGCGGCGATGTTACGAAACTCTGACAGGTCACCCAGTTGGGTGCCTGACTGGCTTGTGCTGCTCATCGAACTGGAAGCGGCGCCTGTATTGGGTTTGTCAGCAGGTTTGGAGCAACCGCTGGCCAGGCTCAGCAGGCAGATGGACGAGACGATCGCGGCGTGACGAATAAGGGTTTGAAAGTGGCGCATGAAGATTCCTTGATTGGCGTTTAAACGTTACTGAGTCACTGATTTACGCGTGCCGACGCTGATCTGGGCGGCAACCACCAGCAGGAGGATGACGCTCAGGAAGATCGCACTGGTCCAGGTAGCCCCCATGCCGAGGCCGCCATAGGTTTTGGATTGCGTCAGCAAGTCGCCCAGGGAGGCGCCGAAAGGGCGGGTCAGGATGTAGGCAATCCAGAAGGTCAGCACCACATTGCCGCCCATGCGCCAGGCTGCCAGTGTGGCAGCGATCAGCGCACCGAAGATGACGATGCCGAGGGTGAAACCCAGGCCCAGGGCTTCAGTGGCCAGGTCGCCGGCCGCCGTCCCCAGGGCAAACGTGCAGAGCACCGTCGCCCAATAAAACAACTCCCGCCGTGGCGTGACAATTTCACGAATCGACAGGCTGCGCTCGATCCGGTACCAGACCAGAAAATTGACCGCCAGCAATACGGAAAACACCGCTGTGCTGGTGTAGAGGCTGACGTCCAGGATGTCGGTCAGAATGTCGGTAATCTGCGTACCGACGATGCTCACCAGCACCACGGTGAGCCAGTAGATCCATGGCGTATAGGCTTTGGTGCGCATTTGCCAGAACAGCGCAATCGCCAGCAATGTCGCCATGCCGATGCTGGTCCAGCCGGCGCCGAAACCGGCGTCCACGGCAAGAAAGTCCGCGCCGGTTTCACCCACGGTCGTGGACAAAATCTTGATCACCCAAAACGACAGCGTCACCTCGGGCACTTTATTGAGCCAACCGGCTGTGGCGGAATTCATGTGGATAGCCTCTCCTGAGCAGCGCTGAAAGTGCGCAGGGGAGAAGGTACGCAACGAAACTTAGCGCAGACTGAGGAGGCGCCGAACTGACGGGCATTGCGTCGTGGTGGGTCTGATTTGGATCCAGAACGCGTCAGGACGGCGATGTAAGCCCCACGACATACGGCATGGAACCGCGAGCATTCAACTGAGTCAAAAAATGCAGCTTCTGAGCGGTTATAGGAGGGAGGTGCAATGGGAAGGCCAGCAATCATCAAGTTTTTTGCAGCGTACTTGTCCGTCTCTGCACTGATTGCATGGGGGGTAGCCGCGGCATCTCCCTGGATCGCTTCTCATGTTCTCTTGAAGTGGGTTTTTTAGCGCAGACGGGGCCACCACTGGTATCGAACGCATCCGATGCCTGCGACAGGTCTCCCGATCATGCCGTCGAAGACCATGACGAGCTGACCCTCGAATATTCAGCCTGCAGGGTTTCAATGAGTTCAGCGTTCAGCCGTTCGCATTCTGCGTTGGCTTCCATCCGGGTCGGATAGCAGATTTTTAGCCTGCACTTACCTTCGTTGTCGTAGATGTCGAAATCTATAGGAGCGGTGGTGCAATAGAAGCGTGATCCGCTGCGTGCTGATCCTGTTTCCTTTGGTATTGAGGGAACAACAACGAATCTAGGCATCGGCTTTCCCCTGTCGTAGTAGCGTTTCAGTACTTTAAGAAGTAGCGGCTACTTGCCACTAAATCAAGCGACGTTGCGGGAATCCGATGAGCAACCCTTCGTAATCGAAACTCATTTTGATTGCCTTGGGATCATCGTGCCTGTTTTTGATGAATTCCCGATCAGCATCCACATAGTTTGGGGTGATGTCGTGCAGGTTCGGTACGTTGGGCATGTCGGGGTAGGGCGCATGAGGCCCCGCGGGCAGGCTGGTCTTGCTCGGCCAACCTCTGTGGCCAGGGCGCTCGTGAACAACAGCTGACAACTGCCTGTCAGCACCGAAACCCTTGACGCGTGCCCATCCAGCTTTTGGCCGCTACAATGCGCACCTCGACCGTGACAAACCAGATAAAAAATATGTCTCTGCCCAAGCATCACCTGGAACTGCTCAGCCCCGCCCGTGACGTGAACATTGCTCGCGAGGCCATCCTGCATGGTGCCGACGCCGTGTACATCGGTGGCCCGAGCTTCGGCGCTCGCCATAACGCCTGCAACGAAGTCAGCGATATTGCCCAACTCGTGGAGTTCGCCCGTCGCTACCACGCCCGCGTGTTCACCACGATCAACACGATCCTGCATGACAACGAACTGGAGCCGGCGCGCATGCTGATCCACCAGTTGTACGATGCGGGCGTCGACGCGTTGATCGTTCAGGATCTGGGCGTGATGGAGCTGGATATCCCGCCGATCGAACTGCACGCCAGTACCCAGACCGACATTCGGACACTGGCACGGGCAAAGTTCCTGGACCAGGCTGGCTTCTCTCAACTGGTGCTGGCCCGCGAGCTGAACTTGCAAGAGATTCGCGCCATCGCCGACGAGACCGATGCGGCGATCGAATTCTTCATTCACGGCGCGTTGTGTGTGGCGTTCTCCGGGCAGTGCAATATTTCCCACGCACAGAACGGTCGTAGCGCCAACCGTGGCGACTGCTCCCAGGCCTGTCGTTTGCCTTATACCCTCAAAGATGACCAGGGCCGCGTCGTCGCCTACGAAAAACACTTGCTCTCGATGAAAGACAACAATCAGAGCGCCAACATCCGTGCGTTGGTCGAAGCCGGTGTTCGCTCGTTCAAGATCGAAGGGCGCTACAAGGACATGGGGTATGTGAAGAACATCACAGCCTATTACCGTCAGCGTCTGGACGACGTGCTTGAAGATCGTCCGGACCTGGCTCGGGCATCCAGCGGCCGCACCGCACACTTCTTCGTGCCCGACCCGGACAAGACTTTCCACCGTGGCAGCACCGACTACTTCGTCAGTGAGCGCAAGATCGACATCGGCGCCTTCGATTCACCGACCTTCACTGGCTTGTCGGTGGGCGTGGTGGAGAAGGTGGGCAAGCGTGATTTGCAGGTGGTGACCTTTGAGCCGCTGTCCAATGGCGACGGCCTCAATGTGCAGATCAAGCGCGAGGTGGTGGGCTTTCGCGCCAACATCGCCGAGCCTAAGGGTGAGTTCCTCGAAGAGGGCCAGAAGCGCTATCGCTACCGTGTCGAACCCAACGAGATGCCGGATGGGATGTTCAAGTTACGCCCCAACCATCCACTGAGCCGCAACCTTGACCATAACTGGCAGCAAGCCTTGCAGAAGACCTCTGCCGAGCGTCGTATCGGTTTGAGTTGGGTTGCGCGTCTTGATGCGCAGCGCCTGCAACTGACCGCCACGAGCGAGGAGGGTGTCAGCGCCAGCTTGTCGCTGGACGGTCCGTTCGGTCTGGCCAACAAACCGGAACAGGCATTGGAGCAACTGCGCGATCTGCTCGGTCAACTGGGCACCACTGACTATCACGCCACCGCCATCGAGTTGATTGCACCCGAGGCGTTCTTCATTCCCAACTCGCAACTCAAGGCCTTGCGCCGCGAAGTGATTGAGGCGTTGACCGTGGCCCGTCTGCTTGCGCACCCGAGAGGTCATCGCAAGGCCGAAACCACTCCGCCGCCGGTGTATCCGGAGTCGCACTTGTCCTTCCTGGCCAACGTCTACAACCAGAAGGCCCGGGACTTCTATCACCGCCATGGCGTCAAGTTGATCGACGCAGCGTTTGAGGCCCATGAAGAAACCGGGGAAGTGCCGGTGATGATCACCAAGCACTGCCTGCGTTTCTCCTTCAATCTGTGCCCCAAGCAAGCCAAAGGCGTCACGGGTGTGCGCACCAAGGTTGCGCCAATGCAACTGGTGCACGGTGACGAGGTGCTGACGCTGAAGTTCGACTGCAAACCTTGCGAAATGCACGTCATCGGCAAGATCAAGGGCCACATCCTTGACCTGCCACTGCCGGGCAGTGTCGCGGAACCGGTCGTTGGTTACATCAGTCCCGAAGACCTGCTCAAGACAATCCCGCGCGCGCCGCATTGAGTGCCAGGCAAGTACGCCGCATCGAGTGATGGGCGTACTTGCTGCGTGAGGCTTGTCCGCTGACTGTTGCCATAAAGAAACTACCTAGAACACTAAGGTGATCGCCGTACCCCAAGGGGTTCGGCTCAATATTCGCCTTGGAGGCTCCGGGTTAGGCTAATGGCAATGAATGAGCGGAGCACGTCATGCGATTGTTTGAACTGATTACTTTTACGGTGCGTGTGCGAACCGTTGCAGATGCGCTGGGTTGCATTGAGGCCGCGCTGGCCAAGCCCGGGGTGGGCGGCACGCTGATGGGGTGTTGGGCGTCGGAAATCGGCCAACTGAATCAAATTGCCGTGCTGCGCGGCTATGCCGACGAAAGTCTTCGGCAAGCGGAGCGCGAGCGCTTCCTGTTGGAAGGCGAAGCATTCGGTATCAACGCCTATATCACCGACCTGCGAATCGAAAACTACAGCTTGTTCCCGTTCCTCAATCCCCTGAGCGCCGGAAAACACGGGCCGTATTACGAAGTGCGCGTGTATGACCTGGTCAGTTCCGGGCTTCAACCGACACTCGATGGCTGGATAAAGGCCGTGGAACCGCGTACGGCCGAGCAGTATTCGCCAGTGTATGCGGCGTTTTATGCCACCGACGGTGCCTTGCCGCGCTACCTGCACATCTGGCCATGGTCAACCCTGGAACAGCGCCTGCAAGTGCGGACTCAAGCCGTGGAGGACGGTGTCTGGCCACCCGAGAATTCTGGTCCGCAACTGCGTGACATGCGCTCGACGATTTATCTGCCCGCGGCCTTTTCGCCATTGCAATGAAACGTGTGCGGTTATGGGTTGCACCAAACCCCAGAAACGACAAAGCCCTGAATAATCAGGGCTTTATCGGTACAAATATGGCGGAGGCGATGGGATTCGAACTCATGGACCTGTTACAGTCGACGGTTTTCAAGACCGTTGCCTTAAACCACTCGGCCACACCTCCGTTTGCGTTGCGGGCGCCATAATACCTGAATGAAACACACTGTCAAACTCTCTACGTAGCTTGTTACAGAGCGTCTGTTATGATCTTTGCGACTGAACGTTTCAAACCAACAGGAGTGTCGCCATGCGCGAACAGGATTACGCAGTTAATAACAGCGTGCAGGCTGAGCAGCTAGAGGTTAGCCGCGTCCTGCGCAACACATACGGCTTGCTCGCTCTCACCCTCGCATTCAGCGGCGTGATGGCGTTTGTCGCTCAGCAGATGCGTGTCGGTTACCCGAACGTTTTCGTGGTGCTGATCGGTTTCTATGGCCTTTTCTTCCTCACTAACAAACTCCGTGATTCGGCCTGGGGCCTGGTTTCTGCCTTTGCCCTGACAGGGTTCATGGGTTTCCTGCTTGGCCCGATCCTCAACCGTTACCTGGGAATGCAGGGCGGCGCTGAAGTGGTCAGTTCGGCGTTCGCGATGACGGCGCTGGTGTTTGGTGGTCTGTCGGCCTACGTGCTGATTACCCGCAAGGACATGAGCTTCCTGGGCGGTTTCATCACGGCAGGCTTCTTCGTACTGCTGGGTGCGACGCTGGCGAGCTTCTTCTTCCAGATCAGCGGCCTGCAATTGGCGATCAGCGCAGGTTTCGTGCTGTTCTCCTCGGTCTGCATTCTGTTCCAGACCAGCGCTATCATTCATGGCGGCGAGCGTAACTACATCATGGCGACCATCAGCCTGTATGTATCGATCTACAACCTGTTCATCAGCTTGTTGCAGCTGTTCGGCATCATGAGCCGCGATGATTGATCGAAGGCCTTGAGTAAAAAACCCGCTTAGGCGGGTTTTTTATTGCCTGAAATTCAGGGCTACTCGGCAATGATAATGCTGCCATCGGTCTGTTGGCGGTAGATGGTGTAGGGCAGTAGCAAGGTGTCGAGCGCGCCGGACATGACCACGTCGATCAACACAATGGCTGGAGCATCGGTGTGATCTTGTGCATCCAGCCCCTTTTTCAGCGGCGCATTCAAACTGCAAAAATCATAGCTGACACCGCTGTAGATCCGCGGAATGGCGCCGCAATAGCTCTTCTGTTCCTTGAGACTGTTTGCCGCCACTTCGTCACCGCGCAAGGCCGATTGAATCGTGCCGCACCCCGCCAGCATTAGCGCTGCCAGTAGCGTTGCCTGAATTTTCATGCCGCCAATCCTTCGCCGGAAAACCCCAATCTACGCCAGTCGGGCGCAAACTTCACTCAGGCCATCGGTGGCAACCGGCGTTTCACCGGGGTTTTCTTGACGATCGCCGTGTTGGTTTCGGCGTGGGTGTTGAGGCGGTCGAGCAGGGTGTCCAGTTGTTCCATCGAGCGCACGTGCAGGCGCGCGATGAAGCAGTCGTCGCCGGTGACTTTGTCGCACTCGGTGAACTCTGGAATGGCCTGAATTTGCCGCTCCACCTCTTGCAACTGTCCCGGCAGCGGGCGAATCCGCACGATGGCCTGGAGTTGATAACCGAAGCATTTCGGGTCGATTTCAACGGTGTAGCCTTTGAGCACACCCCGTTCTTCAAGGCGGCGCAGACGCTCCGCGACGCTGGGCGAGGACAGGCCGCTGATGTTCGCCAAGGCCTTGAGTGAGCGCCGGGAGTCCTCCATCAATGCCGTGATCAGCACTTGGTCGATGTCGTCGGTCATGGCAACCCTCGTAAGGCAATTAAACAAAAACGCCTTGATAAAAAAGGCAGAAACCGAGTCTAGCCTGTTTTTTGCGCTGGAGAAGCCCACGGATGGATTGGCATACTTTGCGCTCAAACACAGGAGTCTGATGATGGACAAAACAATACGTCGCGGCTCATTCGAGATGAGCGCCGCCATGCTGATCTCCGGGACCATCGGCTGGTTCGTGCTGGTGTCCGGGCAACCGGTGCTGGACGTGGTGTTCTGGCGTTGCCTGTTTGGCGCCGGCACCTTGCTGCTGATTTGCGCGGCTTTCGGCTTCCTGCGCCCCGGCATTCTGACCCGCACCACGTTCCTGTTGGCCGTGCTCAGTGGCGTAGCGATCGTCGGCAACTGGGTGCTGTTGTTTGCCTCGTATTCGCGCGCCTCGATTGCCATTGGTACGGCGGTGTACAACGTTCAGCCGTTCATGTTGGTGGGCCTGGCCGCGTTGTTCCTCAATGAAAAAATCACCCTGCAGAAACTGTTCTGGCTGGGCATTTCGTTTCTCGGGATGCTGGCGATTGTCAGTGCTCATGGCGGGTCGGGCGAGGACGGCAATGATTACCTGATGGGGATCGGCCTGGCATTGGGCGCGGCCTTCCTTTACGCGATTGCCGCGCTGATCATCAAACGCCTGACCGGTACGCCGCCGCATCTGATCGCGTTGATCCAGGTCTGCACTGGTGTGCTGTTGCTGGCACCGTTCGCGCACTTTTCAGCGCTGCCGCAAGCGCCTGCTGCCTGGGCGAGCCTGGTGACGCTGGGCATCGTTCACACCGGCGTGATGTATGTGCTGTTGTACGGCGCGATCCAAAAACTGCCGACCGCACTGACCGGGGCGTTGTCGTTCATCTACCCGATTGCAGCGATTTTTGTCGACTGGTTTGCCTTCGGCCATCGCCTGGAGCCGCTGCAATGGGTTGGCGTGGTGGCGATTCTGCTGGCCGCCGCCGGAATGCAGCAGGGCTGGGGCTTCAAACAGCGTAAGTTGGCGGCGCAGTAGGTGTCAGATGTTCCAGCGCGGGGCCGTTTTTGCCAGGCGCTGGCGCATCTCGCCGATGTTGGCGGCGAACTGGCGGGTCAACAAACGGTAACCGTCCAACGGGCTGTAAACCGGTGCCTCAAGACTTGACGCAGTTGGCAGGTCGACGGGGCGACTCAGACGTTGGGACGCGCCGGTTTTCAAGGCCCGCGCCATGCCGATCAGTTGCACGCGAATGTGCCGATGTTCCTCGGTCATCGCCGATTGCAACTGCGCCACCGCATTCGGTTCGCTGGCATCCGGTCGGGTGTTGCCGAGGATTTCCAGGGTACTGACACACATCCGCAAGTTGCGCTGAATAGCGTCCAGTTCAGTCATGGAAATCTTCACTTCCTTGGACACCGACGGCATCAGCGAACGCAATTGCACCATCACCGAGTTCAGGCGACCCATGAGTTTGAGGTGTTCGTCATCGCTGACCGATTGGCCATTGATGATGCGCCCGTAGATCGTCGCGCAATCGCGCAGGGCATCGGCCAGGTTGTAGCGCCAGGAAAATACCGCATACAGCGGCAGCGCGAAGGAAAACGCCAGCGCCAGGGCGATGCCGATCAGAATGTCGACCCCGCGCCACAGGCCATCCGTGACTGGGTTGTCACCGTGCCCCGCGACGATAAATACCGTGATCGCCGCCAGCAACGCCGTGTAACCGCCCTTGCCGATAGCGTGATACGAAAAAAATCCGCACACCACTGACATTGCAAAATAGGTCAGCCAGGGCATCCCGAGCCAGGCCTGTTGCGCGACCAGCACCAGGCCGACGCCCGCCCCGATCAAGGTACCAATGGCCCGCTCGGCGGCTTTTTTTCCGATGTTGCCGTGATGCTGCAAACCCCCGATCACCACCAGCATCGTCACCGACGCCCATTCGCCGTGGGGCAGATGGATGCCGGTGGTCAGCAAAATCGTCGCCAGCAACCCGAGCGATACCCGCACTGCATGGATCAGTCTGGCGTGGCGATAGCGCCGATACGGGTCCAGCAACGGCCGTAGCAGTCGGCGCAACAGCGGTGGCAGTCGATGGCTGAACGTACTCAGGCTCGGTGTCCTCAGAAAATGTAATCGGTGGTCAGGAAACTCGAACTCCGTCCGCTGATGATCTCGCTGATCAAGTCTTTGTTGGTTTCCTGGAACTTGGTGGCCACCAGCGTGCGGATCGAAAATACCCGCAACGCATCATGCACCGACAGCGTGCCTTCGGCGGAGTTCTTGCGGCCGTTGAACGGGAAGGTGTCCGGGCCGCGCTGGCATTGCGCGTTGAGGTTGATGCGCCCGACCTGGTTGGCGAACGTGTCCACCAGCCGACCAACCGCAACCGGGTTAGTGCCGAAAATACTCAGTTGCTGGCCGAAGTCTGACTCCAGGACGTAATCGATGACGGTGTCCAGATGACGGTACGGCACAATCGGGATGACCGGGCCGAACTGTTCTTCCTGATAGACACGCATTTGCGTCGTCACCGGGTACAGCACCGCCGGGTAGAAGAACGACGCGCGGGCTTGACCGCCATTGGGGTTGACCACGTTGGCCCCTTTGCTTTCGGCGTCCGCCACCAGCGAATGCAGGTAATCGACTTTGCCCGACTCCGGCAACGGCGTCAGCGCCACGCCGCTGTCCCACGGCATGCCGGGTTTGAGGCTGGCGAGTTTGGCGTTGAATTTTTCGATGAACGCCTCGACCACGTCCTCATGCACAAAGAGAATTTTCAGCGCGGTGCAGCGCTGACCGTTGAACGACAGCGAGCCGGTCACCGCTTCGCTCACCGCGTTGTCCAGATCGACCTCCGGCAAGACGATGCCAGGGTTTTTCGCGTCGAGGCCCAGCGCCGCACGCAAACGGTGTGGTTTGGGGTGGAGCTTTTTCAGGTCGCTGGCGGCCTTGTTGGTGCCGATGAAGGCAAATATGTCGATCTTGCCGCTGGCCATCAGGGCGCTGACAGTCTCGCGGCCGCTGCCGTAGATCACGTTGATCACGCCGGCCGGGAAGCTGTCGCGGAACGCTTCCAGCAGCGGACGAATCAGCAACACGCCAAGCTTAGCCGGTTTGAACACCACGGTATTGCCCATGATCAGCGCCGGAATCAGCGTGGTGAAGGTTTCATTGAGCGGGTAGTTGTAAGGGCCCATGCACAGTGCAACGCCGAGCGGGACGCGGCGGATCTGGCCGAGGGTGTCCTGTTCCAGTTCAAAACGGCTGGAGCGGCGGTCGAGTTCCTTGAGTGCACTGATGGTGTCGACAATGTAGTCGCAGGTGCGGTCGAACTCTTTTTCCGAGTCCTTGAGGTTCTTGCCGATCTCCCACATCAGCAACTTGACCACCGCGTCACGCTGTTGGCGCATGCGTCCTAAAAAGGCTTCGACGTGCTGGATGCGCTCGGCCACACGCATGGTCGGCCACAGGCCTTGACCACGGTCATACGCACGGACGGCGGCGTCCAGGGCGACCAGCGCGGTGTCGGCGTCAAGCAACGGCGTGCTGCCGAGGATCACTTGCTCGTCGCCATTGGCGCCACTCAGGTACACCGGGCTGCGGACCTGGGCTAGCGGCCCGTTCCAGGTTCTCAGTTCGCCATCGACCAGGTACTCACGTTGCTCGGTCTGGCCGTCTAGCCGGTACTTTTCCGGGATGTCGGCGTGGCTCGGGAACAGGTTGTCGAGAATGTTGGCTGTGGTCATGTCGCTACCCCCTCTGGATTGGGTGATGCAGTGATGAATCGTTTTAGCAGACCTCGGCCTCGCTTGTCATGACTCATCTCAGCGTTTTGCCGCACAGCGTGATTAACCGCGAATTTACCAACGTGTTCGGTCATGGCCTCAGAAGCCCCCTTTGTTGGCCCCCAATGCCCTCAACCCGCCCACGCGGGGTGCCTTAGTGTTGACCTGTGCTTGATCACAATAAAAAAGGTGCACCCGGCTGTCCGGGCACCCCATGAGAGGACCGCCATGCGGGCAAGCCGATTCACTGAAAAGCCTAGCCTTTGTTTTGCCTTGGTGGGGGGCGTCTTCGCGGCGTTGCTTGCGGGGTGTGGCGAAGAGCCGAAAAACCCGACAACCCGCAGCGAAGCGGCCACCGCCAGGCCCGCCGACGCCGAGCTGGCGCAGGTCTACGACAACAGCTGCAAGCTGTGCCACGCCAACCCGGCGGCCGGGGCGCCGCTGACCGGCGACACGAAAGCCTGGGAACCGCGAGTCTTGCAAGGCGCCGACACGCTGCTCGATCACGCGATCAACGGCTTCAACGGCATGCCGCCGATGGGGATGTGCATGCAGTGTTCGCAAGAACAGTTCCTGGCGCTGATTGCCTTTATGTCCGGCCAGCAAATCCAACAATAAGAACGGCAGGGTGCGATTCATGACGATGGACCTGACACGGCGTCAGTTGTTGCAACGGGCGAGCGTCATTGGCGCTTTCACTGCGCTCGGCTCAACGCCTGCGCTGGCCGAACTGCTGCGCGCGCCGCGGCTGATTCCCTGGCGCAACTGGTCGGGGGGCCAGAGTTGCCTGCCGGCGGCGCGGTTGGCGCCAAAGAATCTGGATGAGCTGACGCAAGTGGTGCGCCAGGCGCCCGGCAAGATTCGCCCGGTGGGTTCGGCGCATTCGTTCAGCGCCTTGGTGCCCACCGACGGCACCTTGCTGTCGCTGAGTTATTTCACCGGTTTGCTCGATCACGACGCGAAAACGCTGCAAGCCGAGTTCGCCGCCGGCACCCCGATGTCGCGCATGGGCACACCGCTCAAAGACATCGGCCAGGCCCTGCAAAACATGGCTGACATCGATTACCAGACCCTCGCGGGCGCGATCTCCACCTCGACCCACGGCACCGGCAAGAACTTTCAATCCTATTCAGCCCACGTCTGTGGCCTGCAATTGGTGACCGCCACGGGCGAGGTTCTGGACTGCGACAGCACGCGTCATCCAGAGGTGTTCAGCGCTGCGCGGGTGTCGCTCGGCGCGCTTGGGGTGGCCACGAAAATTCGCCTGCAAAACCGCCCGGCGTATCGGTTAAGGGAGCGCCAATGGATCGCCAAGACCGAAGAGTTGCTGGAAGACCTCGACAAAAACACCCGGGAAAACCAGCACTGGGAAATGCTTGTCGTGACCCATTCCGACTACGCCTTGTCGATCGCCCTGAACGAAACCACCGACCCGGCCACACCGCCGATCCCGGCGGATGAGGAGGGCGGCAACGAGTTCGTGACCTTGATCGAGAAGATCGACAAGTACGGCAGCGACTTCCCGGACCTGCGCCGCACGATGCTCAATAACCTGCGTCACCTCGCCAGTTTCGATGACCGGGTAGGCGACTCGTTCGACATCTACGCCAACGTGCGCACGGTGCGTTTCAACGAAATGGAATATTCGGTGCCGGCCGAACACGGCCCGGCGTGCCTGCGCGAGATTCTCAAGCTGATTCAGGACAAAGACCTGCGCACCTGGTTTCCGATTGAGTACCGCTACGTCAAAGCCGACGACATTCCCTTGAGCATGTTCGAGGGACGCGACAGTTGCTCGATTTCGGTCCATCAGCATTACCAGATGGATCATCACAATTTCTTTGCCGCCGTCGAACCGATTTTCTGGAAGTACAACGGCCGGCCGCACTGGGGCAAGTTGCACACCCTCAACGCGAAAACCCTGCAGCCGCTGTATCCGCGCTGGCAGGACTTTATTCATGTCCGGCAGGCGCTGGACCCGAGCGGCAAATTCCTCAATGCGCATTTGTCATCGATTCTGGGGGTGAACTGATGGCAGTCAATCGGCGTCATTTTTTGATGGGAGCCGCCGGTGTCGGCGTGTTGTTGGCAGGTGTCGGCACCTGGTTGCGGCCGGGTGATCGGGGCGCGCCGTACAGTGATTATTTCCGTGCGCTGAACACCGAACTCAAGGATCACGGGCCCATGCGCCCGGTGATGTTGATCGACCTTGACCGACTCGATCACAACATCGATGCGGTGATGCTGTCGGTCAAACGTGGTGGCAAGCACCTGCGACTGGTGGAAAAGTCACTGCCGGCGCCGGGGCTGCTGGCCTACATCGCCAAGCGCGCCGGCACGCAACGCTTGATGTCGTTTCATCAACCGTTTCTCAACCATGACGCGGTGCAGTTTCCCGAGGCCGACATTCTGTTGGGCAAGCCGCTGCCGGCGCGTTCGGCCCAGCTGTTTTATCAGTCGCACAAGGGGCCTTTCGACCCGGCGAAGCAATTGCAGTGGTTGCTCGATACGCCGGAACGCTTGCAGCAATACCTGGCGCTGGCCCAAGGCTTGGGTACGCGATTGCGGGTGAACATCGAGCTGGATGTCGGGCTGCATCGCGGTGGTGTCAGCGATGTGGGGGTACTCGGGCAGATGCTGACGCTGATAAGCCAGAACCCGCAGCACCTGGAGTTTGCCGGGTTCATGGGCTACGACCCGTTCGTGGGCATGGGCGTGCCGGGGATTCTGGGCTCGCCCGAAGAACTGTTTGCCAAGGTGATGGTGATTTACAACCGCTGCGTCGACTTCACCCGTCAGCAATACCCCGGTTTGTGGCACGGCGGGCTGACCCTCAATACGGCCGGCAGCCCGAGCTATCGCATGCATGAACACGAACAGCTCAGCACTGAAGTGTCGGTGGGCACGGCGATGCTCAAGCCCACTCACTATGACCTGCCGTCACTGGTGGAGCATGTGCCTGCGGCGTACATCGCCACGCCCGTGTTGAAAAGCACCGGGGCGGTGGAGATTCCGGCGCTGGATGACAAGTCCAGGCTGTTTTCCTGGTGGGACACTAATCAGCGCGAGACTTTTTTTATCTATGGAGGCAACTGGATGGCGGAGTTCGAGTCGCCCTCGGGGTTGCAGAGTAACGGGGTGTATGGCCGCAGCTCGAATCAGGAAATGGTCAATGGTTCGGCAGCGGTGGGGCTTGGGGTTGAGGATCAGGTGTTTTTGCGCCCGACCCAGACGGAGTCGGTGTTGTTGCAGTTTGGGGATTTGCTGGCGGTGCGGGGTGGTCGGATCGTCGACACCTGGCCTGTGTATTCCTGAAGATTTCTCCGTATAACTGATCGTTCCCACGCTCTGCGTGGGAATGCCTCAATGGACGCTCCGCGTCCGCTTGGTTGGGACGCAGAGCGTCCCGGGCTGCATACCCACGCAGAGCGTGGGAACGATCAGTTGTGCGGGAACGATCAGTTGTCAGAACGCATAAGGGATACTGACTTTGGCCCACAGCATTTCCCCTTCAGGCCGGTTTTCCACATCAAACTCCTTGGCCCAGCGAATCTCCGCGCTGGCGTACTTAAGAAAGGTCCAGTGCAACGCCGGACCAATCGCAAACACCTGCCCGCGTACCCCGTCGTTTACGTCCTGGCCATTGAATTGCACGGTGTGGCCGAACTGTTTGTCGTCGGTGGTTTGCTTGAGGTAGTAGCCATTCAACCCGAGCATCAGGTCGTCGGTGATTTTGAAACTGGCGGAATAGTCGAAGTGGAAAATCTGCCCTGACTTGTAATCGGTGTCTTTGTTTTTACCGTTGAAACTGTACGTGGTCTTCATCGACACCTCGGTTCTGTCCGTCGGCAGCCAAGTGAAGGAGAACAACGGTTTGTAGGTGTAGAAGTTGTTGCTGGTGTTGGCCAGGCGATCAACGCTGTATTCGCCGGTGGGCACGGTGACTTCCACGGCCGCGCCCAGGGTCAGGTTCGGGCCCATGTCCCAGAGAATGATCGGCGCGACCGTGGTGTCGCCCATGCCCTCGCGGGTGTCGTGCAAGCCGAACACCGCGACTTCCTGCTTGAGCCACGGCTGTGCGATGTAGCCCGCCAGCCGGCCGCCAAATACCCGCAATGGGCTGAGGTAATCGAGGCGCGGAATGACCGCCGTGGATTCGATATCAACGTCCGGCACCTTGCCGCCGAGTGAGCTGATGTTCAGCTTCGTGGAGGTGTAGTGGTTGTAGTAGAGGTTGAACGCCAGCATGTTGTCCGGAAGGCTGTCGGGCGACAGCGGCAACATGAAAAAACCGTCGGTGCCGGGGCCGATGTTGTCCACGCCAGCCTCGGTGGCCAGTGCCGGTTGAAGGGCACAGACGCCGGCCAGGCTAATGACCAGTAGGGGAAGTGTCGTGCGGGTCAGGATCATGGGGGTACTCATTATTATTGTTAGCGGGCTGTCCAGCGTCCATACGAGGGCCGCAACATAGAAATAAGCTGTCTGCGCCGTACAAGGCAGGGTATTGGCGGCCATTTAGGGGGGCTTCTGCGGACAGCCTTTGAACCCTGTGCTAACTTCCTTCGACATAACCGGTAACAAAAATAAGAATGCAGCTCGACCCGGAATGTATAGCCCCATGCAAATGAAAGTGATCGATCCCACCTTTGAACTGGCGCTGGTGTCGCCGTTTCTCCTGCAAACCCTGGCCGAAGTCGCGCAGCAACAGGGCGTCAACCCCGACAACCTGTGCCGAGGGCTGGGTTTCACCTTTGAAGATCTTCAGGACCCGGCACAACGGATTTCCTATCGCCAGGCCGTGGCGATGATTCAACGCGCGCTCAAGGCTTTGCCCAATCAAGGGCTGGGGTTGTGGGTGGGTGCGCAAAATGTGCTCGGCACGCTGGGGTTGCTGGGGCATGTGCTGTCGCTGTGCAAGACCTTGCGCGATGCCTTTGAGCTGGGCATTCGGCATCAGCACACCTCTGGCGGCATTGTCGTGTCGAGCGTGGAGGAGTCGGGTGACCGGGTATTTGTCGACGTCGAATGCCGCTTGCCGTTCGCCGACGTGCAGCTGTTTGCGGTCGAGGAGTTTTTCGCCAGTTTGCTGGTGTATGGCCGGGCGCTGGTCGGGGCGGATTTCAAGCCGATGGCGGTGGAGTTCATGCACGCCGCGCCGGACTATCTCGGCGAGTATTCGCGCCTGCTGGGGCCGGATGTGCGCTTTGGTTGTCTGCAAAACCGCATGGTGATCGCTGCGCATTGGCTGGATGTTCACTTGCCCAATCACCATTCCCTGGCCCTGCGTCAGGCGGTGCAATTGCTCGAACTGGAAGCGGCGCAAGTGCACCAGAAAATGGACTTGATCCAAGCGGTGGAACGGGCGATTGCCCGGGACCTGACCGAGGGCAGCCACATCGAGAAAATCGCCAGCGACCTGAACATGAGCAGCCGCACCTTGCGCCGCCGCCTCACCGAACACGCACTGACCTTCGAAACGCTGCTGGAACAAGTACGTCAGGCCCGCACCATGAGCCTGCTGGCCAACCCGGACATGTCCATCGAACGCATTACCGAGGAAGTCGGCTACAGCGACGTGCGCAGCTTTCGTCGCGCCTTCAAGCGCTGGACGGGCATGAGCCCGAGCGCGTTCCGCAACGAAACCCCGATACTCGACCCCCTGTAGCAGCTGACGAGCAGCGCGAGGCTGCGTTCGGCTGCGAAGCAGTCGTAATTGCGCTGTGCAAGGTGTGCCTGACACACCGTATTGCCTGGTTTCACGACTGCTTCGCAGCCGAACGCAGCCTCGCGCTGCTCGTCAGCTGCTACACGAGACTGCACATAAATGCTCATCCCCGGTTAAACTCCATGCTCTTTTTCAAGGAGTTCATATGAGTTATTACCAGCCGGGCATTCTCGCCACCCCCGTTCCGCCTCAAGCCCGCCATATGTTCTTCGCCCTCGAATGCGCCGAAGCATTGCCAGTCGCGCTCGACAACTTGATGCAACTGGTGGACGGGAAATCGGCTGTCGTCGGTTTCGGCGAATCGCTGGTCAAGGCGTTGCACGCGCAGGTTGACGGCCTGCGAGCCTTTCCGGCGTTGACCGGTGTTGGCGTCGATAACCCGTCGACGCAACACGCATTGTGGTGCTGGCTGCACGGCGTCGACCGTGGCGAATTGCTCAATCGCAGCCAGGCCATCGAAGCCGCTCTGGCGCCGGCCTTGCGCCTGGTGCAGATGAACGAAACCTTTCGCCACATGAGCGGCCACGACCTGACCGGTTACGAAGACGGCACCGAAAACCCGCACGATGAAGCCGCCGTCGCCGCCGCCCTGTTGGGCGAGGGCGCTGAGGGCCTGGTCGGTGGCAGCTTTGCCGCGATCCAGCAGTGGCAGCATGACCTCAAGGGCTTCCACGCGATGCCGTCCCATGAGAAAGACAACATCATGGGCCGTCGTTTGAGCGACAACGAAGAACTCGACGACGCGCCGGTCTCGGCCCACGTCAAGCGCACCGCCCAGGAAAGCTTCGCGCCCGAGGCGTTTGTGGTCCGTCGTTCAATGCCATGGATCGAAGGTGATCGCGCAGGCCTGATGTTCCTCGCGTTTGGCTTTTCCCTCGACGCCTTTGAAGCGCAACTGCGGCGCATGAGCGGTCTGGAAGACGGCATCACCGACGGCTTGTACCGCATCAGTCGCCCGATCACGGGCGGCTACTACTGGTGCCCGCCGCTCAAGGACGGTCGCCTGGACCTGCGCGCCTTGCGCATCGGCTAACCCTCGGGACGTGATGATGGACGTGGTGCGTTGGGGCATGATCGGTTGCGGCAGTGTCGCCGAGCGCAAGAGCGGGCCAGCCTTTTACAAGGCCCCCGGTTCAGCGCTGATGGCGGTGATGGGGCGGCGCCTGGACGCGGTGACGGATTACGCCACGCGCCATGGCATCGCCCGGGTGTACACCGACGCGCAAGCACTGATCGACGATCCCGAGGTGGACGCGGTGTACATCGCCACGCCGCCCGACAGTCATCACGCCTACAGCCTGTTGGTGGCCGCTGCCGGCAAACATTGCTGCGTCGAAAAACCGATGTCGCTGAATGCCGGGCAAAGTCGCGAGATGCAAAAGGTCTTTGCCGACGCCGGATTGCACCTGTTCGTTTCCTACTACCGACGCTCGTTGCCGCGCTTTCAGCAAGTGCGGCAGTGGCTGGATGCGGGGCGAATCGGTGAGGTCCGGCACCTGACCTGGACACTCACCAAAGCAGCGTCGCCGGTTGATTTGGCCGGCACGGACAACTGGCGCACGGACCCGCGTGTTGCCGGTGGCGGCTACTTCGCCGACCTCGCCAGCCACGGGTTTGACCTGTTTCAGTACCTGCTCGGTGACATCACCGACGTTGCCGGTTTCACCGCGCGACAGGCCGGGTTGTATGCCGCCGAAGATGCGGTCAGCGCCAGTTGGCGGTTTGCCTCGGGGGCGACGGGCATGGGTTGCTGGAACTTCGTGGCGGATCGGCGCGAGGATCGCGTCGAGCTGATCGGCAGCCGGGGGCGGATCCGTTTCTCGGTGTTCGATGAGCACCCGGTGCAACTTGATGCGGATGAGCAACTCAGCCTGAGCATCGACCATCACGAACACATCCAGTGGCACCACGTGCTGGGCATGAACGCGCACATTCGGGGTGACACGCAGCACCCGGCAGTCGCCGGGGAAGCGTTGAAAACCGATTGGGTGATGGACCAGATCCTCAAGCGCACCTGAACCAAGTCGATGTAGCAGCTGCCGAGCACCGCGAGGCTGCGTCCGGCTGCGCAGCAGTCGCAAACCCTGCATGCAAGGTTAGCCAGACACACTGAGTCATCAGATTTCACGACTGCTACGCAGCCGGACGCAGCCTCGCGGTGCTCGGCAGCTGCTACAGAGGTTCGGGTGTGTCCGACGCATCTAACCTTATGCTCAAACAGTATTTCTCAACCCTCCTGCAGGCTCTCTAAGATCACGTTATAACTCGTTATAACAAGTGATCTGCCATGACTGATAACGTTCTATCCCTGAGCAGCATCCCGTTGCACACCCAACTGCGGGACATATTGCGCGCTCGCATCCTCGACGGTGAATACCCGCAAGACAGCCAGATGCCTTCCGAAAGCGAGCTCGGCTCGTTGTTCAAAGTCAGCCGCATCACCGTGCGCCAGGCCCTGGGGGATCTGCAAAAGGAAGGGCTGATCTTCAAGATCCACGGCAAAGGCACCTTCGTCGCCAAACCGAAAACCTTCCAGAACGTCAGCACCCTGCAAGGCCTGGCCGAATCCATGACCGGTCGCGGCTATGAGGTGATCAACCGCCTGCGCAGCTTCAAATTCATCGCCGCCGACAAACTCGTCGCCGAGCGTTTAGAGGTGGCCGAAGGTGAAATCGTGGCGCAGATCAAACGGGTTCGTTTGATCAACCGCGAACCGATTTCGCTGGAAATCACCTACCTGCCCAGAGCCCTCGGTGAACGCCTGGAGAAGGCTGATCTGGTCACCCGCGACATTTTCCTGATCCTCGAAAACGACTGCGGCCTGGCCCTCGGACACGCCGACCTGGCCATTGATGCCGTCTTGGCCGACAGCGATCTGACCCGTGCACTGAACGTCGAACCGGGCTCGCCCATCATGCGCATCGAACGACTGACCCACGATGCAAACGGTCGGCCGGTGGACTTCGAACACCTTTACTACCGCGGCGATGCCTTCCAGTACCGCTTGCGAATCGACCGGCAAAAAGGGGCACAGGCATGACGCGCAGCTCTACAACCAGAAGCACCCTCGAACAGGAATACGACATCGTCGTGATTGGCGGCGGCACCGCAGGACCGATGGCGGCGATCAAGGCCAAGGAGCGCAACCGCGATCTGCGCGTGTTGTTGATCGACAAGGCCAACGTCAAACGCAGCGGCGCGATCAGCATGGGCATGGACGGCCTGAATAACGCGATCGTTCCCGGCCACTCGACGCCGGAGCAGTACACCAAGGAAATCACCATCGCCAATGACGGCATCGTCAATCAGGCGGCGGTGTACGCCTATGCCACACACAGTTTTGAAACCATCGAGCAGCTAGACCGCTGGGGCGTGAAGTTCGAAAAGGACGAAACCGGCGACTACGCGGTGAAAAAAGTCCACCACATGGGCGCCTACGTGCTGCCGATGCCGGAAGGGCATGACATCAAAAAGGTTTTGTATCGCCAGTTGAAACGCGCACGGGTGAGCATCACCAATCGCCTGGTCTGCACCCGATTGCTGACGGATGAAGAGGGCGCGGTCAACGGCGTGATGGGGTTCGACTGCCGCACCGCCGACTTCCATGTGATCAAGGCCAAAGCGGTGATCCTGTGCTGCGGCGCCGCCGGACGTCTGGGTTTGCCGGCCTCGGGCTACCTGATGGGCACCTACGAAAACCCGACCAATGCCGGCGACGGTTACGCCATGGCGTATCACGCCGGGGCCGAACTGGCGAACCTGGAATGCTTCCAGATCAACCCGCTGATCAAGGATTACAACGGCCCTGCCTGCGCGTACGTCACCGGTCCGTTGGGCGGCTACACCGCGAATAACAAGGGCGAGCGCTTCATCGAGTGCGACTACTGGAGCGGCCAGATGATGTGGGAATTCCACCAGGAACTCGAAAGCGGCAACGGCCCGGTGTTCCTCAAACTCGATCACCTGGCCGAGGAAACCATCCAGAACATCGAAGAGATCCTGCACAGCAACGAACGCCCGAGTCGCGGCCAGTTCCATGCCAATCGTGGCACTGACTACCGCACGCAGATGGTCGAGATGCACATCTCAGAGATCGGTTTTTGCAGCGGGCATTCGGCGTCGGGCGTGTGGGTCAACGAACGGGCGGAGACTTCGGTGAAGGGGTTGTACTCGGCGGGTGACATGGCGGCAGTGCCGCACAACTACATGCTCGGTGCGTTCACTTACGGTTGGTTTGCCGGCACCAACGCGGCGGATTTCGTCGCCGGGCGCGAGTTCTCAGCCGTCGATGCCCAACAAATCGAGACGGAGAAACAAAGGGTTTACGCACCGCTGGACCGCGAACACGGTCTGCCACCTGCGCAAGTCGAGTACAAGCTGCGGCGCTTTGTGAACGACTACCTGCAACCGCCGAAAGTGACCAAGAAAATGCAGATCGGCCTGCAACGCTTCAGTGATATCCAGCGCGATCTCGATCAGATCAAAGCCCACAACGCCCACGAACTGATGCGCGCCATGGAAGTCAGCATGATCCGCGATTGCGCCGAAATGGCCGCAAGGGCCTCGCTGTTCCGCGCTGAAAGCCGCTGGGGGCTTTACCACTATCGCGTCGATCACCCGCAACGCAACGACAGCGACTGGTTCTGCCATTGCCACCTGAAAAAGGATGAAAACGGCTTGATGAGCAGTTTCAAGAAAGCCGTCGAACCTTACATCATCGCGCTTGACGTCGATGAAATGCAGGCCTACGACCGGCTGCGCGTGGGCGCCTTTGCGGCCTGAGCTACACACAAGAGAGAGACCGAAAATGGCCTATCAACCCCAGGAAATCTTCTTCCGCTCCAACGCGCCCGTCACGGTCGATGAGGATCTTTGCATCGCCCACAAAGGCTGCACCGTGTGCGTCGACGTCTGCCCGATGGACCTGCTGGCGATCAACCCGGCCACGCAAAAAGCCTACATGGCCTTCGACGAATGCTGGTACTGCATGCCGTGCGAAAAGGACTGTCCGACTGGCGCTGTGAAAGTTGAAATTCCTTACCTGTTGCGCTGAATGGTCGGACGCCATCGCGGGCAAGCCCGGCTCCCACAGGTTTCTTTGGTGTCTGCAAAATTTTGGATTCAGCACAAATCACTGTGGGAGCCGGGCTTGCCCGCGATGAGGCCCCCCAGACAACCAAAAAGCCATCCGGCCACCACCGGACGCCAGCTTCAAACCACCCCTCGTTTCCCACCACGCCCTGATCGTGGCGGAGACGAACATCCTATAAATGATTCGAGGGGAAACACTTATGTTGCGTGCAGCTTTAGCCGGTCTGGTACTGGCCTCATTCACCCTGTCGGCCTCCGCCGAAACCATCCGCATTGCCATTGGCACCCAGGACACCACGATCAATTGCGCTGCTGGCGGACTGTTGATTCGTGAACTCGGGCTGCTCGACAAATACCTGCCCCACGACGGCCAGTACAAAGACGCGAAATACGAGGTCGAGTGGAAGAACTTCACCAGTGGCGCACCGCTGACTAACGAGATGGTCGCCGGAAAACTCGACTTCGGCGCCATGGCCGATTTCCCTGGCTCGTTCAACGGCGTGGCGTTCGAAACCGCCGGCAAGCACAGCCTGTTTATCAGCGTGCTCTCGGGCAGCATCAAGGGCAGCGGCAACGGCATCGTGGTGCCGAGCGCCTCGGGCGTGCAGTCGTTGGCGGAGTTGAAGGGCAAGACCATCTCGGTTCCGTTCGCCTCGACGGCCCATGGCATGTTGCTGCGCGCGGTGGCCGCTCAGGGTTGGGACCCGCTCAAAGACGTGAACATCATCGCCCAGCCGCCAGAAGTCGCAGGCTCGGCGTTGCAGGCCGGGAAGATCGACGCACATGCGGACTTCGTGCCGTTCGCCGAACTGTTCCCGAGCCGTGGTTTCGCCCGCAAGATTTACGACGGTGCCCAGGCCAATGCACCGACGTTCCATGGCGCGCTGGTGGATCAGGCGTATGCCAAAAAATACCCGGAAATTGTCGTCGCTTATCTGCGGGCGAGCATCGAGGCCAATCAGTTGCTCGCCGCTGAGCCGGAGAAGTACAGCGAGTTGATCGCCCAAGTCACCGGGGTCGATGCCGAGGTCAATTACCTGTTCCACGGGCCGTTGGGCGTGCAGACCCG
Source organism: Pseudomonas sp. B21-040 (assembly GCF_024748695.1). NCBI lineage: Bacteria > Pseudomonadati > Pseudomonadota > Gammaproteobacteria > Pseudomonadales > Pseudomonadaceae > Pseudomonas > Pseudomonas sp. B21-040. The sequence goes on from NZ_CP087176.1 coordinate 2,879,313, forward strand.
CGACCTGAGCTGGAAGCCGGAATACCGTCAGGCGGTCGGCACTGCTATCGACACCCTCAAGCTGTTGAAGAAGGCGGATCGCGGTCTCGATCTAAACACCTTTATCGACGATCAATACATCCGCGCCGCGTTCAAGGCGTCGAACCTCGACTACACCGCGCAACTGGCCAACTACGCGCAGACACCTCTGAAAGCCGTGGATGCAGCGAACGGGAAGGCGATCACTGACGTCAGCCATGTGGCGGAAATCTGGGTGCGCGGCGAGCCGAAAGTCCGCCAGTACGCCTCGGCGCAAGCGGCATTCAACGCCTTGGCCAGCCTCAAGCAGGAAGGCAAAAACATCCGGGCGGTGTATGCCCAGGCAAGCGACAGCGGGATCAAGTTGCTGGCGGATCAGGCGTGGTTTGCCAGTGATGCGCAAGGGCAGCTCAGCGCCTTCCTGCTCAAAGGCCAGGCCCAGCAGTTCGCCACGGCCCAGGGCGGCAAAGTCCTCGACTTCAGCGAAGCCACCACCCAGGCCGTTGCCGCACGCTAATTTCAGAACAGTGCAATTCCCTGTGGGAGCGGGCTTGCCCGCGATAGCGGTGGGTTAGACAACGTCAATGTTGACTGATCAGGCCTCATCGCGGGCAAGCCCGCTCCCACAGGGATCTCGATGGAGAGGAATTATTGTGTACGGATCCTATTTACGCTGGCTCCCCAGGGCCATTTCACTGTTGGTGTGCCTGCTGTTCTGGCAACTCGCCGCCAGTGGCCACTGGAACCTTGGCCTGGTCACCTTCGCCAATGTGCCAACACCCTTGGCAGTCATTAACGCTGCCTTGAGCCTCGGCGACTCCGGCAAATTCGCCCAACATCTGAGCAGCAGCCTCAGCCGGGTCTTCGCCGGTTACCTCGCCGCGCTGATCGTCGGCATCGCCCTGGGCCTGGCCATCGGCCGCTCGAAATGGGCCGAAGATGTGCTGCTGCCACCCTTGGAGGTCCTGCGCCCGATTCCCGCCGTTGCCTGGATTCCATTGGCGATCCTGATGTTCCCGTCCTCGGAACTGTCGATGGTCTTCATCACCTTCACCGGGGCGTTGTTTCCGATTCTGCTCAACACCGTGCATGGCGTCGAAGGCGTCGACCCACGCCTGATCGCCTCGGCCCGAAGCCTGGGGGCAGGGCGGCGGGCGATCCTGCTGGAAGTAATCCTGCCCGGCGCCGCGCCAAGCATCATCACAGGCCTGGCCATCGGCATGGGCACTTCATGGTTTTGCCTGGTCACCGCCGAAATGATCTCCGGCCAATACGGCATCGGCTATTACACCTGGGAGTCGTACACCATCCAGAACTATGCCGACATCGTGGTCGGGATGTTGCTGATCGGTGTGTTGGGGATGGGCAGCAGCCTGCTGATCAAACGCCTCGGCGGGCTGTTCACGCCTTGGCACCGACCACGAGGAAAAGCCTGATGAGCGTGATGCAAACCCCGGAAGGGCGGATCGACATCCGCCAGTTGTCTATCGTTCTCGGCGACGGCGCACACGCTTTCGAAGCCGTGCAAGGTCTGGATTGCCAGATTGAAGCCGGGCAGTTCGTGTGCATTCTCGGGCCGTCCGGTTGCGGCAAGTCGACATTGCTCGGCGCACTGGCCGGGCACCTGCAACCGCGTGCCGGCAGTCTCAAGGTCGATGGTGCGCCAGTGTCGGGCCCGTCGCCGCAGCGCGGCATGGTGTTCCAGCATCACACGTTGTTTCCTTGGCGAACCGTGCGCGACAACGTCGCCTTCGGCCTGAAAATGCGTGGCATCGGCAAGGCCGAACGGCATCGCGCCGCCGATGAAATTCTTGCGTTGGTGGGGCTGGAAGGTTTTGCCGAACGCTGGCCGGATCAGCTCTCCGGCGGTATGCAGCAACGGGTGGAAATCGCCCGGGTGCTGATCAATCGCCCGCGCCTGTTGCTGATGGACGAACCCTTCGGTGCGCTCGACGCGCTGACTCGGCTGAACATGCAGGAACTGCTGCTGGACATCTGGACGCGGATCCGCACCACCGTGGTGTTCGTCACCCACGACATCGACGAAGCGCTGTTCCTCGCCGATCGCCTGCTGGTCATGAGCACTCGACCGGGCCGGATCATCGAAGACGTGCGCCTCGACTTCCCCAGACCTCGCACCACCGAGCTGGTGACGAGCCCCGAATTTTCCCGCTTGAAGCGCCATTGCCTCGAATTACTGCGTCACGAAGACGGTCGGCAGCTACCGCGCCTGAACCCTCTCGGACTCCCCCCTGAAAACAAACTGCCGCGATTTGCCCTATGACCTCTCTATTCGATGTAACCGATAACGACGACATCCTTGTCCTGCAACCGCGCCTGACCGATGACGATCCCGGCGTGCGGCGCATCGCGCTGATTGAACTGGCCGACCTTGAAGAACCGGATGGCTTGCTGTGGCTGGTGAATCGACTGGCCGAAGACCCCACCGAAGAAGTCCGCGCCGAGGCCGCCCGCTTGCTCGAAGCCTGGGAGGAAGAACCCGTGGTCGAAGCGCTGTGTCAGGCGCTGACCGATCCCTCGTTGACCGTGCAATCGGCCGCTGCACAAAGCCTCAGTTTGCTCAAAAGCGAAGCAGCGGGCCGGGTGATTCTGCCATGGACGGCGCATGCCGCGATCAGCGTGCGCATTGCCGCGTTCAGGGCGTTGCGTGAGTTGCGGTTTCCTGATGCCGCCGGTGCTGCAATCGTGGCGTTGAACGATGAGGACGCCAGTGTCCGGCGCGAAGCGGTCGGCGTACTCGGCTGGCTCAAGCAACTCGATGCCTTGCCGGCCCTGGCCCGATTAGCCAGTCACGACCCGGACACCGAAGTTCGCCGCGCCGCCACCGGGGCCCTCGGTTTGGCATCCGACGCGCAAGTGCTGCCGGCGTTGCGCCAGGCATTACAGGACGACGCCTGGCAAGTGCGCGAAGAAGCCGCGACCACGCTGGGCAAAGTCGGTCACAGGGATGCTGGCGACGCCTTGGTCGAAGCCTTGAGCGATGATTACTGGCAAGTCCGCCTGCGTGCCACCCGCAGCCTCGGCCGCTTGCGTTACGCCCCGGCCCTCGACGCACTGATCGAATCCCTCGGCCACCGCATCAGCAACCTGCGCAAGGAAGCGGCGCTGGCCCTTGGCGAATTGAACGACAAAGGCGCCATCGCCCCCTTGCAGGCCGCGCAAGACGACGGCGACCCGGAAGTGCGCAAAGCCGTGCGCATCGCCTTGAGTCAACTGCAATGAACCCGTTGGCCGTGGTCAACTCCCAGGGGAAACAGCAGCTGCGATTGAACTGGCCGGATGGGCGTGAACAGTGGCTGGGACATGCCGAGTTGCGGCGCCAATGCCCGTGCTCGCAGTGCCGGGCGTTTCGGCTGCAAGGGCTGACGGTAAAGGTTGATCCGCGCATTCGTGTGGTTGAACTCAATGCCCAGGGTTATGGCCTGCAACTGGTGTTCAGCGACGGCCACGAACGCGGTATCTACCCGTGGCCCTACCTGGCACAACTCATTTGCGAGTCTATTGAAATTTAATGTGGGAGCGGGCTTGCCCGCGATGGCGGACTGACATTCGGTATAGATGTTGAATGTACTGGCCTCATCGCGGGCAAGCCCGCTCCCACAGGGGGGATGTGCGCAGTCAGAAGGACTTGCTGACACTCGCCACTACGGTCGCACTGCACACGTCGTCAAACCCCCAGTTGCTGGCGCATTGGCTTTTCGACAGGTCGGTGTCGACGTAGCTCAAGCCCAGCATCACGCCGGCCAGTTCGTGGGTCAGTTTGACTTCCCATTCGCGGTACGAATCTTCGGCGTGGCCCGAGCTTGAGTACAGGTGCGGGTCCTTGAAGTCCATGTTGCCGTAGCGCAGTTTCAGGCCCGTGTCGTATGGCAATTGGGTTTCGTAACCGACATAGGTGTACAGCGAGTTCTGCTCGCTTTCGATGCCTGGCGCATCGTCGGAATAGTAGGCGCCGAACTTCACCCCGTAGACGCTGAGAATGCTGTAGACCTCGCTCTGGTTGAACTGGCTTTCTTTCGGGTATGAGTACTTGAGGTAACCGATGTCCAGATTGACGTCTTCGGTGGCTTCCCAAAACCAGCCGGCGTAGTAGTCGATTTCCTGGCGGGTTTTCAGGCCGCCACCGAAGTCGACGTTCGAACTCCAGGCCCCCACGTATAAACCCGTGCTGTGAGTGAGGGTCACGCCGGCCTGCACAGCGGGATCATTCTGAGTTTGTGAAATGCCGCGGGTGCGGTAATCGCTCGCCAGGGTCAGGTCCACCAGTACGGAAAAGTCATCATTGAGGACAATGGCCTGGCTGCTCAATGGCAGCAGGCTCAGGGATCCGAGGGCGAACAGGGTGAAAGCTTTCATGAATAAAGTCCCGATGTTGTGATTGTTTTATGGGCAGTTTTTTTACGCAAAGCTGCGCCGTGCCCCGGCGTTGAGCGCGGGGTCGGGCAGGGGTGACAGCGGATTTTTATTAGAGGGTGGGGGCGTAGACTTCGCGGCCGGCAAACCAGGTTTGCAGCACTTTTGTGTCGTGCAGGGCCTTGTTGTCGACGGTGAAAACGTCACGGTCCAGCACGATGAAGTCAGCCTGCTTGCCTGGGGTCAGCGAACCGATTTGTTTCTCCAAGCCAATGGTGCGCGCCGCGTTTGCGGTGTAGGCGTAGAACATCGTTTCGCGGTCGACGGCTTCTTTGGCATTCAGTACACCCAGCGGACCGACGCGGGTGATGGCCTGGGCCATGGCGTTCCACGGGTTGGGCGAGGACACCGGCCAGTCACTGGCGCCCGAAATCGTCGCGCCTTGTTTGAGCAGCGAATGCGCCGGGTATTGGTAACGGAAGGCGAGGGCGCTGACGTAAGGCTTGATCATGTCCGTGGTGTAGTCGTCGGCCGAGGCCCACAGCAGTTGCATCGAGGCGATGACGTTGAGCGGTTTGAACCGTGCAAACTCTTTCGGATTGACGATTTGCAAGTGCGTGATCGAGTGCGTCACGCCGCTCTGGCGATCCTTGCGTGCCTGAGCGATGCCGTTCAGCGCCTCACGCACCGCGCGATCGCCGATCGCATGGATGTGCACCAGCCAGCCGCGCTGGTCGATGGCGCTGACCAGTTCGCCGAAATGCTTCGGATCGATCAGCAATTCACCTTGTTTGTGCGAGTTGCTGTAAGGGTCGATCATTGCCGCGCTCTGGGCCGGGAATTCGATCACGCCGTCGGCGAAAATCTTCACGCCCGGCAGGGTCAGGTTCGGGATGCCCTGGAATTGCTGGCGAACCTTGTCCAGCGTATCGAGATCGGCCGGCACGCTTTTCGAGTTGGCCACCAGCAGGGCGGCCACGTGGACGCTCATGTCACCGCTTTCGGCCAGCGCCTTATAGGCCGGGAGCACGCCAACGGTTTTTTCCGTGGGTTTGAGTGCGAACAGCGGTTCGCCGGGCGCGGCATTGGCGGCGGGGTCCATCCACGCCGTGATGCCGAAGCTGTTGTTGTAGCGCACGGCCGATTGGGCGGCTTTGAGCATATCGGCGGTGCTCGGCACCGGCATTTTCGAGGACACTCGGTCCCACCCGGCGTCCACCAGGAAACCGTTGGGGGTGCCATCGGCGCGCTTGCCAATGGTGTCGACTTCGGCGGCGGGCAATGACTTGAGCAACGCGGCATCGACGCCGGCGCGCTTGAGCATGAAGTCGTTGGCCCAGGCCGTGTGGTGGTCGCTGCCGGTGAACACCACGGGCACATCGGCCCATTCACCGGTGTTGAATTTTTTGCCCAGGGCCTCGGCCTGCGCCCAGTAAACCGAGCTCATGCCGGCCACGGTCAGTACATCGCCGTGTTTGGCCTTACCGTCGTCACGCCAGCCGCGCAGGCGTTTTTCCAGTTCGTCGAGCTCGACCACCTCGTCTTCCATGTTGGCCACGACCATTTCCAGGCCGCCGAAAATCGCATGGGAATGGGTGTCGATCAGACCGGGCATCAGGGTTTTACCGCCCAGATCCACCACTTTTGTTTCCGGTGTGATCAAGACCTTGATCTGCGCATCGCTGCCCACTTGCAGCACCTTGCCGTCTTGTACTGCCAGCGCCTGCACCTTCGGTTGGGTGCGGTCAGCGGTGAAAATCTTGCCATTGATCAGCACCAGGTCGGTGGCTGCCATGGCTTCCATCGAGGCAAAACTCACTGCGGCCATCAATAGATTCGGGATGAATCTTTTCATTGAATGTTTCCTTGTTATTGCGTCTGATGGCCAGATTAGTGGCTGCTTGTGCGCAGCAGAACGCCTTCCTCACGAAAAACGTTTTTGCCGGAATGGAAAAAGTATGGACAAGCTGGGTGCGTTGAAAATGTTCGTGGTCACGGCGCAACTCGGCAGCTTCAGCCGTGCCGCCGAGCAGCTGGGTAAAACCCCGTCGGCCCTGACCAAAGCGGTCAATCACCTGGAAGCCGAGCTCGGCGCCCGGTTGTTCGAGCGCAGCACTCGACGGATTCTGTTGACCGAGTCCGGGCGGCTTTATCTGGAAACCGCGCGCCAGGTGTTGCAGCGGCTGGAGGAGGCGGGTGAGGAAATCGAGCAATTGCAGCATGGCCTGCGCGGCAATCTGAAAATCACCGCGCCGCTGGCCTATGGGCAGGCGTTTCTCGATCAAGTGTGTGGCGGCTTTCTGGAGCAATACCCGCAGATCAATCTGCAAGTGGACTTGTGCGATGAGTTCGTCAATTTGTTGGAAAGCGGTTACGACCTCGCCTTGCGCGAAGGCCACGACGACTTGCCGGGGCTGATTGCTCGCGTTGTCGGCAGTAATCGCCTGGCCCTGTGTGGCAGCCCGGCTTATCTGGCGCGTAAAACGCTGCCTGTCACCCCACAAACCCTGGATGACCACGAATGGCTGTTGTACCGCCATCCGTTGCTCAGTCGCGAATTCTGGTGGGTCGAACGCGACGGGCAGCGTCTGAGCCTGCCTCAACCGGTTTCACCGCGACTGCGCAGCGACAATTACGACCTGTTGCTGGCCAACGCGCTGGCCGGGCGCGGTTTGCTGCACACGCCGTTGTGGAGCGCCGCGCCATACCTTGCCGACGGCCGGCTGGTGCGGCTGATGGCCGACTATGACATCGACCCGGACAGCTTTGGCCCGCACATTCTGGCGGTGTACCCGAGCCATCGCCGGGCAACCGCGAAGGTCTTGGCGTTTATCGACTACATCGCAGGTTTTCTGGCGTCTCGGGGCTTGAATGAAGACGGCGGCAGTTGAGTTTTCATTTACACACTGACCGGGCCCCTGTAGCAGCTGTCGAGTGAAACGAGGCTGCGATCTTCTACAGACCCAATCGCAGCCTCGTTTCACTCGACAGCTGCTACAGGACTCCTACACATAATTCCTACACGGCGCCTACAAGTCCTTGTCAGGGAAATGCCAAAAGAGTACAAATGTACTCCATGACAAACCTTACTCCCCGTCGTACCGCCATCCTGACGTTTATCCGCGACCGAATCGCGGAGCACGGTCAGTCCCCGAGCCTTGCTGAAATCAGCGAAGCGTTCGGTTTTGCCTCTCGCAGCGTGGCGCGCAAGCATGTGCTGGCGCTGACCGAGGCCGGTTTCATCGAGGTCAACCCGCATCAGGCCCGTGGCATTCGCCTGCTCGGGCAACCGGCGCGCCCCGAGTTGCTGGACATTCCGGTACTCGGCCGGGTGGCGGCCGGTGCGCCCATCGGTGCCGACGCCGAGGTGCACAGCCGTTTGCTGCTCGACCCGGCAATCTTTTCGCGGGTGCCGGATTACATGCTGCGGGTTCAGGGCGATTCGATGATCGGGGACGGCATTCTCGATGGCGATCTGGTGGGCGTGCGGCGCAACCCCGAGGCGGTCAACGGCCAGATCGTCGTGGCGCGGCTGGACGGTGAAGTCACCATCAAGCGTTTCGAGCGGGTCGGCGACACGGTTCGCCTGTTGCCACGCAACCCGGCGTATCAGCCGATCATCGTGCAGCCCGGTCAGGATCTCGCCATCGAAGGGGTGTTCTGCGGTCTGGTGAGGCAAGGGTGATGGGCGCCGTCGTTGCGCTGGATACGCTGTTCAATGGCGGCCAGGTCTGGAAGGGCCGGCCTGCGCCACCGGCCGTCAGCCCGCAACCCACCGGGCATGCCGCGCTGGATGCGGCGCTGCCCACCGGAGGCTGGCCGGAAGCGGCGCTGACCGAAATCCTCCTGGCCGGGCAGGGGGTGGGTGAATTGCAACTGGTGTGGCCAGCGCTGGCGCGGTTGTCGGCGGCGGGCGAGCGCATCGTGCTGGTGGCGCCGCCGTATGTGCCGTATCCGCAAGCGTGGCAGAACGCCGGGGTCGATCTGCGCCAGTTGTCGATCATCCAGGCCAGCGAGCGCGATGCCTTGTGGGCCGCGGAGCAATGCCTGCGTTCAGGCAGTTGCGGCGCCGTATTGTGCTGGCCGCACAAGGCCGATGACCGGGCGTTGCGTCGCTTGCAGGTGGCGGCGGAAACCGGTTCGACCCTGGCGTTCGCCTACCGCTCGCTCCATGAAGCGATCAACCCGTCGCCCGCCGCCCTGCGCATCGCCATCGACGCCAACCCCGCGCAATTGCGCGTGCTCAAGTGCCGGGGCGGGCTGGCGCGCTCGGCGCCGATTGCCTTCCCCGTGGGGCATTGAGGTTGCCATGCGCTGGGTCTGTATTCTCTTCCCGCAATTGGCGCTGGACGCGGTGCTGCGTCAACGCCCCGATCCCGAGGCGCCGCTGGCCCTGCTGACCGGCCCGGCGCAGCGTCGGGTGTTGCAAGCGGTCAACGCCTCGGCGCGGGCATTGGGCCTGCGCCCAGGCCAGTCGATGACCGCCGCGCAAGCCTTGAGCAAAGGCTTTGCCACGGCCGAATACGACGCCGCCGAGATCGAGCACTGGCAACAGTTTCTGGCGGCGTGGGCCTATCGGTTCAGCTCCCAGGTGAGCGTCCATTACCCGCGTGCCGTGGTGTTTGAAATCGAATCCAGCCTGGGGCTGTTCGGGCCCTGGCCAACGTTTGAGGCGCGGTTGCGCGCCGAGCTCGGCGAGCTGGGTTTTCGCCATCGGATTGTCGCGGCGCCCAACCCGGTGGCCGCGCGGGTACTGGCCAACGTGTATGACGGGCTGGTGGTGCCGGACAACGACGCCTTGCAGCACCATCTCGGGCAATTGCCCGTCGACCGCATCGCCTTGGAGCCCGCAGTGGCCACGGCGTTGTCGCGCATGGGCTTGCGCACCTTGAGTCAGGTGCAGGCGCTGCCACGACAAAGTCTGGCCCGGCGTTTCGAAGCCCAGGTGCTCAAGCACCTGGACGCGCTGTTCGGTGAACGGCGCTTGGCCCTGGCGTTCTACCTGCCGCCGGACCGTTTCGACGTGCGCATCGAGCTCAACTTCGACGTGCAGTCGCATCAGGCGCTGCTGTTTCCGTTACGCCGATTGACCGGCGATCTGTCGGCATTTCTCTGCGGTCGGGACAGCGGTGTGCAGCGTTTCGACCTGCACCTGGAACACGCCGGTTTGCCGGACTCGGTGATCAAGGTAGGCCTGCTCAGCGCTGAGCGCGATCCGGCGATGCTCTTCGAACTGGCCCGGGGGCGGCTGGAGCAGGTGCAGGTCGACGCCCCGGTGCGCGGTTTTCGGTTGTGCGCCGAAGACTTGCCCAGCTTCGTCCCCCAGCGCCAGGAACTGTTCGACGACCGGCCGCAGCAGTCCTTGCCGTGGGAGCAATTGCGCGAACGCTTGCGTGCGCGGCTTGGGGATGACGCGGTGCAGGGCTTGCGCTTTCAGGCCGACCACCGGCCGGAGTGCGCGTGGCAGGCGCGGGCCGACAACCAACGCTGCACAGGGTTGCCGGGTGTGCTGCGTCCGGGCTGGTTGCTGACGGAACCGCAGGCGATCCACGAAGGTTCGACGCGCATCCTCATGGGCCCGGAACGCATCGAGTCGGGCTGGTGGGACGGTGACGACGTGCGCCGCGACTACTACCTGATCGAAACCCGTTCCGGCCAGCAGGGCTGGGCTTATCGTGCGGTCGGCGAGAGCGGTCCTCTGTGGCTGCAAGGCTGGTTTGCATGAGCATCGACTATGCCGAGTTGCACTGCCTGTCGAACTTCAGCTTCCAGCGCGGCGCGTCCAGTGCCCTTGAACTCTTTCAACGCGCCAAAAAGCACGGCTATCAAGCGTTGGCGATTACCGATGAATGCACGCTGGCCGGCATCGTCCGCGCCTGGCAAGCCGCCAAGTCGGTGGAGCTGCCGCTGATTATTGGCAGCGAAATCCGCATCGACGGCGGCCCGAAACTGGTGCTGCTGGTGGAGAGCCTTGAGGGGTATCAGACCCTGTGTCGTCTGATTACCCGGGCGCGCCGCCGCACGCAGAAAGGCCAGTACCAAGTGCTGCGCGAAGACTTCAGCGAACCGATGCCGGGGCTGTTGGCGTTGTGGGTGCCAGACGCTGTCGATGACGTCGAACCGGGCCTCTGGCTGCAACAGACCTTCGCCGAACGCCTGTGGCTGAGCGTCCAGTTGCATTGCAGCCAGGACGATACCCGGCGCCTGGAGGCGCTGTTGACCCTGGCGCGGGAGTTGCGGATACCTGCGGTGGCCAGCGGCGATGTGCACATGCACACCCGTGGCCGCCGCGCCTTGCAGGACACCATGACGGCCATCCGTCATCACCTGCCGGTGGCCGAGGCCGGGCTGCGGCTTCACCCCAATGGCGAGCGGCATGTGCGCAGCCTTGATGTGTTGCAATCAATCTACCCGCAAGCCTTGCTCGATGAAACGCTGACCATTGCCCGGCGCTGTACCTTCGACCTTGGCCAGTTGCGCTATCAGTATCCCCGGGAGTTGGTGCCGCAAGGGCACAGCGCCGCGTCCTGGCTGCGCGAACTGACCGAGCGCGGCCTTCGCGAACGCTGGCCCGAAGGGGCGAGCGAGAAGGTGCGCGGGCTGATCGATAAGGAACTGAAGCTGATCGCCGAACTGGGCTACGAAAGCTATTTCCTGACGGTTCAGGACATCGTCGCTTTCGCCCGGCGCGAAAAAATTCTCTGTCAGGGCCGGGGCTCGGCGGCCAACTCGGCGGTGTGTTTCGCCTTGGGCATCACCGAGATCGACCCGGACCGGATGAACATGCTGTTCGAGCGTTTTCTCTCCAAGGAGCGCAACGAGCCGCCGGACATTGATGTGGACTTCGAGCACGAACGTCGCGAAGAAGTCTTGCAGTACGTGTTTGCGCGTTATGGCCGTACGCGCGCGGCGTTGACGGCGGTGGTCAGCACCTATCACGCGGCCGGCGCGGTGCGTGACGTGGCCAAGGCGTTGGGGTTGCCGCCGGATCAGATCAACGCCCTGGCCGATTGCTGCGGTCACTGGAGTGATGCAACGCCGCCCGTGGAGCGCCTGCTCGAAGGCGGGTTCGACCCCGAAAGCCCGGTGCTGCGTCGAGTCCTGAGCCTGACACAACAGTTGATCGGTTTCCCCCGGCACTTGTCCCAGCACCCCGGTGGCTTCGTCATTTCCGAGCAACCGTTGGACAGCCTCGTGCCGGTGGAAAACGCCGCCATGGCCGAGCGCACGATCATTCAGTGGGACAAGGACGACCTGGACGCGGTCGGGTTGCTCAAAGTGGATATTCTGGCGCTGGGGATGCTGAGCGCGATCCGCCGTTGTTTCGATCTGCTGCGTCGCCACCGAGGCCTTGACCTGAGCCTGGCGACGATCCCGTCCGAGGACCCGGCCACCTACGACATGATTGGCCGTGCCGACACCATCGGTGTCTTCCAGATCGAATCCCGGGCACAGATGTCGATGTTGCCCCGGCTCAAACCGCGCAAGTTCTATGATCTGGTGATCGAGGTGGCGATCGTTCGCCCCGGCCCTATCCAGGGCGGAATGGTTCATCCGTATCTGCGCCGTCGAAACAAGGAAGAACCCGAAAGCTATCCCTCCGAAGAATTGAAGGAGGTGCTCAAACGCACCCTTGGCGTGCCGTTGTTCCAGGAACAAGTGATGCAGATCGCCATTGTCGCCGCCGACTACAGCCCTGGCGAGGCCGATCAGTTGCGGCGTTCCATGGCCGCCTGGAAACGCCATGGCGGGCTGGAGCCGCACAAGGATCGGCTGGCCGCCGGGATGAAAAAAAACGGCTACACGGCCGAATTCGCCGCGCAGATATTCGAACAGATCAAGGGGTTTGGCAGCTACGGGTTTCCCGAGTCCCACGCCGCCAGTTTCGCCTTGCTGACTTACGCCAGTTGCTGGTTGAAATGCCATGAACCGGCGGCCTTCGCCTGCGCGCTGATCAACAGCTGGCCGATGGGGTTCTACAGTCCGGATCAGATTCTGCAAGACGCGCGTCGGCATCATTTGCAGATTCGCCCGGTGGATGTGCGCGCCAGTGACTGGGATTGCAGCCTGGAGCCGATCATCGGCGCGCAACCGGCGATTCGCATGGGGTTGCGGATGATCAAGGGCTTTCGCGAAGACGATGCCCAGCGTATTGAAGTGGCCCGCTCGCGTGGGCTGTTTGTCGACATCGCCGACCTTGGTCAGCGTGCACGGCTCGATGCCCGCGCCCAGGAACAACTGGCCGATGCCGGTGCGTTGCGGGGGTTGGCCGGTGACCGGCATCGTGCTCGCTGGGAGGTGGCGGGGGTGCAAAAGCAACTCGGTTTGTTTGCCGGCCTGCCAAGTCAGGAGGAGGACGCGGTGGCATTGCCCAAACCCACGGTCGGCGAAGACCTGCAAGCGGATTACGCCAGTGTCGGCACCACTCTGGGGCCGCATCCGCTGGCGTTGCTGCGCGGTGAACTGAAAGCCCGGCGCTGCCGCAGTTCGCAAGAGCTGATGGCGGTGGAACACGGGCGGCCGGTCAGCATCGCGGGCCTGGTGACGGGGCGGCAACGGCCAGGCACTGCCAGTGGCGTGACGTTCGTGACCCTGGAAGACGAGTTCGGCAATGTCAACGTGGTGGTCTGGCGCGACCTGGCCGAGCGGCAACGCCAGGTGCTGGTCGGCTCGCAGCTGCTCAAGGTCGATGGCCGCTGGGAAAAGGAAGGCGAGGTCCGCCACCTGATTGCCGGACGCTTGAGCGACCTGAGTGCATTGCTCGACGGCATCACCGTGCACAGCCGGGATTTCCGCTGACCTTTGGCTAGAGGGGCATCCTCGCCACAAGTGCCCGGAGGATTTGAATCAGCTATACCTCTATGAAACGAATTGCGTGCGCAATGCTCGAAACAAACGGGTGTCAATGACCGGGATAGAGCCAATCGATGCAGTTTCTAGACGAAAGCCACGGGTGTGCTGGCTGGAACGGTGAAATGGCCGGGCGTATTCGCGCCTTCGACTGGTGCCAGACCGAACTGGGCAGCCTCGACACCTGGCCCGCAAGCCTGTGCAGTTCTGTGCAATTGATGCTGGCTTCACCCCTGCCGATGGTGATGCTGTGGGGCCGCACCGGGTACATGATCTACAACGATGCCTACTCCCGATTCGCCGGTGGCCGCCATCCCTATCTGTTGGGTTCCCCGGTGGAAATGGGCTGGCCGGAAGTCGCCGAGTTCAATCGGCATGTGGTCAATACCTGCCTGGCGGGCGGCACCTTGTCCTATAGCAATAAAGAACTGGTGTTGCTGCGCGACGGCGTTCCCGAAGACGTCTGGCTGGACCTCTATTACAGCCCGGTGGCCGACGATAGTGGCAAGCCGGCCGGTGTCATGGCGATGGTGGTCGAGACCACGGGCCATGTGATGTCCGAACGCCGCCGCCAGGCTGCCGAAGATGCCTATCGCGCCGACAACGAACGGGTTCGCCTGGCGCTCAATGCCGGAGCCTTGCTGGGTTCGTTCGTCTGGGACATCAAGGCCAACAAGCTGTCTGGCGACGAGCGCTTTGCCCGCACCTTCTGCTATCCCGCCGATCAGGACCTGAGCAACCTGCCCACGGAGGTTGCCGAAGCGCAGATCCATCCCGACGATCTCGGTTGGGTAAAGGAGCAGGTTAATAAATCGGTAGAAACCGGTGAGTCGTTCAATGCCGAATATCGTGTCCTGCGCCCGGACGGCAGTTACCTGTGGGTACAGGCGAGCGGCGGTTGCGAGTTCAATGAGCAGGGCGAGCCGTTCCGCTTTCCCGGCGTCTTGATCGACATCCATGAACGCAAGACTGCCGAAGATTCGTTGCTCAGGTTCACGCGTAACCTGGAGCAACGTGTGGCGGATGAAGTCGACGCGCGGCTGGCCGCCGAAGAGCAACTTCGCCAATCACAGAAACTCGAAGCCATCGGCGGTCTCACCGGTGGCGTCGCCCACGACTTCAATAATTTGTTGCAGGTGATCGCCGGCAACCTGCACTTGCTGGCGCGGCATGAACCGGACAATGCCAACGTACAGCGCCGGGTCAATGCCTCGATTGCCGCCGTCGAACGTGGCGCAAAATTGTCTTCGCAATTGCTCGCGTTCGCCCGTCGCCAGCCACTGTCACCCGCGGTGTGCCATCCACGGCAGATTTTCGACGGCCTCGCGGAGCTGTTGCAGCGGGCGTTGGGGGAAACCATTCAGATCAACGTCAGTGCCCCGCAGGATCCCTGGCACATCTTTGTTGATCGCAATCAACTGGAGAACGCCATTCTCAATCTGGCAATCAATGCCCGTGACGCCATGAAAGGTGAGGGGACCATCGGTCTGAGTGCCGAACACATCGTCCTCGACTCAACGTTTTGTGCGGGCAAGGGCATTGTTGCCGGCGACTACGTCTGCGTTTCGGTGACAGACGCCGGTATCGGCATGCCACCGCAGGTGCTTGCCCAGGCCTTCGAACCGTTTTTCACCACCAAGGCCGATGGCCAGGGAACGGGGCTGGGGTTGAGCATGGTGTTCGGTTTCGTCAAACAGAGCGGCGGGCACATCGAGATTTCCAGCACTGAGGGGCAGGGCACTCGGGTTCAGTTGTATTTCCCACGCAGCCTGCGCCCGTTGCCCAGCGAAACGACGCCGCTTGATGCGCAGCACCGCGGCGGCCATGAAACCATTCTGGTGGTTGAAGACAACGAAGCGGTACGCGCCTCGGCGGTGGAGTTGTTGTGCGAAGAGGGTTACCACGTCTTGACGGCCGCCAACGGCGACCAGGCGATGCAGATATTGCTGGAGGGGGCGGCCGTGGAGTTGATTTTCACTGACGTGGTCATGCCTGGCCTGATCAAAAGCGCGGACCTGGCCGCGTGGGCCAAAGTGCAAATTCCCCCGGTGGCGGTGTTGTTCGCCTCGGGCCATACCCGCGACATTATCTCGCGCAACCACCTACTCAGCCCCGACACGCATTTGCTGAGCAAGCCCTACGGGCCCCAAGCGCTTACCCGAATGGTTCGCACCGTCCTTAATGGTTGAACTCCTTTGCTCAAGCTTTACCGTATTTGCGACAGGACGACGAACGGGCACCGCTGGTCTGACAGGTGGTCGACAGAACCCGGTATCCGAGGCCATTCTGATAGTTGGTAAGCGCAATTGATCGCGTTTGCTACCGATCATCAAACGGAGGTGTTCCATGCCGGTGTCCCATGACCTGTATCAGGACTTAAAGCTTTCAAAGGAAGAGATCCAGCAAAAACGCACCAAGGATCCGTTACTGGATTCGCTGATCAACAAATATTCCCAGGCGGACGCCGATGTGGTGAAGGCCGAGACCGCGACATCCGATGCGCCCAGCGATGATGTGCTGAAGAAGCTCAAGGAGAAGCGCGTGCAGGTCAAGGACAAGATCGTCGCACAATTGCAGGCGAAGTCCTGAGGCGCCGAATCGAGCCACCGACGACCGGTGACGCAAAATTTGGAACGACGTAAAAACCGGCACCTCGAAAGTCAGTAGTCATCGTTATCGACTCCCTGAGAGGTGCCTTATGACCCGTCCCCCTATCCCCGGCAAAGCCAAATACCCCAGCGAAGAGCAGGGCGGCTATGACCCGATTCCGACGCATCCCCAGCCGTTGAGCCCGAACCGCATCACGACCCATCCGAATGAAGAGGATGACGACACTGCGCGCAAGCACGACGAAACCGCTGACGCCCCAGATTCCGAATAACCCACACAAAACCCGGTGTGAGCCGGGCTTGCCCGCGATGGCGACGGCACTGGCGACATTGATGTATCAGGCTGGCCGCCATCGCGGCCAAGCCCGGCTTCCACATATTGATTTTTGTTATTTCTGGAGGGCAGTGGTGAGCGGCAGTCGCACCATGTTTGTCGCCTTCAGCGAGCCGAAGTACAGCCAGTCCCCATACTCACGCACCGTCGTGATCGGTGAATAGTTACCGCTGCTGGCGTCCTGCAGGTTGGCAATCACCTTGCCGTCCAGATCCAGCCCCAGGGCGAAGGCGCGCTTTTCCACCGGTTTAGGCAGCAGCGTCATCGCCCGGACAATCATTTTGCGCACGTGAGGGTGAGGCGCCGTGCGGTCGAGCAGCGCATTGCGCGGTGCATAGAGTGCTACCCAGAAGCGGTTCTGGCCGTTGAACGCGAGGTTGTCCGGCAGCCCTGGCAGGTTGTCGATAAACAGGTCATGCGTGCCGGCTTTCGGCCCGGTCAGCCAAAAGCGGCTGATACGGTAGGCGCCGGTTTCGTTGACCAGTACAAAAGCGTCGTCCGGCCCCAGTGTCACACCGTTGGCAAATTCGAGCTTGTCCAGCAGCACGTCGGTTTTCCCGGTCTGGAAGTCATACCGCAGCAAACGGCCGTCACCTCCGTGCTCGATGATCGCCTCGCCATCCTTGCCGTAGCCCCAGCGGCTGGAAGCGTCGCTGAAATAGGCGTAATGCCCGGACTTGTCGATGGTTACGTCATCGGTAAAACCAAAAGGCACGCCGCCCGCCGTAGTGGACAGCGGGATCAACCGGCCTTGAGCGTCCAGGGACAGCAGCCCTTTAACGGCGTCCGCGATCACCAGCAAACCATTGGGGTGGCGCGCCAGGCCCAAGGGTCTGCCACCGGTATCGGCCAGCACATTGGTGTCTTTGCCGTCGATGCTCGTACGAATCAACTTACCGTCATGCAAGCCGGTGATCAGCGTATCGCCCTCGAGCAACAGGGCTTCCGGCCCCGCAATGTCGGCCGGACCGACACGCTCCACGCCTTTGAGGCGCTGATTGTCAGCGTAGACGCCGCTGGTAAGGGAAGGGGCCGGTGGCGGGTTCCAGGCGACCGGTTTTACCTTGGTTGGCCACAGCAACAGGAAGGCGCCAAGGGCAATGAGTAACAGCAACAGTCCATGTCGAAACTTGATTCTGCTCACGCGTGGGCTCCGGCGGCGGTCAGCTGTTTTTGCGCCATCTCTCGCAAGGCCAGCATCGATTCGGCGGATTCACGTTCGATGCGCCGTTTGAGCAGCAAGTGATTGGCAATGCGCATTCCGAGGCCGGCGAATTGATAATCCAGCGTGCGGATAAATTGCGTGTCGTCACCGTCCGCTGCGCATTCGTAAGTCACCGTCAGCGACAAGCCGTGATCGCCTTGTGCCCAGGCACTCCAGCGGCGTCCCGGCAGGTATTCGTTGACCTCCCAACTCAAATGCCCGTCGCGACCCCCGGCCCGGATGTCTTCCTCAAACCGCGATCCAGCGTGCAGCGGGCCGGCCGGACCGTCAACCTTGAGGGAAGACGGATGCCACTCCGGCCAACGGGTAACGGTGCTGGCATAGGCGAGCACGTCCATCGGATTTCCAGCGATAGCGATCTGGTGCTGCATGCGCGTCATGGGCGTTCTCGAAAAGGGCAGGGAGGGCTGATCCGGTTCCCAGTAGAGGGTGCCGAACAGGTAATCCATCAGCGGAAACACGATGTTGAAATTGCGCTCCTGCATCAGCTCGCGGCGGTGATGCAGTTCATGCAGGCGGCGTATCTGGCGAATCCACGGCAGACGCGTGATCGGGTTGCCGGGCGGCAAGTGCTCGCAGGCGTGAAACACTTCATAGGTCAGGTAACCCAGGACCAGACAACCGCCGACCAGACCGGCGACGTTGCTGTCGAACTGCGCCAGCAGCCACCAAAGGGGCAGGGTGATGACGACGGTGTGCACCACGATCAGCCAGGCTGGAAACAGGATCACCCGCCAGTCCCGGGCACTGTCATAGGTCATGTGGCCGGGGGCGAAAAAGCTGTGGTGGTCGCCGGCATGGCGGGCGTAGAACATCCGCGCAAAGCGCTTTTTGTGATGGCCCAGATGTCGGTGCACCCCATACACACCGAGGTTGAAAAACAACAGCGTAATCGGAACCGCCAGCCATTCCAGCGGCTTGACCTGATGCACGGTGCTCCAGAATCCGCCGATGGCCAGCAATCCGAACACCAGCACAAAGACGCCGTGCAGCCAGGGGTTGTACAGCGGATGAATGTCGGCGCGATAGCGGCTTCGGAATGCCTGGGTGGTCTGCCTCACTGCGGTCACCTCTGGTTATTGTTATAACCAGCAGATTAGCTGATCTGCCCGCAGAGGCTGGAGCAACCTACAGGACACAAACGCCATGATCCGGTGTGTTCAGGTCAGCGGATTCCAGCGCTGCGACCAGTCTTCATCGGACTGGATCACTTCGCGCAGCAAATCGAATGCCTGTTGCAGGGTTGCCGAGTCACGATCGCGCGAATACACCAGGTAGGTCGGGTAGCTGAACTCCGGGGACTTGGGCACGATTTCCAGTACACCGCTTTCCAGATAGCTCTGGACCACGCGCGTGCGGAAGTAGCCGCTGCCACCGTTTTCCAGGATGTACTGCAAACCGAGCGGGCCGAGGTTGAAGCTCAGGGCGGCTTTGGCTTTTTCCGGCAGGGCCGCATCGTGCTGGCGACGGAAATCCGGGCCCCAGTCGATGTACACGTAGGGATCGGGCTTGCCCGCCAAGCGCACCAGCACCAGTTTTTCTTCCAGTACCTGCTCGACTTGCAGGCGCGGCCAGTACTCTGGCTGATAGACCAGCGCCGCATCGAGCACGCCCAGTTCCAGCTGACGTAGAAGGTTTTCGCCGTCGCGGATTTCCATGCGCAGGGCGTGGCTGGGAATTTTCTCGCGCAGCTCGCCCGCCCAACTGAGCATCAATGGGTTGCACAGACTGACCTCGCCACCGATGTGCAGCACATCGCGGTAGCCTTCAGGCAAGGGCAAGTCCCGGCGCGCCGCTTCCCAGGTTTCGACCAGTTGATT
Source organism: Pseudomonas sp. B21-040 (assembly GCF_024748695.1). Classification (NCBI taxonomy): domain Bacteria; kingdom Pseudomonadati; phylum Pseudomonadota; class Gammaproteobacteria; order Pseudomonadales; family Pseudomonadaceae; genus Pseudomonas; species Pseudomonas sp. B21-040. The sequence continues at coordinate 2,898,543 of NZ_CP087176.1, forward strand.
GGCGTACACCACAAAGGCCTCGCCATTGGGCGTCAGGCGCGCGCCGGCGCGGTTGCGCACAAACAGCGTGCTACCGAGCTGGCTTTCAAGTTTCTGCACGCGTGCGGTGATCGCGGTCTGGGTGACATGAAGCTTCTCGGCCGCCGCGGCGAGGCTGCCGTGGCGGACGATTTCCAGAAAGGTGCGGGCGAGATCAATGTCCATGGGGCGGCCGACGGGGAAGGTGCGGCCATTGTAGGTTTACACCTCACCGGTGGCGAGTCTGCGCTTAAAACGCAAAACACGAACAGCCAAACGCTCCCCAGAATCCCTGAAAGTCGCTGACCGGCGCACTCGACAGTCGGGCACGTTCATGGCTATGGGCATGCACTGCACAAGCGCCAACACATTGATGCACTTGCGCCGCCAGCGGTGCCACGGGTTTCCAGTGCCCCGGCACCTTGCTGACGGGTGACCATTCAGGCACCACCGGGATCGGCGGTGGCCCGAGCTTTTCGAACTCCTGGACGCCATACACAATCTTGCCGTCGACAATGGTCAGCACCGACTCGATCCATTTGATCGCTTCATCTTCGATGTGGAAGTAGTCCGCCGACAACGCAATCAGGTCGGCCAATTGCCCGACTTTGATTTGCCCCTTCTTGCCTTGTTCCGAGGAGAACCAGGCGCTGCCGTGGGTAAAGAGCTCAAGTGCCGTATCGCGGCTCAAGCTTTGGGGATACAACTCAAGTCCGCCGACGGTGCGGCCGCTGACCAGCCAATACAGTGAGGTCCACGGGTTGTAGCTCGATACGCGCGTGGCGTCGGTACCCGCGCCGACCGGGATGCCTTCAGCCAGCATGCGTGCAATCGGTGGCGTATGTTCAGCGGCCTTGGCGCCGTAACGGTCGACGAAGTATTCACCCTGGAAGGCCATGCGGTCCTGGATCGCAATGCCGCCGCCCAAGGCTTTTACCCGTTCGATGTTCTGCGGGGTGATGGTTTCCGCATGATCGAAAAACCATGGCAAACCATTGAAAGGAATATCACGATTGACCTTCTCGAATACGTCGAGCATGCGGCTGATGGATTCGTTGTACGTCGCGTGCAGGCGGAACGGCCAACGCTGTTCCACCAGATGCCGGACCACCGGTTCCAGTTCCTGCTCCATGGTTTGCGGTAGATCCGGGCGCGGTTCGAGGAAGTCTTCAAAGTCCGCCGCCGAAAACACCAGCATCTCCCCGGCACCATTGTGCCGCAGGAAATCGTCACCCTGGCCGTAGTGCGAAGTGCTGGTCCAGTTTTTGAAGTCGGTCAGTTCTTCCTTGGGTTTCTGGGTGAACAGGTTGTAAGCAATGCGCACCGTGAGCTGCTGGTCTTTGGCCAATTGCTGAATGACGTGATAGTCGTCCGGATAATTTTGATAACCGCCGCCGGCGTCGATGGCGCTGGTGACGCCGAGGCGATTGAGTTCGCGCATGAACTGGCGGGTCGAGTTGACCTGATACTCCAGCGGCAGCTTGGGCCCCTTGGCCAGGGTGGAGTAGAGAATCATCGCGTTGGGCCGGGCGATCAGCATGCCAGTGGGATCACCGTTGGCATCACGAACAATTTCACCGCCAGGCGGGTTCGGAGTGTCGCGGGTGTAACCGACCACTTTCAGCGCGGCGCGGTTGAGCAGGGCGCGATCGTAGAGGTGCAGGACGAACACGGGTGTGTCCGGCGCCGCTTTGTTCAGTTCATCAATCGTCGGCAGGCGTTTCTCGGCGAACTGAAATTCATTCCAGCCCCCGACCACCCGTACCCATTGCGGCGTGGGGGTGCGATCGGCCTGGTCCTTGAGCATGCGCAAGGCATCGACCAGTGACGGCACGCCTTCCCAGCGCAGTTCGAGGTTGTAATTGAGGCCGCCACGGATCAAGTGCAGGTGCGAGTCATTGAGACCGGGAATCACCGTGCGACCATGCAGGTCGACGATGTGCGTACCGGCGCCTTGCAGGGCCATGGCCTGTGCATCGCTGCCGACCACCACGAAGCGCCCGTCCTTGATCGCGACGGCGCTCGCCTGGGGTTTTTTGCGATCGACGGTGTGCAGGCGTCCGTTGTACAGAATGAGGTCGGCCGGGGCGTCGGGCATGGTTTTACTCCCTGCGAATAACGGGCTGATCCAGGCACCGACAGCGCCTGCCGAAAGGCCTTGCAGTACACGTCGGCGGTTAAAACCGTCAGAGTCGTCAGGCGGGGTCATGGCCGTGCTCCGCGCAATTGGGTCGAGGGGCAATCAGCCACTGCCTGACGCATGCGGCCACAAGGAATATAGACGGTGAATGCGCAGGTAGCCGTTTTCTCGGGGCGGAAAACGACGAATCCCGCCACAAGGGACGGGATTCGTTGGTAGCGAGACGGGCTCCCGAAGGTCGGGAGCGCAGTCTTAGCTCGGGAACAGCTCGGACAGTTTCATCGCCAGCATCATGTCGCCTTCAGCGCGCAATTTGCCGCCCATGAACGCTTGCATGCCGTCGGTCGAACCGTCAACGATGCCTTCCAGGGTTTCGCCGTCCATGACCAGAGTGACCTGGGCGTCAGGGTTTTCGCCTTCTTGCAGCTCGCAGGTGCTGTTTTTGACGATCAGCGAGAAGTTCTTGGTGTCGTCGATGCGGAAACCGAAAACCAGGTCCAGACCGGCAGCAGCGGCTGGGTTGAACTTGGCTTTCATTGCTTGTACGGCATCAGCTACGGAGGTCATGGTTCGATCCTTTCTTGGGTAATTAGAGCTGGGTGATTACAGCCAGGGTCACAATAATCCGGACTCAGCGAAACGTGATGAGTTCCGGGGCCTTCAACAACTGCAGGTGCGCATGACTGTTGAAGGAAGCCAGTGCCACCTCGCGACCACGGAACTTCAAGTGGTTGAGCGAGGTGTTGACGATTTGCCAGTTCAGCTCAAATGCCTGCCTGGCCGGCATTTGTGTAATGAGGTGGAGCAGGGCGGTGATGGTGCCACCGGAGGTAAATACGGCGATTTTCTGGGTGCTGTCGGCGCTTTCCAGGATTCGCTGCAAACCGGCCTGTACGCGTTCAACGAAGCCCAGCCAGCTTTCCAGGCCCGGTGTGTCATAGGTGCCGGTGAGCCAGCGTTCGATGATCAGGGCAAAGATGCGCTGGAATTCGGCGCGGTTTTGCGCGGCATTGCGCAGGACGTCCAGAGCCTCGGGTTCGTCTTCCAACATGGCCGGCAGCAGCGCGCGAATGACCGCGTCGGCGTCGAACTCGTTGAAGGCGGAATCGATTTCCAGGGTCGGCACCGGCAGGCCCACTGCGGCGTACTGTTCCAGCGCGCTATTGGCAGTGTGCTGCTGACGGCGCAGGTCGCCCGAGAGGCAGCGATCGAAGCTGATACCCAGCTCGGCCAGGTGTTGGCCGAGGATTTCCGCCTGGCGAATACCGGTCGGCGACAGGACGTCATAGTCGTCTGCACCAAAGGAGGCCTGGCCATGTCGAATCAAATAGATACTGCCCACGTCCGCGTCGTCCCGGTACGTTGAAGGTTTGGCGAGGTTATGAGGATGGCGCGGAGCTGTCAATGAAAAAACATACGCTTGTTTGAAATGGCCGTTACGGGCCTGTTACCAGAGGTTGCACGGCTGGTCGCCGGGCTGGCGCATGGGTATGCTGGAGGTATCCCGCGCGTGTTCAAGCCGCGCTTAGTAATGAAGGAGTCACTGTGGAGTTTTTGTCTGAGTACGCCAGTTTTCTGGCCAAGACCGTGACACTGGTGATCGCCATTCTGGTGGTCCTGGCCAGTTTTGCGGCGTTGCGCAGCAAGGGGCGGCGCAAGTCGGCCGGTCATTTGCAAGTCAGCAAGCTCAATGATTTCTATAAAGGGTTGCGCGAACGCCTGGAGCAAACCTTGCTCGACAAGGACCAGCTCAAGGCCCTTCGCAAGTCCCAGTCCAAATCCGAGAAAAAGCAAAAGAAAACCCCCGAGACCAAACAGCGCGTGTTCGTGCTGGATTTCGACGGTGATATCAAAGCGTCGGCCACCGAGAATCTGCGCCACGAAATTACCGCGCTGCTGACCCTTGCCACGCCCAAGGATGAAGTGGTGCTGCGCCTGGAAAGCGGTGGCGGCATGGTTCACAGCTACGGCCTGGCGTCCTCGCAACTGGCGCGCATCCGCAATGCTGGCGTGCCATTGACCATCTGCATCGACAAAGTCGCGGCCAGCGGCGGCTACATGATGGCCTGCATCGGCGAGAAGATCATTAGTGCGCCATTCGCGATTCTCGGCTCCATTGGCGTGGTGGCCCAACTGCCCAACGTCAATCGCCTGCTCAAAAAGCACGACATCGACTTCGAAGTGCTGACCGCCGGTGAATACAAACGCACCCTGACTGTGTTTGGCGAAAACACCGAGAAGGGCCGCGAAAAATTCCAGGAAGACCTGGACATTACCCATCAGTTGTTCAAGAACTTCGTCGCGCGCTATCGCCCGCAACTGGCCATTGATGAAGTGGCCACCGGTGAAATCTGGCTCGGTGTCGCGGCCCTCGACAAACAACTGGTCGACGAACTCAAAACCAGCGATGAATACCTTGCCGAGCGGGCAAAAAATGCGGAGCTCTTTCATCTGCACTATTCCGAGCGCAAAAGTTTGCAAGAGCGCATCGGCATGGCGGCCAGCGGTTCGGTCGATCGTGTTTTGCTGACCTGGTGGAGCCGTTTGACTCAGCAACGCTTTTGGTAATCGACATCTCATCATCGTTTTAAACAAAAAAACCGGGGCTCAAGTCCCGGTTTTTTTTGCTTCAGATCCGTGCAAATTCCTTCCTGAGGTGACGAAATCTCCTAAGCCGGCTGTCGACTTGCTCCTGCATCCGATTGATTGAAGGCTGGGTAGGGTGGTGTTCCAAATGATTGCAACGGATTGCACATGACCGACCACCCTGACCAAAACGATGCTGGCCCGAGCCCGTCGCCAATGTTACGAATGCGTGGCGAACTCGCCGCCGCCGTGAACATCGCACTGCCGCAAACCCCTGATCAATTTGGCGCACACTTGATCAAGGAAAAGTGGGGAGCGGACATTGATCCGCAGACAGCCTTGCTGGTTACGCTCGATTACAACTACAAGGGGCATCCTGCCCAGGACGGCATTCAACAGGGGCAAGTGGCACATTCGCAGGCGCTGTTACAGGCGCTGCTGTCCAATTATCAGACCGTGGGTGACGGACGTTTCGCGGAAACCGCGTTCGGCCTATACACACCACCGGACATCGGGCCGTCTGTCCGGATCGTGCAGAATGTCGATGAGTTCGCTGACCACGGCAGCGGCAATCACCAGACTTATGAAGGCATTTATCGCCAAACAAAGGCGCAAACCTATGGGCCGGCAACGCAAATCCGCTTAAAACCCGCCGACTTCAAACAGTGGGTTTGGGAGCTGGATTTGCCGGGTTTGTACAAGGCCTATCTCGATAAGGCCTGGCCGTCCGACGAGACGCTCTTTGCGCCGAAACCCTATGCGTTGAGGACATCGGTCAAAGCCGCATTTCTCATGTGCGCCTGGCTGCAGCGGCATGAACAACGCCTGAGTGAAAAAGGCCTGGCGCTCGCTTTTCAGGCCGCAGGTTTGCCGGTGGATCAGGCGTGGGAAACGCTGACAATCGAAGCGCTTCGAGCGCCGACCCGAATTCCACCTCGGGTCACGGCCAGCCGATTAACACTCTATCGCTACACCGCAATCGACATCTGGACCTTTCGTGTCGCCGCCAGCCCCCGGGTGTTGATGTACATCCCGGGCAACTCTTCACCCTTGCATGACTTCGCCGACGTTTCGCAGTTGCACCAATGGGTGGTGAAACAGAGCCATGCCGGTAACACGAAGCAGGCGCTGGCTGCCCATTTTGCCGACGATGACCGACAGGACGGCACGTTCCACGCCGGCGTACTGACGGCGCTGGACGGCATGGGGATTTACCCCCGAAAGCACTGGCTGACCAGCAATGCCGGGTTCTTCAACAATGATGGTTATTGGGATCCCGCCGAGTACATCGGTTTCGACGATCAGCCACCCGCGACCGATCCGTTTGCACAGCTGGTTTTGACCATGAAACAGGCCGCCCGGGAAAGCGTCAAAACCATCCGGGACGACGCGCAAGTCAACCGCGACAATTTGAGCGCGGTTGTCGAACCGGTGGTGCAATGGATAAACCGGTTCGGGCCTTTGGCCCTGTTTGTGCCGGGGGGAGAGGGGTTACTGGCGCTGGCCGGGCTCATAGACGCCGGTTATGGGCTGGATCAGGCCGTGAACGGTGAGACGTCGAGCCAGCGCAAAGAGGGCATCACCCGCACGGTATTTGGCTTGCTCAATGCGCTGCCGCTGGCAGGCGCGGGGCGGGATGCCCGAGTTGAAGGCGCAGCGTCCGAGACGCTTTCACGAGGTGAACACATCGTCGTCACCTCGACGCAGGAAAGTGTGGCAGCGCCTTCCGGTCTGTCGCGGCTGGAACTGATCCGCGGCATCGGCCCCTCGGTGGCGTCATTCAGCGATGAAGTGCTGACGCAGATCGGCAAGGTCAGTGCGGTCGATGACGACCTGCTGCGCTTGATACACACCGGTCGGCCCCCGACGCCATTGCTGGCCGACACGATCAGTCGCTTCAAACTCGATCAGGAATTGGCTGGGGCCGGGAAAACCGGGTTATTCAGCAGTCGTTATGCCTCACTGCAGCAATCGGAGCATGAGTGGGTCCGGCTGTTTCAGCGGGAGTATCCAGGGCTGCCAAAAAGCGCCATTGAGCAAATGCTCGACCGCTACGGCGTAGATGTCCGCAAGGCGCCAGATGCTGTCGAGGTCAGGCAGGTGATCAAGCGTCTGGACAGCAAGGCCCGGCAGTATCAACAACATGTCCGGCTCAATCGTGCCTACGAAGGCTTTTACCTTCGCTCGTTCCACAATCCCGAGACAGACACGCTGGCACTGCATTCGCTCCAGCATCTGCCGGGATGGCCCAGAGATCTTCGAATAGACATTCTTGACCGTTCGCCTGCCGGCCAGGTGCTGGATCGCAGTGGTTCGCTCGATGACGCTCACTGTCGAAGCATCATCAGGGATGGAGATCGCTATCAGCAGCAAGGCAGGCAATCTGACCTCTATGAGGCGATCCTCGGAGCCCTGTCAGAAGACGAACGCTCGTCCCTGCACCTGATATCCGATGACCCCGCCAATGAGCTACGACTCAAGATCGGCGCGGTGGCGCTGCCTCGGTCGCAAACCCTGCTCGGGTTGCAACGCATGGACAGCGGGCTGTCGTTCGAGGCTCGGGGGCTGAGGGGTGGAGGTTATCCGTCGACCTCCCAAGGCACCGCCCTGACCCACGAGATGATGAGGTTGCAACTCATGGATATTTATCCCGACTTCACCGTTGCGCAGGCCGATGAAGCCCTGCAACGAGCGGGTAATGCTGCGCAAGCCTACATCGATGGGTTAAACCAGCAATTACAGCAACTCAACACGGATTTGAGCGGTTGGATAGATCAGGTTCCCCAGGATGTCGATGACATGGACCTTCCTTTTCTGGTTGCTGGCGATGAGGCGGCGCAGGGCTTTAGCCCTGCACAAATCTCGACCTACAACGTCCAGCTGCTGATGGACGAAATGGAGGACGAGCGAACCCTGAGGACGGAACTCTCTGAAGAACTGGTCGCCGTATGGCAAAAGCGTGGTGGCTCCCCAAATACCACGCTGGATATGAACTTTGAAAATTATCACCGATTGCCTGCGTTGAATGTGCGGTTCGACGACGTGACCGAGTTGTTGATGAAGGGCTTCCATCTGACCGAGGAAGACAGCTTGAACGGGTTTCTCGAGGGCTTTCCAAACCTTGAGATATTGAATCTGGAAAACGTGGACTTGCGTCACTACTTCGTGGCGGGAGATACAGGTCACTCGCTGCCGCCCGCCATCGAACAATTGAAACGCCTTCGCTCGCTGAACCTGAGTGCTACACAGTTGGTTTTCAGTGAAAGCGCCGCGTCCCGGCTGCGTAACCTGACTCGCCTGCAATCGCTGGACTTGAGCGACAACCCGCTGGGTGTGCCCCCTTTGGTGTTGGGCTTGAACGATCTACGTCAGCTCAACCTGAGAAATACCTACATCAGCCGATGCCCGATCGGTATCAAGGATGAGCCTTATCTGACGTCCCTGGATTTACGTGATAACCAGATCACCCGAGTTCCTCCCGCGGTCATAAACCAGGCGGTTGCAGACGATCGCGTGCTGCTATGGGGGAATCCGCTGACCGACGAAGACACGCTTCGCCGGCTGATCAGTCATCGAGAGGCAACAGGAATCAATTTATGGCTGGGCGCGCCCGGTGCCGACTATGGATCGCCGACAGTATGGCTACGAGACTGTGACGCAGCGTTGCAACAGTCCCGGCTTGCGCTTTGGCAGCAACTGGCGGGCAAGCCTTCTGGCACTCGGTTTTTAGCCGTCATGGACAGATTGAGTCTGACGGCCGACTTTCAAATCAGTTACTTGTCGCTACAGACAAGGGTCTGGCGATTGTTGGAGGAGGCGGGTACTTCGGACGAAATGTGGAATCGACTAAGTCGCAGCAGCGGGCGGTTCGATCATCCGATGGCAGCTTTCAACGCGCTGGAGGAGCGGGCCAGTCTTTGACTCATTACAGGAAGGAGCCTTGAACCCCTGAAAGGGGTTCAAGGTTTGACCATCAGCGGCGACGGAACAGCGGCAGCGGTTCGTCGGTGGCGGCCTGATAGGTCACCGAGAAGTCCTTGAGACCTTCAAGGGCTTCGTACGGATCTTTGTCGGGACGAATTGCAAACGCATCAAAACCGCAGCGATGCAGGTAGAACAACTGGTCGCGCAGTACATCACCAATCGCCCGCAGTTCGCCTTTGAAACCGTAACGGTCACGCAGCAGGCGGGCGTTGGAGTAGTTGCGGCCGTCGGTGAAGGCCGGGAAGTTCAAGGCGATGACCTTGAACTGCTCCACGTCTTCACCAATTTCTTCGGCTTCTTCATCGGCATCCAGCCAGACGCCCAGGCCGCCATCGCGGGCCTTGAGCATGCGGCTGTGTTCGCGCCACAGCTGCAGGGGGACGATGAGGTCGTCGCAGTTGCTGATCTCGTCGATGTTGAAATCCTTGGGCAGCAGGTGCCAGGTTTCGTCGACGACCTCGTTGTTCTTAATGATTCGCTGCATAGACGCGCTCCTTGAAGAGGTCGATGCCAATACGCTGATAGGTGTCGATGAAACGCTCGTCTTCGGTACGTTGTTCGATGTACACGTCGATCAGTTTTTCGATCACGTCAGGCATGGCTTCCTGGGCAAAGGACGGGCCAAGGATTTTACCCAGGCTGGCGTCACGGCTGGCACTGCCACCAAGGGACACCTGGTAGAACTCTTCGCCTTTCTTGTCCACCCCGAGGATGCCGATGTGGCCGACGTGGTGGTGACCACAGGCGTTCATGCAACCGGAGATGTTCAGGTCCAGTTCACCGATGTCGAACAGGTAGTCCAGGTCGTCGAAGCGGCGCTGGATCGATTCGGCAATCGGGATCGACTTGGCGTTGGCCAGCGAGCAGAAGTCGCCACCCGGGCAGCAGATGATGTCGGTCAGCAAGCCAATGTTCGGCGTGGCGAAACCTTGCTCGCGCAACTCGCCCCACATCGCGAACAGTCGGGACTGTTCCACGTCGGCCAGAATGATGTTTTGTTCGTGCGAGGTACGCAGCTGACCGAAGCTGTAACGGTCGGCCAGGTCGGCCACAGCGTCGAGCTGCTTGTCGGTGATGTCGCCCGGTGCAACACCGGTTGGCTTCAGGGACAGGGTCACGGCGACATAACCCGGCTTCTTGTGCGCCAGGGTGTTGCGGGTGCGCCAGCGTGCGAAACCAGGGTGCTGCTGGTCGAGTTCGGCCAGTTCGGCGGCCTGGTTGTCCAGGGCCTTGTAGTCCGGGTCGACGAAGTGTTTGGCAACACGATGTACTTCGGCTTCGGTCAGCGTGGTCTGGCCACCGCGAAGGTGTTCCATTTCCGCATCGACTTTCTGTGCGAAGACTTCAGGTGTCAGTGCCTTCACCAGAATCTTGATCCGCGCCTTGTACTTGTTGTCGCGACGGCCATAACGGTTGTAGACCCGCAGGATGGCGTCGAGGTAGCTCAACAGGTCTTGCCACGGCAGGAACTCATTGATGAACGCGCCCACCACCGGCGTACGGCCCAGGCCACCGCCGACCAGCACACGGAAACCCAGCTCGCCAGCGGCGTTGTGTACCGGCTCAAGGCCGATGTCATGGACTTCGATGGCGGCACGGTCGGACGTCGAACCGTTGACAGCGATCTTGAATTTACGCGGCAGGTAGGCAAATTCCGGGTGGAACGTGGTCCACTGACGGACGATCTCGCACCATGGACGCGGATCGATCAATTCATCGGCGGCAACACCGGCGAACTGGTCGGTGGTGACGTTGCGCAGGCAGTTGCCGCTGGTCTGGATCGCGTGCATCTGCACGGTCGCCAGTTCAGCCAGAATGTCCGGAATGTCTTCCACGGCCGGCCAGTTGAACTGAACGTTCTGCCGGGTACTGATGTGGGCATAGCCCTTGTCATAGTCGCGGGCAATCTTGGCCATCATGCGGATCTGACGCGAAGTCAGTTGGCCGTAAGGCACCGCCACTCGCAACATCGGCGCGAATCGCTGGATGTAAAGCCCATTTTGCAGGCGCAGGGGGCGGAACTCTTCTTCGCTCAGCTCGCCTGCCAGATAGCGTCGGGTCTGATCACGGAACTGCTTGACGCGGTCCTCGATGATCCGCTGATCGTATTCGTCGTATACGTACATATAGGTCCTGTTCTCAGGCTTGGGTCGCTCGGATACAGCTGCGTTTTTGTGCTTGCCGGAGTCCGAAAGAGCCTCTGCAATTCTGCGCGCACGGCCGCGCACTCCCCACGGAGCCGGGGCAAGATACCAGTTTGCAGTTATGCGCAAAAGTGATGTTTAAGTATATGTAAAGAACCAAATCGCCTAATGAGAATCGTTGTTGCAAAACCCTTATTTGTGGTGCGGGCAATCGTCGTCTTTACTGTGGTCGAGTCTTTGTGCAATCACCGATAAAACCGACAAGAGGCGATGCAATGAGCAACCCTACCAAAGCTACAAAGCCTGACAGTACGGTCGATGCTTGGGCGATCTTGTTTCTGATCATCCTGGTCGTGGGCACGGCGGTATTCTGGGTCAGTCATCAATAAACGACCCCGTCCGGGCCCCTACCCGACGATTGTCGGACAAAAGCCGTAATAAACCCCGTTTTACGGAACTTCACTGGCTATAATGCGCGGCGGAATTTCCGGGGGCTCGGACGTTAAATGTTGAAGTTTTTCTACACCTTCCTGCTGGCGTTTGGCGCGATTTACGGTCCGACTGCGCGTGCAGAGTCGGTGCTGTTCCTGAGCCCCGGCACCACCCAGGAAGCCTTCTGGATCAGCTACGTTCAATTCATGCAAGCCGCCGCCAAAGACTTGGGCATTGACCTGAAAATTCTGTATGCCCAGCGCATGCCTGAGCTCACGGTGGCGCAAGCCCGGCTGGCCCTCCAGGGTCCTGATCGCCCGGACTACCTGGTTTTCGCCAATGAACAGTACGTCGCCCCGCAAATCCTGCGCCTGGCTCAAGGCAGCGGGGTAAAGCTGTTCATGGTTAATGCGTCGCTGACGGCCAATCAGCAGAGCCTGCTGGGTGAGCGTGAGGACCAAGTGGGCAGTCTGGTGCCTAACGACGAGGAGGGCGGTTACCTGATGCTCAAGGAACTGATCCGCCAGCACCCGCGGGCAGTGCCCGGCCAGCCCATCGAGTTGCTGGCGTTCTCGGGGCTGAAAATTACCCCCTCGGCGCAACTGCGCGAGCAAGGGATGATGCGCGCCTTGGCCGAACACCCTGAAGTGCGTTTGCGCCAATTGGTTTACAGCGGCTGGAACCGGGAGCGGGCCTATGAGCAGGCGAAGCTGTTGTTCCGGCGTTACCCCAAGGTATCCCTGGTGTGGTCAGCCAATGACGAGATGGCGTTTGGCGCGATGCAGGCGTTCGAGGAAACCGGTGGAAAACCCGGCAAAGATGCGTTGTTCAGCGCAATCTCTGCGTCTCCCGTCGCGTTGCAGGCGATGATTGACGGTCGTCTGAGCGTGCTGTTGGGCGGTCACTTCACGTTGGGTGGCTGGGCGTTGGTGCAGTTGCATGATTATGACAGGGGCGTCGACCTCGACCGGTACGGCGGCCGTGACCGACAGATACCGTTGTTGCAACTGATCGACAAGGCGCAAGCCAAGCGAATGCTGGCCATGGGGGCAACGCCGGACTACGGCGTGAACTTCCGTCGACTCTCAGCCAAAGGGCGACCGACGTCCTACCGCTACCCGTTCACCCTGCAAACACTGATGCGCTAGACCCCGGCCAGATGCACCACCAGTTGCACGATGCCGTACAGGATCAGCGCGAACACCGTTGTGAACAAAATCCCCAGAATCACGAAATGACTCGGTTTGCCGTGAGTGAAATCCCGGGCCCGGTTCTTCCCGCTCTGCACCCCGAACGCTGCTGCCATGACGCTGTGCAGCATTTGCCAGAAGGTTGGCGGCTTGTTGTCGACTGGATCGTCCATACATCCCCCGTCATTTATGTTTGAGCCATAAGCATAGACCTACGGCGGACACAAACAACTGTGGGAGCGAGCAGGCTCGCTCCCACAAGGGAATCACTGCTGGCCACAGTATTGTGGCCAGGTAGCTGACTTAGTTGTCGTAACCGAGGTTAGGTGCCAACCAGCGTTCGGTGACGCTCAATTCCTGGCCTTTGCGCGAGGTGTAGCTCTGCACCTGATCCTTGTCGATCTTGCCCACGGCAAAGTACTGCGCCTGCGGGTGAGCGAAGTACCAGCCACTGACCGCCGCTGCCGGGAACATCGCGTAGTGCTCGGTCAGGAACACACCGCTGCGACCGGCCTTCAGCTCTTCGGCTTCCGGGTCCAGCAGTTTGAACAACGTGGATTTTTCGGTGTGATCCGGGCAGGCCGGGTAGCCCGGAGCAGGGCGGATGCCGGTGTATTGCTCTTTGATCAGCGCCTCGTTGTCGAGCGTCTCGTCCTTGGCATAACCCCAATAGTCTTTACGGACCTGTTGGTGCAGCCATTCGGCGCAGGCCTCGGCCAACCGGTCGGCCAGTGCCTTGACCATGATCGAATTGTAATCGTCGCCCGCGTCTTGATAAGCCTTGGCCACTTCTTCGGCGCCAATGCCCGCGGTGGTGATGAAACCGCCCACGTAGTCGGTCACTTCACTGTCTTTGGGCGCGACAAAGTCGGCCAGCGAGAAGTTCGGTTTGCCGTCGGTCTTGATGATTTGCTGGCGCAGGTGATGCAGCTTGGCAATCGCCTTGCCGTCATCGCCGTAGACTTCAATGTCATCTTCACGCACCTGGTTGGCCGGCCAGAAGCCAAACACTGCGCGGGCACTGATCAGCTTTTCGTCAATCAACTTGGCGAGCATTTCCTGGGCATCGGCGTACAGCGAGGTAGCGGCTTCGCCAACCACTTCGTCTTCGAGAATGCGCGGGAATTTGCCGGCCAGATCCCAGGAGATGAAAAACGGCGTCCAGTCGATGTATTCGGCCAGGACTTTGAGGTCGATATTGTCCAGCACTTTGGAGCCGGTGAACGTCGGTTTGACCGGCGCGTAAGTGCTCCAGTCGAACTGCGGCTTCTTGGCAATGGCTGCCGGGTAGCTCAGGCGTTCGGTGCGGGCACTGCGGTTGGCCGTGCGTTCGCGAACGTCGATGTATTCCAGGCGGGTTTTCTCGACGAATGCCGGTTTCAGTTCCTTGGACAGCAATTGTGTCGCCACGCCCACGGCGCGGGAGGCGTCCGTCACGTAGATCACCGCGTCGTTGCTGTACTTGGGTTCGATTTTTACCGCCGTGTGGGCTTTGGAGGTGGTCGCGCCACCGATCATCAACGGCAGGTAGAAGTCCTGGCGCTGCATTTCGCGCGCGACGTGGACCATTTCATCCAGCGAAGGCGTGATCAGGCCGGACAGGCCGATGATGTCGCACTTCTGCTCTTTGGCCACTTGCAGGATTTTTTCCGCTGGGACCATCACGCCGAGGTCGACGATGTCGTAGCCGTTACAGCCCAGCACCACGCCAACGATGTTCTTGCCGATGTCGTGCACGTCGCCTTTTACCGTGGCCATCAGGATCTTGCCCTTGGCTTCTGGCTTGTCGCCTTTTTCCAGTTCGATGAACGGGATCAAGTGCGCCACGGCCTGCTTCATGACACGGGCGGATTTCACCACCTGGGGCAGGAACATTTTGCCGGCGCCGAACAGGTCGCCGACGATGTTCATGCCGGACATCAGCGGGCCTTCGATCACTTCGATCGGGCGGGCGAACGATTGGCGAGATTCTTCGGTGTCTTCCACGATGTGGGTGGTGATGCCCTTGACCAGCGCATGCTCCAGACGCTTGTTGACCGGCCAGCCGCGCCATTCTTCGGTCTCGGCTTCCTTGACGCTGCCGTCGCCTTTGTATTTGTCGGCGATGGCGAGGAGGGCGTCGGTGCCTTCCGGGGTGCGGTTGAGGATCACGTCTTCGACGGCATCGCGCAGCTCTTGCGGGATCTGGTCGTAGATCTCCAGCTGGCCGGCGTTGACGATACCCATGGTCAGGCCGTTGCGGATCGCATACAGCAGGAACACCGAGTGAATCGCCTCGCGCACCGGGTTGTTGCCACGGAACGAGAACGACACGTTGGACACGCCGCCCGAGGTCAGGGCATACGGCAGTTCGTCGCGGATGTAGGCGCAAGCATTGATGAAGTCCACAGCGTAGTTGTTGTGTTCTTCGATACCGGTGGCGACGGCGAAGATATTCGGGTCGAAAATGATGTCTTCCGGCGGGAAGCCCACTTCGTTGACCAGAATGTCGTAGGAACGTTTGCAGATTTCCTTTTTACGCGCTTCGGTGTCGGCCTGGCCGGCTTCGTCGAACGCCATTACGACAACCGCGGCGCCGTAGCGCTTGCACAGCTTGGCGTGATGAATGAACTGCTCGACGCCTTCTTTCATGCTGATCGAGTTGACGATGCCCTTGCCCTGAATGCATTTCAGGCCGGCTTCGATCACTTCCCATTTGGAGGAGTCGATCATGATCGGTACGCGGGAGATGTCCGGCTCGCCGGCAATCAGATTGAGGAAGGTCACCATGGCCTTCTTCGAATCGAGCATCCCTTCGTCCATGTTGATGTCAATCACCTGCGCGCCGGCTTCGACCTGCTGCAGGGCGACTTCCAGGGCTTCGGTGTAGTTGTCTTCACGGATCAGGCGGGCAAATTTTGCGGAGCCGGTGATGTTGGTCCGCTCGCCGACGTTGACGAACAACGAGCTGCGATCAATGGTGAACGGTTCCAGGCCCGACAGACGGCAGGCCTTGGGGATCTCCGGAATTTCACGCGGTGCGTAACCGGCCACGGCTTTGGCGATGGCTTCGATGTGGCCCGGGGTGGTGCCGCAGCAGCCGCCGACGATATTCAGGAAGCCACTTTGAGCGAACTCTTCGATGACCTTGGCGGTGTCCACCGGCAACTCGTCGTACTCACCGAATTCGTTCGGCAGGCCGGCGTTCGGGTGCGCGGAAACGTGGGTGCTGGCCTTGTTCGACAGCTCTTCCAGGTACGGGCGCAGTTCGCGGGCGCCGAGGGCGCAGTTCAGACCGACCGAGATGGGCTTGGCGTGCGCCACGGAGTTCCAGAACGCTTCGGTGGTTTGCCCGGACAGGGTTCGGCCAGAAGCATCGGTAATGGTGCCGGAGATCATGATCGGCAACTCGATGCCCAACTCTTCGAACACACCTTGCACGGCGAAGATCGCGGCTTTGGCGTTCAGGGTGTCGAAGATGGTTTCGATCAGGATCAGGTCGGCGCCGCCTTCGATCAGGCCTTTGGTGGACTCGGTGTAGTTCACCACCAACTCATCAAAGGTCACGTTGCGGTAGCCAGGGTTGTTCACGTCTGGCGACAACGAACAGGTACGGCTGGTCGGGCCCAGTACGCCGGCGACGAAGCGCGGCTTGTCCGGGGTTTCGAGGGTCTTGGCGTCGGCCACCTTGCGGGCCAGGCGTGCGCCTTCTACGTTTAATTCGTACGCCAGGCCCTGCATGCCGTAGTCGGCCAGGGAAATCTGGGTGGCATTGAAGGTGTTGGTTTCCAGGATGTCGGCGCCGGCGTCCAGATAGGCTTTCTCGATGCCACCAATCACATCCGGGCGAGTCAGCACCAGAAGGTCGTTGTTGCCTTTGACATCGCTTGGCCAGTCAGCAAAACGTTTGCCACGGTAATCCTGCTCTTCGAGCTTGTAGCTCTGGATCATCGTGCCCATGCCGCCATCGAGAATCAGGATGCGCTCTTTGAGGGCGTGCTTGAGAGCTTGAAGGCGAACACTGCGATCGGACATTTGGACTACTCGGAAAGACCATGACGAAGGGGCCGGATCATAGCAAACCTGTGCGCTTTTAGAGCATGCCCCGATTTTGCATGAATATCGTTCATGTTGGACAGGGTGCCTGCCCGGTAGAATCGCGGCGATTTTTCAAGATTGGGACCAGGGATATGTCGTATCGCGTCATCACCAGCATTTTTATGCTGCTTCTAAGCTGGGACGCCGCGGCGCAAGGTCCGGCCATTTCCACTGCTATTTCCTACAGCCGGGACATCCAACCGATCTTTACTGAAAAGTGCGTGGCCTGCCATGCCTGCAACGATGCCGCCTGTCAGCTCAACCTGGGCAGTGGCGAAGGGGCTGCACGTGGCGCGACCAAAGTGCCGGTCTACGATGGCGATCGCCGAACGGCCGCAGCACCGACCCGCCTGTTTTACGATGCCTTTGGCAAGCATGCCTGGCAGCAGAAGGGCTTCTTCCCCGTGCTGGACGCTCAAGGCAGTCAGGCTGCGTTGATGGCGCGGATGCTTGAGCTGGGCCATAAAACCCCCTTGCAGCCCAATGCCAAATTGCCGGACGAGATCGTGCTGGGTCTGAACCGGGAAAACAGCTGCGCCATGCCAGCGGAGTTCGACGGCTATGCCCGTTCACATCCCAAAGAAGGCATGCCGCTGGCGGTCACCGGCCTGACCGACCAGCAATACCAGACGCTGCAGCGCTGGCTGGCCTCGGGTGCGCCGATTGATGAACAGGGGCTGGTGCCGAGCGCGAAAGAAGCGTTGCAGGTGGTGCAGTGGGAAAACCTGCTCAACGCCCCCGGCTCCCGGCAAAGTCTGGTGGCCCGCTGGTTGTTCGAGCACTGGTTTCTTGCCCATCTCTATTTCAAGGACGGCGAGCCAGGGCACTTTTTCCAGTGGGTGCGCTCGCGTACGCCCACCGGTCAGCCGATTGACCTGATCAACACACGCCGTCCGAATGATGACCCGGGTACTCAGGTGTATTACCGCTTGTGGCCGGTGCAGGGTGTGATTGTGCAGAAAACCCACATCACCTATCCGCTGAGTGCGGCGAAGATGGCGCGGGTCAAAAGCCTGTTCTATAGCGGCAACTGGCAGGTCAACGCCTTGCCAGGCTACGGGCCGGAACGGCGGGCCAATCCGTTCGATACCTTCGAAGCTATTCCGGCGCAGGCGCGCTACCAGTTCATGCTCGATAACGCCGAATACTTCGTGCGCACGTTCATTCGTGGGCCGGTTTGCCGTGGGCAGATCGCCACGGATGTGATTCGCGACAACTTCTGGGCGCTGTTCCAGGCCCCTGAGCACGACCTCTATATCACCGACCCGAATTACCGCGGCCAGGCCACACCGTTGCTGGCCATGCCGGGTCAGAATGACGATGTCGGTAGCGTCTTGAGCCTGTGGCATGGCTACCGCGACAAGCGTAACGAATACGAAGCGCTGCGCCGGGACAATTACGCCGACGCACCGGCGCCTAGCTGGTCGACCTTGTGGGCGGGGAATGACAACGCGTTACTGACGATCTTCCGCCACTTCGACAGTGCGTCGGTGAACAAAGGCTTGATCGGCGATGTGCCGCAAACCATGTGGCTGTTCGATTTTCCGCTGCTGGAGCGCACCTACTACCAATTGGCGGTGAACTTCGACGTGTTCGGCAACGTTTCCCACCAGGCCCAGACCCGCCTGTACTTTGACCTGATCCGTAACGGCGCCGAACAGAACTTCCTGCGCCTGATGCCGGCCGACTCACGGGACGGCTACCTCGACGATTGGTACCAGAACAGCGGCAAGTTCAAGATGTGGCTGGACTATGAGTCCATCGATGACGACAAACCGACCGCGCTGAAACTCGACGAGAAAGACCCCAAGCGCGATTTCGCCATGCAGTTGCTGGCCCGTTACGGCGAACTCAATGCCAACCCCGATCCGATCAACCGGTGCAATGGTGCGTATTGCTCGCGGCCGAATATCGACCCGGACTTGCAGGACGCCGAACAAGTATTGAGTCGCCTGACTTCGCGCCCGGCAGCCGGCTTGAGGGTCATCGACCAGTTGCCGGAAGCAACGATGTTGCGTATCGAAACGACGAGCGGCAAACGCGTGGCCTACAGCCTGTTGCGCAACCGTGCGCACAGCAATGTGGCGTTCCTGCTCGGTGAATCTTTGCGCTACCAGCCGGGGCTCGACACGTTGACCATTTACCCGGGTGTACTCAGCAGTTACCCGAACTTTATGTTCAACATTCCGGCCGATCAGGTCCCGGCGTTCGTCGCTGCAATGGAAAACGCCAAAGACACGGATGATTTCGAGAAAGTCGTCGAACGGTGGGGGATTCGTCGCAGTCATCCGCAATTCTGGTTCTATTTCCACGACCTCAGCCGTTACGTCCACGAAACCGACCCGGTGGAAGAGGGCGTGCTGGATATGAATCGCTACGAAAACCTCTGAGCCACTGCAATTCCCTGCGGGAGCGGGCTTGCCCGCGAAGAGGTCGTCACATTCAGCATAAATGTTGAATGACCTGATGCGTTCGCGGGCAAGCCCGCTCCTGCAAGGGATCACCATTTCTTTCCTGACAAAAATACTAGGACTTTGTGCGGCGCGATGATTGGCGTAAACTGCGCCCAAGCCTGCGAGGAGTTTCCATGACCGCTATAACCATTACCGACGCCGCCCATGATTACCTGGCTGACCTGCTTTCCAAGCAGAACACCCCGGGTATCGGTATCCGCGTCTTTATCACCCAGCCTGGCACCCAGTACGCCGAAACCTGCATTGCCTACTGCAAGCCGGGCGAAGAAAAACTTGAAGACACGGCGCTGGGGCTCAAAAGCTTCACCGCTTACATCGATCACTTCAGTGAAGC
Organism: Pseudomonas sp. B21-040; assembly: GCF_024748695.1. NCBI lineage: Bacteria > Pseudomonadati > Pseudomonadota > Gammaproteobacteria > Pseudomonadales > Pseudomonadaceae > Pseudomonas > Pseudomonas sp. B21-040. Next base: position 2,917,922 of record NZ_CP087176.1, read on the forward strand.
CTTCCTGGACGATGCGGTGGTCGACTACGCCACCGACCGCATGGGCGGCCAACTGACCATCAAGGCGCCAAACGCCAAAGTGCCGATGGTCAATGCCGACAGCCCGGTTAACGAGCGTATCAATTACTACCTGCAAACCGAGATCAACCCGGGGCTGGCGAGCCACGGCGGTCAGGTCAGCCTGATCGATGTCGTTGAAGACGGTATCGCCGTTCTGAAATTCGGCGGTGGTTGCCAGGGCTGTGGCCAGGCGGACGTGACCCTGAAGGAAGGCATCGAGCGCACGTTGCTTGAGCGTATTCCTGAGCTCAAGGGTGTTCGTGACGTGACCGACCACACGCAGAAAGAAAACGCCTACTACTGAGTAAGGTGTTCACTGCGACATAAAAAAACGGCGCCCCGTGAGCGCCGTTTTTTTATGCCTGTGATCGTTCCCACGCTCCGCGTCCCAAAAGCGGACGCAGAGCGTCCAGTGAGGCATGCCCACCCGGAGTGTGGGAACAGTGCGATCATTCAGGGGCGATACAAATGCGCATGCCCCGCGCGATACAGCGACGAGGCGCTGAACTGGTCACTCCCCAATACCCGCCCGACCAAGATCAACGCCGTGCGCCGAAATCCCTTCGCTTCAACCTTCCCGGCAATGTCCTCAAGTGTCCCCACTACCCAATCCTGATCCGGCCAGGTCGCCCGGTGGATCACCGCGATCGGGCAGTCCGCGCCGTAATGCGGCAGCAGTTCAGCGAGGATTTTCTCCAGGTGATTGACGCCCAAATGAATGGCCATGGTCGCCCCATGTTGCGCCAGGCTGCCCAGTTCTTCGCCAGCCGGCATGGCTGTCTTGTCCGCGTAGCGGGTCAAAATCACGCTTTGCGAAATGTCCGGCAGGGTCAGTTCCGCCCCTAAAAGCGCCGCGCACGCCGCTGTCGCCGTTACGCCCGGTACGATTTCAAACGGAATGTCGAGCTCACGCAGGTAGCGAATCTGTTCGCCAATCGCGCCATACAGGCTCGGATCGCCGGAATGCACCCGTGCCACGTCCTGGCCGTTGGCGTGGGCGGTTTTGATCAGTTCGATGATCTGTTCCAGGTGTAATTCGGCGCTGTTGACCACCTGTTCGGCGCGATGGCCTTCCAGCACGGCCACGGGCACCAGGGAGCCGGCATAGATGATCACCGGGCAGCTGCGAATCAGCCGTTGGCCTTTGACCGTGATCAGTTCCGGGTCGCCGGGGCCTGCGCCAATGAAGTAGACGGTCATCGTCGGTTCCTGTGAGAAAAGGGGCAGGGCAACGGCTTCAGATGAAGATTGCTCATGATCGAATGCGCGATTACCAGGGATTTTACGCAGCGCCGGCCAATGCCAGGGTCGCCTGAGCGTATTTTTGTCGGGATATCAGCAACTTCGCTGGCGCCTGGGCCAATTGTTCGGCCAATGCCAGGGCAGCACTTTCCGCTACGCCATAACAGCCCGTGCGCTCGAAGGCGATGTCTGAATGATGGGTGAGTTTGGTGTGATAGCAGGCCAATTGTTCACTGCTGAAAAACAACAACGGCAACTCGAGTTGTGCGGCCAGCTCGACCAGACCCGACTCGTCGCGTTTCAGGTCGATGCTGGCCAGGGCCTTTATTTCGTGAAGTCCGACTTGATGAGCCTGTAACGCCTGATCAAGCAATGCCCGCAGCGTGCTGGCGGGGCAGCCGCGCTGGCAGCCCAGGCCGACCACTAACGTCGGCGCTGTGCGGGTCTCTGTCATGCGTGGTATTGGCCATCGTTTTTGCGTCGGAACAACCAGGCACTGATCAGGCCCAAGGCCAGCCAGAACGCCACGTTGGTCAGCTGCGAAGCGATTTTGAACTGCGCTTCCAGGGCTTCCGGCGCGAGCATCGAATGCACTTCCGGCTGAGGTGCGCCGATGACATGTGGAGTGGCCAGAATCGCCGCGCCCAGCACTTTCATCAGCCAATGACGGCTGAACACGATCAGGGCGATGCCGGCTGCTGTGGACGCCGCCGTGCCGATCCACCAGATCTGCCGTTGTGCCAGATCGGCTGCGGCAGTGCCCGGCAATTCAGGTGGCAGGCCGAGGGTCGGTGCGAGGACGAACGTCGCGTAACCGGCCAAGCCCCAGAGCAGACCTTGTGCGGTGCTGTTTGGCGCCCGCAGGGTATAGAGACCGGCAAGCATCAGGGCAAAACCGACCGCGACCACCAGGTTGCCGCCGGTGGTCGACAGCACGCGCTGCCAGCCGTCTTCCGGCTCCCAGGCTTCGGCGTCGTGGGTATGAGCGGCCATGGCGCCGTCGGCGTGTTCATGGGGTTGAACCACTGCCGGCTCGGCTTTTTCGTAGGTTTCGGCCTGAAGGATCAGCGGTGCCACCCAGAAACTTTGCAGCAGGGTCAGCAACAGGGCGGCCAGCAACCCGGTGAAACCTGCGGTTTGCGCAATACGCTTGATCATTTGGGCAGGTCTCAATGGCAAGGGAACGCAGAGCTGTGACGGGTATCGTGCGCGGCGTTGTGCACCGCTTCTATGTGCGAGAAACCGGCGAAATAGACAAGGCACGCGCCCAGGATCGACGCACACACGGCGGCGGTCAGGCGTTGGGTCAGGGTTGTGGTGGTGCTGGCGGTGCTGCTGGAGCCGGTGCTGGTGATGATCGACATGGCGCGCTTCCCTCTGGTCTGTCAGCGGGTGAATAGAGCGCATGGAAAACCCCTGCGATTCGGGCTCGCAGACGTTCAAACAGCGCCCGCCCACCGCGGGTTTGTTGTTCCGTGACCGTAAGGGTCACTGTGTGTTGCGGGCCGGTCTCCGGGCTCACGAGGGGCGTTGGCTTTCGCCGTGGCCTGCAAACATCACCTTCCCATGCCGAACTGCTGGCACAGTGGATTTGATGCTTCGCTCGCTTACCGTTGCGGGGGCAGCACCGGACTGACATGGCTTTGAGTAAAGCACATGATTCACCGGTTTCCCGTTTCACCCTGTGAAGGGCACCCGTAACAAAGCGTGTAGGAGAGCATGGGCGGGGGTTGGCCGTCAATTGGCAAGGGTTCTCAACACGCCATTGTGTCGACGCTATCGCGGGCAAGCCTTGCGCCTACAAGACCGCCCTAATCCTGTAGGAGCAAGGCTTGCCCGCGAAAGCGTCCTGATGGCCGCCACAAGACATTGACCCGCTCCCAAGCGATGCGTAGCCTTGCGCTTTCGAGGTTCTTCGGCGTTTGTCGAAGCTAAGAAGGGAACGCGGTCAATGCCGCGGCTGCCCCCGCAACTGTGAACGGTTCAGTTTCTGCCATGCCACTGCATGCGCCAGCCATGGCGCGAGCGGGAAGGCGCAGCAACCGCCAGTCAATCGACTGGCCAGCCGTCAGCCAGGAGACCTGCCTCGACACAGATTCTCACTTTCAACCGGGCGGGGTGATCCGGTGGCGAACTCTTCAGGCATGCGCGTGCGCGCTGCCGGTCGTCGTCCCGTATGCCCGCCACCAAAGCCAAAGGGCATCCGATGAAAACACTGGCCAAACTCCCCGTCACCATCGTTACCGGTTTCCTCGGCTCGGGCAAAACCACGCTGCTGCGGCACATGCTCGACAACGCTCAGGGCCGTCGCATCGCGGTGATCGTCAACGAGTTTGGCGAGCTGGGCATTGACGGCGAAATCCTCAAGCAATGCTCCATCGGCTGCACCGAAGAAGAAGCCAACGGTCGCGTTTATGAGTTGGCCAACGGCTGCCTGTGCTGCACGGTTCAGGAAGAATTCTTCCCGGTGATGCGCGAACTGGTTGCCCGTCGCGGCGACCTCGATCACATCCTCATCGAAACCTCGGGCCTGGCCCTGCCAAAACCGTTGGTTCAAGCCTTCCAATGGCCGGAAATCCGCAGTGCCTGCACCGTCGACGCGGTCATTACCGTCGTCGACAGCCCGGCCGTGGCCGCCGGCACCTTTGCCGCGTTCCCGGATCAGGTCGACGCCCAGCGTAAACTCGACCCGAACCTGGACCATGAATCGCCGCTGCACGAGCTGTTCGCAGACCAATTGGCCAGCGCCGACCTGGTGATCCTCAACAAGGCCGACCTGATCAGCCCTGAAGACCTGGCCCGCGTGCGCCTTGAAGTCGCTGAAGAATTGCCACCGGCGGTCAAAGTCATCGAAGCCAGCAGCGGTCGCCTACCGCTGGACGTGCTGATCGGCCTCGGTGCCGGTTCCGAAGAGCACATCGACAGCCGTCACAGCCATCACGACCATCACCACGACGGTGATGACCACGACGGTGATGACCACGACGACCACGATCACGATGCGTTTGACTCGATCTCCCTCGAACTGCCGCAAGCCGACGAAAGCCTGCTGCTGGATGCGCTGACCCAACTGGTGGTCAAGCATGGCATCCTGCGTGTGAAAGGCTTCGCCGCGATCCCCAACAAACCGATGCGTTTGCTGATTCAGGGCGTGGGCACGCGTTTCGACAAGCACTTTGACCGTCAGTGGGGCGCCGATGAGGCGCGGACCACGCGCTTGGTGTTGATCGGTCAAGACCTGGACGCCGCGCAACTCGAAGCGCAATTGCGCGCCGCGCTCAGCGTTTAAGCCATGCACCTGCTCAGGACCCAGCCCGGCGGTTTCGTGTCGGACGACAACATCGCCGACCTTGGACAAACCCCCGCCGAGCTGGTGATCCTGTGCAGCGGTGATTCCAGCCTGGCGCTGCTCGCAGAAGCCGCGCAGCAATTGCCCGATGATTATCCCAGCGTGCGCCTGGCCAATCCGATGCAGGTGCAAAACCATGCCTCGGTCGACCTGTATGTCGACGAAGTGCTGCGGCACGCCAAGGTGATTCTGATTTCGCTGCACGGCGGCATCGCCTATTGGCGTTACGGCATCGAGCGGCTGGTGGAGCTTTCCCAGCGGGGCGTGCAACTGATTCTGGTGCCGGGTGATGATCGCCCGGACCCGGAACTCAGCGACCTGAGCACCGTGGCGGCCGGCGATCGCGACCGGCTCTGGCAGTTTTTGCGTCAGGGCGGCATGGGCAATGCCCTGGATTTTTTTCGCTGCCTGGCCACTCAATGGCTTGGCCGCGATTACGCCTGGGCCGAGCCCCAAACCCTGCCGCGCACGGCGATTTACCATCCGAAAAAAAGCCCCGCAGTCCTGAAAGACTGGCAAGCCGATTGGCACGCCGATCAACCGGTGGCGGCGGTGTTGTTTTACCGCTCGCATTTGCAGGCGGCCAATACCGGTTTTATCGATGTTTTCTGCCAGCGTTTGCAGGCGGCGGGGTTAAATCCCTTGCCGATTGCCGTGGCCAGTTTGAAAGAGCCCGGCTGCCTGACGGTGGTCGAGGATTGGCTGGATGAAGTCGAGGCGGGGGTGATTTTGAACACCACCGGTTTCGCCCAATCCAGCCCCGAAGCGCCGCACCTGCGACCGTTTCGCCGCAACATCCCGGTGATTCAGGCGATTTGCGCCCAAGACAACGAGCCCGGATGGCGCGCCAGTGAGCAAGGCCTCGGCCCGCGTGACCTGGCGATGCACATCGCATTGCCGGAACTGGACGGCCGCATCATCAGCCGCCCGATCAGCTTCAAGGACTTGGCGTGGCGCAGCGAGCGCAGTCAGTCGGACGTCGTTTGCTATCGTCCTCAACCCGAACGCATGGATTTCGTCGCCGAACTGGCGCGGCGCTGGATCGATCTGGCGCGGCTGGCGAACAGCGAAAAACGTATCGCCCTGATTCTCGCCAACTACCCGACCCGGGATGGGCGCATCGGCAATGGCGTCGGCCTCGATACCCCGGCCGCCGCGTTGAATATCTTGCGAGCGCTGCAGGTCGAGGGTTATCCGCTGTCGGCCGAGTTACCGGACAGCGGAACGGCGTTGATCCAGCAATTACTCGGCGGGGTCAGCAACGACCTCGATACCCTGGATCAGCGTCCCTGCCATCAAAGCCTCACGCTGGACGAATACCGGCAGATGTTCGACGCCTTGCCCGAGGCCAACCGCCAAGCAGTGCTGGAACGCTGGGGCACGCCCGAAAGCGATCCGATGTGCCGTGGCGGACGAATGATGATCGCCGGCCTGCGCTTCGGCCTGACCTTCGTCGGTATTCAGCCGGCGCGTGGTTATCAGGTGGACCCGAGCGCGGTGTATCACGACCCGGACCTGGTGCCGCCGCACGGTTATCTGGCGTTCTACTTCTGGCTGCGCAACACCTACGGGGCCCACGGCGTGATTCACGTCGGCAAGCACGGCAACCTCGAATGGTTGCCGGGCAAAGGTGTCGGGCTCTCGGAAAACTGCTGGCCGGACGCATTGCTCGGGCCGCTGCCGAACATTTATCCGTTTATCGTCAATGACCCGGGCGAGGGCGCGCAGGCCAAGCGCCGCACTCAAGCGGTGATCATCGATCACCTGATGCCGCCGCTGACCCGCGCTGAAACCTACGGACCACTGCGCAATCTCGAATTGCTGGCCGACGAGTATTACGAAGCGCAACTGCTCGATCCGCGTCGTGCTCGGGAATTGCAGCGCGACATCCTGCAACTGGTGCGCGACACGCACATTGATCGTGAACTGCAACTGGACGAAAAACTCGACAGCGATGCCGACGCGGCGATCTGGTTGCCGCGTCTGGACACCTATCTCTGCGATTTGAAGGAATCGCAGATTCGCGATGGCCTGCACATCTTTGGCGAGTCACCGACCGGGCGCTTGCGCATCGACACCTTGCTGGCCTTGCTGCGGATTCCCCGTGGCGATGGTCGTGGTGCGCAATCCAGTTTGCTGCGAGCGTTGGCGAAGGCGTTCGAGCTGGGATTCGATCCTCTGGATTGTGCGTTGGCTGACCCATGGGAAGGGCCGCGCCCCATTGAACTGCAAACCCTCACCGATGAAGCCTGGCGCACGGCGGGTGATACCCGTGAACGCCTGGAATTGTTCGCCGCTCAACTCATCTCGCAGACTTTGATGACTGAATCCGGTCCCTGTAGGAGCGAGCCTGCTCGCGATGCGGTTCATCATTCAACATTGATGTCGATTGACCCACTGCTATCGCGAGCAGGCTCACTCCTACAGGAGACGGGTTGGTCCGACGTGCAAGCCATCCTCGACAGCCTGCGCGAAGTCGTCGCACCACGCCTTGACGCCTGCGGCCCAGCCGAAATGCGCGGTCTGCTCGACGCCCTGAAGGGCCGCTTCGTTCCCGCCGGCCCCAGCGGCGCACCCAGCCGCGGCCGTCTGGACGTGCTGCCTACCGGGCGCAACTTCTATTCGGTGGACGTGCGCAACCTGCCGACCACCACCGCGTGGCGCATCGGTTTCCAGTCGGCCAACCTGATCCTTGAACGACATCTGCAAGACCACGGCGATCATCTGCGCCAACTCGGTTTGTCCGTGTGGGGCACCGCGACCATGCGCACTGGCGGCGACGACATTGCCCAAGCCATGGCGCTGATGGGCGTGCGTCCGGTCTGGGCGACCGGCAGTCAGCGAGTCGACGATTTCGAGATTCTGCCGCTGAGCTTGCTCGACCGCCCGCGTGTGGACGTTACCTTGCGCGTCTCCGGTTTTTTCCGCGATGCCTTTGCCAACCTGATCCGCTTGTTCGACGCCGCGGTGCAAGCGGTCGCCGCGCTGGATGAACCCGACGACCTGAACCCGTTGGCGGCCAAAGTGCGTGCCGAACGTGAAGCGTTGATGCAATCGGGGCTGGATGAAGACGCTGCGAATCGTCAGGCCGGTTGGCGAATTTTCGGGGCCAAACCCGGTGCGTATGGTGCCGGCGTGCAGGGCGCCATCGACGGGCGTCTGTGGCAAAGCCGCGAAGATCTGGCCGAGGTATACCTGAACTGGGGCGGCTATGCTTATGGCGGCTCGGACGAAGGTACCGCCGCTCGCGAACAATTCGCCCAGCGCCTGAGCCAGGTGCAAGCGGTGCTGCAAAACCAGGACAATCGCGAGCACGACTTGCTCGATTCCAACGATTATTACCAGTTCCAGGGCGGCATGCTCGCCGCCGTAGAAAGCCTCAGCGGTGAAGCCGCGGCCAGTTACCACGGCGATCACAGTCAACCGGACTTGCCGAAAATCCGCACCTTGAAGGAAGAGCTGAACCGGGTGATTCGTTCCCGGGCGGCCAATCCAAAGTGGATCGACGGGGCCAAGCGTCACGGCTACAAAGGCGCGTTTGAACTGGCGGCGACGGTCGACAACCTGTTTGCGTTCGACGCCACTACGCAACTGATTGACGATCACCAGTACGCGTTACTGGCCGACGCTTATTTGCTCGATCCGGCAACTCGCGATTTCGTTCGCGAGCACAACCCGCATGCGTTGCGAGACATGACCGAACGGATGCTGGAAGCGCAGCAGCGAGGGATGTGGAAGGAACCGGGCGAGTATCGCGAGGCGCTGGAGAATTTGTTGTTGGATATAGAAGAAGATTCATGAGGGCATGATCGTTCCCACGCTCTGCGTGGGAATGCCTCAACGGACGCTCCGCGTTCGGCTCTGGGGGCGCAGAGCGTCCCATGCTGCATTCCCACGCGGAGCGTGGGAACGATCACATCACCGACCACAAACGAGACCCGACATGACCGACACCCCGCATTTCCCGTTATCCGCCGTGGTCGGCGCCGACGACTTGAAGCTCGCCCTGTACCTGACCGCCATCGACCCGAAAATCGGTGGCGTACTCATCGAAGGCCCTCGCGGCATGGCCAAATCGACCCTGGCCCGTGGTCTGGCAGATCTGCTCGCCAGCGGTCAATTCGTCACGCTGCCGCTGGGTGCAACCGAGGAACGACTGGTCGGCACCCTCGACCTGGATGCGGCGCTGAGCGATGGCCGTGCGCAATTTTCCCCCGGCGTACTGGCCAAGGCTGACGGCGGCGTGCTCTATGTCGATGAGGTCAATCTGCTGCCCGATCACCTCGTGGACCTGTTGCTTGACGTCGCCGCCAGCGGCACCAACCTGATCGAACGCGACGGCATTTCCCATCGGCATTCGGCGAAATTCGTACTGATCGGCACCATGAACCCGGAAGAGGGCGAGTTGCGTCCACAACTGCTCGATCGCTTTGGCCTTAACGTTGCGCTCAGCGGCCATACCGCACCGACCGAGCGTGGTCAGATCATCCGTCGACGACTGGATTTCGACAGCGATCCGCAACAGTTCTGCGCGCAGTGGGAACATCAACAGCAGGCGCTGCGCGAACGCTGCGAGAAGGCCCGTAGTCTGTTGGCGAGCATCCCCCTCGACGATCAAGCGCTCGCACTGATTACGGAGCGCTGCTTTGCCGCCGGGGTCGATGGCTTGCGCGCCGACCTGGTCTGGCTGCGCGCCGCCCGCGCCCATGCCGCATGGCAAGGGGCGAACGCGATCACCGAGGACGATATCGACGCCGTCGCCGACTTCGCCTTGCGTCATCGTCGCCGCGAGCAAACACCGCCGGCACCGCAATCCAGTCAGTCACCGTCTGCGCAACCTCCCAACCCGAGCGAAGGCCAGGGCCAATGGGGAGACATGCCGGCCCAGGCGTCGCCGGTCGGCGCCCGCCGTGAAGTGCCGAGCTGGCCAAAAAAGCCTTAGGCATTCGCCCTCGATCTGATGCGGGGGCGAATGCCAGACCCCGCGCAGGACGGCTGGACAACGGCAAGCAAGGCAAGCGTCACGCCGCACGCAGCGGCTCGATCAATTGGCCCGGAACCTTGCTCAACGGCCGGCCACGTCAATGCAGCGATGTACTGTTCCATCTGCGCACGCGAAGCGCCCATGAATTGTGGCTGGTGATCGTCGATGCGTCGGCTTCGACGCGGCGTCATCAAGCATTAAGCGATGCCAAGGGTTTGCTGGCGCAATTGTTCGACGATGCCTATCGCCAACGTGCGCGACTGGCGTTGCTGACGGCCAGCGGCAATGTGCCGAAATGGCAGGTGCAAGGCTTGAAAGCCTCCAGCGGTTTGCGTACCTGGCTTGATGGGCTGGGTGCAAGCGGCGGCACGCCAGTGTTGGCGGCGCTGGAAGAGGCCGGGCGTTGGCTGGTGGCACGGAAAATACGCTTCCCCGCGGAGCAGCAGCGAGTGTTGCTGCTGACCGATGGACGATTGAAAGAGTGGTCAGTTCTGCCTGCTCTGGATTGTCCCATTTTGCTGGTGGATATCGAAAGAGGAGCGATTCGACTAAACCGGGCTAGACGGTTGGCAAGTGACTTGTGTGCCACTTATTTGCATATCGATATCCCGGAATCTCCCATTGTTTTCTGAGGGTAAATGTTCGGGGCGGCACCACTGATGGGCGATCAGTGGTGTGGGGACTCGCAGATCTAAATAAAGTTAATCAGCCCATCCAAAATGGAACCGGTAGCTTGGGTTTTGATGGTTACGGATTTTTTTACTACTTCGTTAGTGTAGTAGCAATTAACTCGGTGTCGATCGAGCAAATCAATTACTTCGTTGTGTGGGTGTGGGTCATTCGAAGTGCCGAACTTTCGGTTGTTATGGCTGATAATTGCATGACAAGGTTTAATGGCGAGCATTGCGTTGTTGGAAATATTTTCTCTACTGCCATGATGTGGGACTTTTAGAAATCTCGCAGATATGTCGGTTTTTTCTTCGATCAGCCGTTCAAATACCGAGTTGTCTGCATCACCTGTAAATAACCAGTCGCCGCTGTCGTGCTGGTGTTTGAATACAATGCTGGCTCGGTTGGAGTTCAACTTTACGTGCCGGGAGACGTAGTAATCTATATTGTTTTTTGAGGCGCCGGCGAGTGACTCACTGAGCGTGATGAAAAATAAATGCACGAATTTTCGCGCAAAGAACCCATACTCCAATTGGCTTTCGATGTGGCGTTGCAAAACCAGTGGTGAGACATAGTTAATTATTTCTTCTCTCGGAAGCTCTATTCCATATTCCGAAAGTATAGTCAGCGCTTGTTCGATGGACGTTTCGGAGGTTGGGAAGTCGTCGAAAATTTTTTCGGGGTGGCGAGGGGGTTCAATATGGTTGCGTGGGTGCACAAAGTATCTCCCTGTGCGACCAACTGCGGGTGCAAGGTGCTGATCAACTTCCAGTTCGGCTGTTTAAGTTTTTCAGTGGTGTGTTTTTTTAGATAGCCGTATATTTTTGTTATTTCAGGAAGATAGTAGGGGATATAAGTGTGGAAAATTTCTATTTTTTTTGACTTTAATAGTCGCGGAACCCCACCGATATGATCTTCGTGTGAGTGGGTGATTAGTAACCGATAAATACCTGGGCTCAGTATGTTTTCAATATTCGCCTTGGCGGGACCTGTGTCTATTAGAAGCGGTGGATCGCTTAAATCACAACCTTGTCCTGGATTCAGAATAAAGGCGTCGCCTTGACCTACGTTTATTACAGTTAGCATTGTGAACACTCGGCTTCCATGGCAAATGATGCGCCTCGTCTTCCGGATTGCGATATTGGGAGTGCAAAGTATCGTCCCGGGCGGGCAGAGAGACGATACTAATATGCCATCATCGTGTCTAGCTCAGGTTACTTACTCATCGCCTGACGATACTGGCGAGTCCGTCGGCTGATGTACAACTGGTCAAGAATCAATGCCCACAGCGCCGATACCTGCGGCTGAGGCTTACGCCCGCGGCTGAGTCGCTTGAGCTGAAACTTCACCACCGCCATGTTCGCCAGCGCGGCCAATGGTTTGCGTTTCCAGCGGATCGGCGGCAACTGCGGGTGACTGTTCTGACCTTGGCGCCACTGTTTGACCAATTGCGGTTCGACGGCCATCGCCGTGCCAATGCCGGCCATGGCGATGCCGCTGTCGAGCACCTGCTCCACGATAGCCAGACGCCGGATGCCGCCGGTTACCATCACCGGCATGTTCGCCACACTGGCCAGTTCACCGGCCATTTCCAGAAAGTAGGCTTCGCGCGCCAAGGTCCGGCCGTCGCGGGCTTCACCTTGCATCGCGGGGGCTTCGTAGCTGCCGCCGGAGAGTTCCAGCAGGTCGATGCGTTGCTCATTGAGCCACCGGATCACCTGACGGGCATCGTCGGCATCAAAACCGCCACGCTGGAAGTCGGCGGAATTGAGTTTCACTGCCACACAAAACTGCGGCGATACCGCCTCGCGAACGGCGCGGACCACGTCCAGCAGCAAACGCGCGCGATTTTCCAGTGATCCGCCCCAACGGTCGGTCCGCTGATTGGTCAGCGGCGAGAGGAACTGGCTGAGCAGGTAACCGTGCGCCGCATGGATCTGCACGCCAGTGAACCCGGCCTTTTCGGCGAGAGCTGCGCTGGTGGCGAAGCGGGTGATCACCTCGCTGATATTGGCCTCGGACATGGGTTTGGGCTCGGCAAACATCTTCGAAAAGCCCCCCAGGTCCAGCGCCACCGCCGACGGCGCCAAGGCTTGTTGGCCGAGGTTGGCCATGGTCTGGCGGCCGGGATGGTTCAATTGCACCCAGAAATGCGCACCACCGGCCCGGCCAATGGTTGCCCACTGACGGAACTGTTCGATATGCCGTTCGTCTTCCAGCACCACGCCACCGGGGCCGGTCATGGCGCGGCGATCGATCATGACATTGCCAGTCAGCAACAGGCCGGCTTCGCCCTCGGCCCAGGCCTGATACAGCTGAAACAAGGCGCGTGACGGCCCTTGGCCGGTATCGGCGAGGTTTTCTTCCATCGCGGCTTTGGCGATACGATTACCGACGGTCTGGCCGTTGGGCAGATTTAACGCTTGGAAGGGCGACATGCTTGACTCCTCATCAGTGAAGCGTAGAGGCTAAGCTTAAAGTTAACTTTAATGTCAAGCAGTCAAATGAGGCCGTGATGAAAATTGGTGAATTGGCGCAGTTAAGCGGCTTGAACGCTTCGCGAATCCGGTTTTACGAAGCTCAAGGGTTGATCAGTCAGGTGGCGCGCTCGGCCAATGGCTACCGGCGATACTCAGAGCAGGCCCTGCAAACACTGATGATTATTCAGTGTGCCCAACAGGCGGGGTTCAGCCTCGAAGAGCTGAAGCAGTTATTACCTGACACCGTAACGGGCGAGTTCAAGCGCGATGAACTGGTGGCGGGGCTTGTGCGAAAAGTCGAGCAGATCGAAGAAATGCAACTTCACCTGGCCCAGAGCAAGGCGAAGTTGCTGGGGGTGATCGAAAGCATCGAAGTGCGACCCGAAGGGATAGCCTGTGATGCGAATGCCGAGAGGGTGCTGGCGTCGCTCAAGCATCAGTTCTGATCGATGCATGAATCACCGTAAGCCTGGTAGCGCAGGACATGAGTGGCGCCCGTGGTGTCGACATAGGTCATCTCCCGTGGGCCGATGCCGCAATAATCGCCGTTGGTGATGTTGATGACCCTGGCAATGTTCAGCGATTTCGAATAGCTGTAGTCCTCGACGTTCGAGGGGCTGGCGTTGTCGGCAGAAGCAGCGGCGGCAGTGCCGCTCAGGGCAATCAGACACAGCGCGGACAGAAGGCTTTTCATGATGGGGCTCTCGTAGTGGCTACTGATCAATTTCAGTGGCAGTACGACGAACCCCGTACGGGTTTATTCCAGGCTCAGGGAGAAGTTTTTTTGCACCGGAATCGGATTGCGCATCAGCGTGCCCACCACCAAGGCACACAGCAGCGCCACCAGCCCGGCGACGCAGAGCAACAGACTGAAGCCGCCGACAAAGGCCTGACGCGCCAATGGCTCGACCACTGAGCGTGCAGTTTGCGGTAGCAGGTTCATGGCCGCCGCCATGTCACCGGCAACTACCCGCGAAGCAATGCCTTGTGCCTGGCTGAGCCACACCACGCCTTGAGTGGAAAGGCTGTCGCGCAACAACAGTTCGGTATGACTGGAGAGCAGCGCGCCGTAGACACCGATGGCCAGCACGATGGCGCTGAAACGCATGGTGGTGCTCATGCCCGACGCCATGCCAGTGCGCTCGCGGGGTACGCACGCCATGATGTTCTTTTGCGTGTCGCCATTGAGCAGCCCGGCACCCGCGCCGGTCACGGCAATCGCCAGGGCAAAGGGCAGGTAGCCGCCACTGCTGACCGCCCAGGCACTGAGCAAGTTGCCGCTGCCGACGAGCGTCAACCCGGCCGCCATCAAGGTGGCAGGCGAATAACGGCCGGCCAGTCGCGCTCCGATGCGTGGGCAGATCAGCATGGTCAACGCAAACGGCAGCATCCCCAGCCCCGACGCAATCGCCGAAAAGCCCAAGCCGTTTTGCAGGTAAAACGGCAGCAAGGTCATCATCACTTGAGCGCAACCGGCGTAGGCAAACATGCCGAGCAGTGCGCCGATAAAACGCGGATGCTTGAACAATTGCAGGTCGACCATCGGACGCTGTTGCATCCGCTCAATCACCACGAACAGCCCCAACAATAACGCGCCGCCGATGAGCCGGACGTAAGTGGTCGGGTTGTTCCAGCCAATCCGGTTAGCCTCGATCAACCCCCAGATCAGGCACAACAAACTCGCACTGAATGCCAGGCTGCCCCAGGGATCGAGGCGTGCGGATTGGGAGTCTCTGGATTCCGGCACGGTGCGCCAGACCATGACCATCAAGAACACGCCAATGGGCAGGTTGAGGTAAAAAATCCAGCGCCAGCCGATGTATTCGGTGATCAGCCCGCCGACCGTCGGCGCCGCGGTCATCGCCACCCCCATGCACGCCCCCCAGAACGCCCAGGCTTTGGCCCGATCGACTTCATCGTGAAAGGTGTGGCCAATGGAGGCCAGTGCCGAGGTCAACAACAGTGCCGCGCCGACGCCTTTGATCGCCCGCGCAATATCGAGGAACAACGCGTTGGGCGCCGCACCGCACCCGAGGGACGCAAGAATGAAAATGCCCAGGCCCCAGAGCAGGGTTTTCTGCCGGCCAAAGCGGTCGGCAATGCTGCCCGCCGGCAGTAGCAGGGCGGCGAACGCCAGCATGTAGGCGCTGACGACCCATTCGATGTCGGCAAAGTTTGCGCCCAGGTCCCGTGCGATGGTCGGCAACGTGACCGCGACGATGTTGGTGTCCAGCACGATCAGCGAGCAGACACCTGAGGCTGTGAGTAACGTCAGTCGCGGGCTGACCTTGGGTTTGACGGGCATGACCGGAGCTCTTTACTGTGAGGGGCCATGCAGCTTATCGCCAGCAGGGGCTTGCTTTGTTAGGCATGGACCGTCAATTCATTACCTTTGGGCTAACGCACTAATGGAAATTCGCCATTTTCGCTATTTTCTGGCCGTTGCCCGGCAGCGCAATTTCACCCGCGCCGCCGAACATTTGGGCATCGCGCCGCCGACCTTGAGCCGACAGATCCAGGACATGGAAAGCGAACTGGGGGCTCGGTTGTTCTTGCGCCAGCAGCGTGACGTGAAGCTGACCGAGGCGGGCGTCGCGCTGGTGATCGAGGCCGAAGCCACCGTGCGCCAATTCGAATGTGCACAGCGCAACGCACAGCGGGCGGGGCGTGGCGACATTGGTCATATCGAACTGGGTTACGTGGCCTCGGCGGTGTTCGGCGGCGTGCTGCAAAAACAGGTGCAAGCCTTCAGCCGCGAATGCCCCGACGTGAGTCTGAATGTGCGGGAAAGCCCCATGGCCACGTTGCCGGCCATGGTGCTCGATGGTCGATTTGACATGGGTTACGTCCGTTCGCCCATGACGCTGCCAGAGGGGCTGGACGAGATCCGCCTCAACGCAGAAGGTTTTGTGCTCGCGGTCTCGGCCGAGTCCTGGCTGTGCCGTTTGCCGGACATCGGCCCGCAACATTTACAAAACGAGACGTTCATCCTGCCGGAACAAATCACCGGCACCTTGCAAGTGGCCGCCCAAGGCGGCTTTTCGCCGACCCTGGGGGCGCAACCGGGCGGGTTGGTGGCCGTGATTGCCTTGGTGTCGTTGGGGCAGGGCGTGGCAGTCGTGCCGGAATCGGTGGTCGGCCACGTCGGTTTGCCCGGCGTCCTGTATCGCAAGATAAGCGGCTGTGAAGCGACGTCCTGGCTGTCGCTGATTTATCGTCGCTTCGAGAAATCGGCGGCGGTGGTGAGGTACATCGAGCAGGTCAAACATTCCTGAGCACGACAACTTCGCGAGCAAGCTTGCACGCGATAGCGTCCTGTCAAACACCACTATTGCCAAGCCTTAACACCCGGCTCGACGATTCAACCGCTCAAAGGCCCGAGGCACGGTACACAATCTGCGCAACGTCTGGCGCAACCATGCCAGATCGTGACTCGGCGCCTGACGCACATATCGCGGCCTGAGCCTGCCGACGTGGTGGGCGAAATCCTGCTCCAGGGTCTCCTGAGAGCCAATGCCCTTGAGTTTCTTCCTCAATCTCCCGTCCTTGAAAAACAGCACCGTCGGCGTACCCGTAACGTTCGGATGCCGAGGTGATTCGCTGGTGTTCAACACGTAGATATTCGCGTGATGGCGATAGCGCTCGGCAACCTGGCGAAAGATCGGTTCCGCCCATTCGCAGGCCGGGCAGTGTTCGTTGCCGAAATACAGGATCACAGGACGCCAGGTTTTCAGTGCCTTGCGATACACCGGGGCCAGCGATGTCAGGTGGGTTGTCGAGCTCATTGAAATCTCCTTTTCACAACGACCATCGAGGGTTTGTCGACGGTAAAGGAGGGAAGTGGGGTGGGTCTACTGTCAGAAATTACAGGTGGGAAACTTCTTACGTTGTCTCGGAAGTTGCGCACGGTATTACACGATTCTCTCGACGGAGATCTCAGAAATCCAGATGCGTATGACGTGATACTTTTTGTGCAATCGAGAACAAGCACTGTTCAGGATCTGTAATGAGACACCCTTGCCTTGGGGGCGTGAAATTTCTCTCAAAAGGATGGAGCTCAGATGCGCTTTAGAGTGCTATTTTTAGCGTCTCTAAAAGCACTCATAGGAACAAATTCATGACACATATCGTGCTTTCGCAAGTCGTGGCGAGCATCTCCGAGCTGAAAAAAAACCCGATGGGTACGGTTGCTGCCGGTGGTGGTTTATCTGTTGCGATCCTCAACCGTAATGAGCCGGCTTTCTATTGCGTTCCCGCCAAGGAGTACGAAGCGATGATGAGTCGTTTGGAAGATTTGGAGTTAATCGCTCTTTGCAAAGAACGAGAGAACGATCCCACCATAAAGGTTTCAATTGATGACCTATGAGCTGGAATTCTCTGAAAAAGCGTGGAAAGAATGGCAAAAGCTGGGGGGCAACCTAAGGGAGCAGTTCAAAAGGAAGCTTCAGGAGCGACTGCTTAATCCGCATGTTCCCGCAGACCGGCTAAGCGGGCTTGGAAATGCTTACAAGATCAAGCTACGTGGTGCTGGATACAGGATGGTTTATCGAGTGAAGGACGAGGTGTTGATAGTGACTGTCATCGCCGTGGGGAAACGAGAACGGGGCGATGTTTACAAAAATGCAGGCGATCGCTGACGGGAGCAGTCTGAAGGCTTATTCCGAAAGGGATGTGCGCCGACGGAGACTCTGTACTCGTAGATGCCAGATGCCCTGATTGATCGTGGAAGAAAATGTGGAGTGTAGGGCACGCAATACTTTGCCCTTCTCGATTCCTCCAAGAAAGAATGCATTATTAGTCAGCACCGTTTTGGCTCACCGACATCCCAGATGTGAACCAGATACCCGCCAACTGTGGCCAACGGTAGCGCTCCCTTGATCGTACGTTCCGTAACACTCTTGCCGTGCTTTCGCACATCCATTTGATTCAAAACACTTTTCAATCTCCCCAACATTCCCTCCACAACCTGTGGCACACTTTCTGCTGTCTATTCCGCTGTTACATACTCGTGTCCGGTATAGCGGAATAAACATCACCCTGGAGTGCTTGCCATGCATCGCCGACCTTCCTTGTTTAAAGCGTGTGTTTTCCTTTTCGCCGCGTCTGCCTCTGTCATGGGCATGGCCCAGGCAGCAGACAGCAAGCTCGATAGCGTGCTGGCCCGCGGGAAATTGATTGTGGGCACGGGCAGCACCAATGCGCCGTGGCACTTCCAGGGAGCGGATGGCAAGTTGCAGGGGTTCGATATCGATATCGGGCGGATGATTGCCAAGGGGTTGTTCAACGACCCGACCAAGGTCGAGTTCGTGGTGCAGTCTTCCGATGCGCGGATTCCCAATCTGCTGACCGACAAGGTCGACATCAGTTGCCAGTTCATTACCGTGACCGCCAGCCGTGCGCAGCAGGTGGCGTTCACCTTGCCGTACTACCGCGAAGGCGTCGGCCTGCTGTTGCCGGCGAACAGCAAGTACAAGGAAATCGAAGACCTCAAGGCCGCTGGCGACAGCGTGACCGTGGCGGTGTTGCAGAACGTGTACGCCGAGGAGTTGGTGCACCAGGCACTGCCCAAGGCCAAGGTCGATCAGTACGACAGTGTGGATTTGATGTACCAGGCCGTGAACTCCGGCCGTGCCGATGCCGCCGCCACCGATCAGTCGTCGGTCAAATACCTGATGGTGCAGAACCCTGGCCGCTATCGCAGCCCGACTTACGCCTGGAGCCCGCAAACCTACGCCTGCGCAGTCAAACGTGGCGATCAGGACTGGCTGAACTTCGTCAACACCACCTTGCATGAAGCCATGACCGGCGTCGAGTTCCCGACCTACGCGGCGTCGTTCAAACAGTGGTTCGGTGTCGAGCTGCCGTCGCCGGCCATCGGTTTCCCTGTCGAATTCAAATGATCCCGTGAGAGCGGGGCGCCTGTAACGCGCCCCGCTCAAGGTACTGCTGACCATGAACTATCAGTTGAATTTTGCCGCCGTGTGGCGCGATTTCGACACCTTGCTGGCGGGGCTCGGTCTGGGCCTCGAACTGGCACTGGTGTCGATCGCCATCGGCTGTGTGATCGGCCTGATGATGGCGTTTGCTTTGCTTTCGAAGCACCGCGCATTGCGGGTGCTGGCGTCGGTGTATGTGACGGTGATCCGCAATACGCCGATTCTGGTATTGATTCTGTTGATCTACTTTGCCTTGCCGAGCCTGGGCATTCGCCTGGACAAGATCCCGTCGTTCATCATCACGTTGTCGCTGTATGCCGGGGCGTATCTGACCGAAGTGTTCCGGGGTGGCTTGCTGAGTATTCCCAAGGGGCTACGCGAGGCCGGGTTGGCCATTGGCCTGGGCGAGTGGCAGGTCAAGGCGTACGTCACCGTACCGGTGATGTTGCGCAATGTGCTGCCGGCCTTGTCGAACAACTTCATCTCGCTGTTCAAGGACACCTCTCTGGCCGCGGCGATTGCCGTGCCGGAGCTGACCTATTACGCGCGCAAGATCAATGTCGAGAGCTACCGGGTGATTGAAACCTGGCTGGTGACCACGGCGCTCTATGTTGCGGCCTGCTACCTCATTGCCATGATGCTGCGTTACCTCGAACAGCGTCTGGCGATCCGCCGATAGGAGGCCCCATGTACGAATCCCCCAGTTGGTTGAATGAGTTATGGGTGGCCCGCGAAGTGTTGTGGCAAGGCTTTTTGACCAGCGTGCAGGTGTCGGCACTGGCCATTTTGCTGGGCACGATGGTCGGCATTGTCGCCGGCCTGGTGCTGACCTACGGCAAGTTCTGGATGCGCGCGCCGTTTCGTTTTTATGTCGACCTGATTCGCGGGACGCCGGTATTTGTGTTGGTGCTGGCCTGCTTCTATATGGCGCCGGCACTGGGTTGGCAGATCAGCGCGTTTCAGGCCGGTGCCTTGGGTCTGACGCTGTTTTGCGGCTCCCACGTCGCCGAAATCGTGCGCGGTGCGTTGCAGGCATTACCCAGCGGGCAGATGGAAGCGAGCAAAGCCATCGGCCTGACGTTTTATCAGGCCCTCGGGTATGTGCTGTTGCCTCAGGCGCTGCGGCAAATCCTGCCGACCTGGGTCAACTCATCGACCGAGATCGTCAAGGCGTCGACCCTGTTGTCGGTGATCGGTGTGGCCGAGTTGCTGCTCAGCACGCAGCAGATCATCGCCCGGACCTTCATGACCCTGGAGTTTTACCTGTTCGCCGGATTTCTGTTTTTCGTCATCAACTACGGCATCGAATTACTCGGCCGGCACATTGAAAAGCGGGTGGCCTTGCCATGACTCAAACTTCCAACATACAAAACGGCCAGGCCCTGCTGGACATTCGCGGGCTGCACAAACAGTACGGCAAGCTCGAAGTGCTCAAGGGCGTAGACCTGAGCATGCAGCGCGGCAACGTCGTCACACTGATCGGCTCCAGCGGCTCGGGCAAAACCACACTGTTGCGTTGCGTGAACATGCTCGAAGAGTTTCAGGGTGGGCAGATCATGCTCGATGGCGAGTCCATCGGTTATGACGAGGTCAACGGCAAGCGTGTGCGCCATGCGGAAAAAGTCATCGCCCGTCATCGTGCAATGACCGGCATGGCGTTCCAGCAGTTCAACCTGTTCCCGCACCTTACGGCGTTGCAGAACGTCACGCTGGGTTTGCTCAAGGTCAAGAAGCTGCACAAGGACGAAGCGGTCGCGCTGGCGGAAAAATGGCTGGAGCGCGTCGGTTTGCTGGAGCGCCGTGATCACTATCCCGGTCAGTTGTCCGGCGGTCAGCAACAGCGCGTGGCGATTGCCCGGGCGATTGCGATGAACCCGAGCCTGATGCTGTTTGATGAAGTCACCTCGGCGCTCGACCCTGAGCTGGTCGGCGAGGTGCTGAACGTGATCAAGGGCCTGGCCGACGAAGGCATGACCATGTTGCTGGTCACCCACGAAATGCGTTTTGCATTCGAAGTTTCGGACAAGATCGTTTTCATGAATCAGGGGCGCATTGAAGAGCAGGGGCCACCCAAGGAGCTGTTCGAACGCCCGCAATCGCCGCGTCTGGCGGAATTTCTCAAGAACACGCGTTTCTGATTTTTTTCAGAAGCATTTTCACTTCTCAATCAGGAGAAACACTCATGAGCATTACTCGTTACGGCACCGGCAGCACCGCCGGTGGCGGCCAGCCCCGTCCTTTTGCACGCGCCGTTGAAGCCGATGGCTGGCTGCATGTGTCTGGCCAGGTGCCGGCGCTGGATGGCGAAATCATTGTGGGTGGCATTGTCGAGCAGACTCACCAGACCATGAAAAACCTGATCGCGATTCTCGAAGAGGCCGGTTATGGCCTGGAAGACGTGGTGCGCACGGGCGTATGGCTGGAAGACCCACGGGATTTCTGGAGCTTCAACAAAGTGTTTTCCGAGTACTTCAGCCCCGAGCACGCCCCGGCGCGCGCGTGTGTGCAGGCGAACATGATGGTCGACTGCAAGGTTGAGATCGACTGCATCGCGTACAAGAAAAAGGCCTGAACCGAGGTGACTTCATCGCGGGCAAGCCACGCTCCCACATTGGATCTCCAGTGTTCACACAATCCCTGTGGGAGCTGGCTTGCCAGCGATGACGGCCTAACGGTCACCGTTGCACTCTGGGTAAACTTCCCGGCGAATTTGAATGGGAACCACTGACATGACCGAAGACACCATCAAGCGCCGGGCACGTGGGCTGGACCGGGCGTTCGATATCCTCGACTTCCTCAAGGAAATCGGCAAACCCCTGCGCCCGAACGAAATCGCCAGCGGCATCGGCAGTCCGAAATCCACGGTCTACGAACTGGTGGCCTCGCTGCTGGAACGTCGGGTTCTGGAGGCCGTGGGCAAGGACGGTCACGTTTACCTCGGCCGTCAGCTGTACTTCCTGGGACAGGCGCATTTGCGTCATTTCGACCTGACCCGCGAGGCTGATCATGCCTTGCAGGAGATCGTCAGCCAGACCCATGAAACCGCCCAGATGTGCCTGCTCAACGGGCGCAAATACACGGTGGCGCTGATGAAGGAAGGCGAGCGGCATTTCCGCATTTCTTCGGACATCGGCGAGAACGCGCCGATTCCGTGGACGGCGTCCGGGCGCCTTCTGCTGACGCACTTGAGTGACCAGGAAATCGTCGACTTGATCGACCACGACGACTTCATCCTGCCCAACGGCGAGCGTCTGGCGCTGGAGCAGTTTCTCCAGGAGATCCGTCAGGCCGGTATCGAGGGCTTCTTCTCTTTCGATAGTGTCGCCGACACCTTTACCCACTGCTTCGCCGCTCCGGTCAAAGACCCGACGGGCGTGGCCATCGCGACCCTGTGCATCGTCGCCCCACGGGACGATGCCAAGAACAATTACGACGCTTATCGCCGGGTGCTGATCGACAGCGCCAACAGCCTGGCCCGGCGTATCAACGAATAACAGCGGCTGCCTGCGGCCGCGAATGTGAGGAGTTCGACCATGTCTACTGCCCAAAATACTGCCGCCGTGGAAAAGGGCTTTGCCCAGACCGGCGCCAATCTGGTACGCGACGTCAGCCTGCCGGCGCTGGTGCTGCACCGCGAAGCGCTGGAGCACAACATTCGGTGGATGCAGACGTTTGTCAGCAACAGCGGTGCCGAACTCGCGCCCCACGGTAAAACCAGCATGACCCCGGCACTGTTTCGCCGCCAACTGGACGCCGGTGCCTGGGGCATCACCCTGGCGAGCGCTACGCAAACTCGCGCGGCTTACGCCCACGGTGTGCGTCGGGTGCTGATGGCCAACCAGTTGGTGGGCACGCCGAACATGGCGCTGATCGCCGATCTGCTGGCAGACCCGACCTTTGATTTCCATTGCATGGTCGATCACCCGGACAACGTCGCCGACCTCGGGGCGTTCTTTGCCTCGCGCGGTGTGCGCCTGAACGTGATGATCGAATACGGCGTGGTGGGTGGTCGTTGCGGTTGCCGCACGGAAGACGAAGTTCTCGCACTGGCCAAAGCGATCAACGCACAACCGGCGTTGGCACTGACCGGTATCGAAGGCTACGAAGGCGTGATCCATGGTGATCATGCGGTCACCGGCATTCGTGATTTCGCCGGGTCATTGGTGCGCTTGGCCGTGCAGTTGCAGGACAGTGGCGCATTTGCGATTACCAAGCCGATCATCACCGCTTCGGGATCGGCTTGGTATGACTTGATTGCCGAGGAGTTCGAAGCGCAAAACGCCGGCGGCCGTTTCCTCAGCGTGCTGCGTCCCGGCAGCTACGTGGCGCACGATCATGGCATCTACAAAGAAGCGCAGTGCTGCGTGCTCGACCGTCGCAGCGACCTGCACGAAGGCCTGCGCCCGGCACTGGAAGTCTGGGCGCACGTGCAGTCGATGCCGGAACCGGGTTTTGCGGTGATTGCCCTGGGCAAGCGCGATGTGGCCTACGACGCCGGTTTGCCGGTGCCGCTGCTGCGTTACAAGGCCGGGGTGATCCCGGCCAACGGCGATGACGTCAGCGCCTGCAAGGTGACAGCGGTGATGGATCAACACGCGTTCATGACCGTCGCGCCGGGGGTTGAATTGCGGGTGGGCGACATCATTTCGTTCGGCACCTCGCACCCGTGCCTGACGTTCGACAAGTGGCGTACCGGGTGTCTGGTGGATGAACAGCTGAATGTCATCGAAACCATGGAAACCTGTTTCTAAGGCTTGATACCGAGGTGCGGCAATCGCGGGCAAGCCCGGCTCCTACAGGGGTTAGACGATCCCTGTAGGAGCGGAGCTTGCTCGCGATGAGGCCCGCCCAGACAACAAAGAAACACCAGAGACCCCACACAATGCACACCATCAACACCCTGGGGCCAGATGCCCCACGCATCGCCCTGATCGGCGAATGCATGATCGAGCTGCAACATCGCGCCGACGGCAGCCTCCAACAAAGCTTCGGCGGCGATACCCTGAACACCGCCGTCTACCTGGCCCGTGAACTGGGCGAGCGCGGTATCGTCGACTACGTCACGGCCCTGGGCGACGACAGTTTCAGCGATGCGATGTGCCAGCACTGGGCCAGCGAAGACATCGGCTTGGGCATGGTCCAGCGTTTGCCCGGTCGCTTGCCCGGTTTGTATTGCATCCAGACCGATGCCGCCGGTGAGCGCCGTTTCCTCTACTGGCGCAACGAAGCCGCCGTGCGCGATTGCTTCACCACGCCAGCGGCCGCGCCGATCCTGGCGGCGCTGCCGGATTACGATGTGCTGTATTTCAGCGGCATTACCCTGGCGGTGCTCGGTGTGCAAGGTCGGGAAAAGTTGCTGGAAACGTTGATTGAGGCCCGTCAGCGAGATGCGCGGATCGTCTTCGACAACAATTATCGGCCACGGCTGTGGACTTCAGTCGAAGAAGCTCGCGCGGCGTATCGCAGTGTTTTGCCGTATGTGGACCTGGCGTTGCTGACCCTTGAGGACGAGCAGGCGCTGTTTCATTTCTCCAGCGGCGAGGCGGTGTTCGAGGCTTACGAGCAGATCGGTACGCCGGAAGTGGTGCTCAAGCGTGGCGCCGAGGCCTGTTTGATTCGTTGCGACGGCGAGATGTTCGAGGTGCCGGCGCAGAAGGTCGAGCGCGTTGTAGACACCACGGCGGCGGGGGATTCGTTCAGTGCGGCGTATCTGGCCAGCCGACTCAAGGGCGGGAGCCCGGCCGAGGCGGCGGAGGCGGGGCATCGATTGGCAAGCCGGGTGATTCAGGTGCCGGGGGCGTTGATCCCAAGATAGCGGTGGATGGCCACTGGCTGCGCCATCGGTTCGCGAGCAGGCTCGCTCCGACAGTGGATCTTCGGTGTTCACAAAACCTGTGGGAGCGGGCTTGCCCGCGATGGGGCCCAACAGCCAACCGATCAATCCCGGTAAAACACCTGCACCAGGTGATACCCGAACTTGCTCTTGATTGGCCCATGCACCACCCGCAGCGGTTTCTTGAAAATCACCGCATCAATGACCCCGACCATCTGCCCCGGCCGAACTTCACCCAGGTCGCCGCCGCGCTTGCCGGACGGGCAGGTGGAGTACTTTTTGGCCAGCACATCGAAGGCTTCGCCCTTGGCGATGCGTTGTTTGAGCTGCTCGGCTTCTTCCGAGGTTTTCACCAGAATATGGCGGGCTTGAGCTTTCATTGGGGCATACCTTGCAACGGTGGTGGCTATGTTGGTACCAGCGGGGCGCGCGATTATGCCTTAACTCAGTCCGGTTGGCCGATCATCGTGCGAATCTTGTTGGCCAGCAGATCAATGGAAAAAGGCTTGGCGACCATGTCCATGCCTTCTTCGAGGAACCCCTGGCGTTCGGCGGCTGTTTCCGCGTAACCGGTCATGAACAGCACTTTCAGTCCCGGGCGATGCTGGCGGGCGATCTCTGCCAGCTGCCGTCCGTTCATGCCCGGCAGCCCGACATCGGTCACCAGCAGGTCGACGCGCAAATCAGATTCCAGCAAGGGCAGGGCCGTTGTCGCATCTTCGGCTTCGTAAGCGTGGTAACCCAGCTCTTTGAGCAGATCGAGCACCAGCATGCGCACCGCCGGATCATCTTCCACCAACACCACGGTTTCCCCGGCAATCGCTGCGGGTGCCTCGCCCGTCACCGGCGTCAGCACGTCCTGCGGTTCCATGGCGTGCAGGCGTGGCAAATACAGGCGCACGCTGGTGCCCTGGCCCGGCAAGCTGAACAGGCTGACATGCCCGCCCGATTGCTGGGCGAAGCCGTAAATCATCGACAACCCCAGGCCGGTGCCCTGGCCGATGGGCTTGGTGGTGAAGAACGGGTCGAACGCCTTGGCCAATACCGACGGTGTCATGCCGGTGCCGTTGTCGCTGACGGCGATCATCACGTAGTCCCCGGCCTTGACCGGTTCCACCGTGGTGATGTCGCTGCCGTCGAGGTAAACATTCGCCGTTTCGATCAGCAGTTCGCCGCCACCGGGCATCGCATCGCGGGCGTTGATCACCAGGTTGAGCAGGGCATTTTCCAGTTGGCTGACGTCGGTGCTGATCGACCAGACTTCATCGGCCAGTTGCAGTTTGAGCTCGATGTGGTCGCCCTTGGTCCGGCTGAGCAAATCCTCCAGCGAACGCACCAGCTCGTTGGCATTGAGCGGCTTGCGATCCAGTGACTGGCGACGGGAGAACGCCAGCAGGCGATGGGTCAGCGCGGCGGCGCGGTTGGCCGAGGACACGGCGGCTTCGGTAAAACGGCCAATCTCGGCAGTACGCCCGTCGGCGATGTAGCGCTGCATCAGGTCGAGACTGCCGATGATCCCGGTGAGCATGTTGTTGAAGTCATGGGCGATACCGCCGGTGAGTTGGCCGACGGCCTCCATTTTCTGTGCATGACGCAAGGCGTCCTCGGCACGCTCGCGTTCGACCATCTCGTTCTGCAGACGCTGGTTGGCTTCGGCCAACTGCTGTGTGCGGGCGGCGACGCGCTCTTCCAGGGTTTCGTTGAGGTTGCGCAAGGCTTCCTCGGTCTGCTTGCGCTCGGTTTCGTCGATTACAAAAATGTAGAAACCATTCACCGCGCCGTCCGCACCGTGGCGCGGCAGGTAATTCATCAGCGCCTGGCGCAGGCTGCCGTCACGGTGTGGCGTGCTGATACTGAAACTGCAGGGCTTGCCCTTCAGGGCTTCGCCGATGTATTCGGCGCGCAACGCATAGGCCTCGTCACCCAGCACTTCACGAATGGTTTTGCCAAAGAGCTCTTGGGGCGTCAGGCCGTACCAGTCCAGGTAGGCGGAATTGTTCAGGCGAAAACGCTCTTCACTGTCGACGTAGCTGATCAGGATCGGCATGGCATTGATGATCAGTTGCAGCTCGGTCTGGCTTTGGCGCAGCGCCTGTTCGGTGTGTTTGCGCTCGGTAAGGTCCAGCGCCGCCCCGAGAAAACGCATCGGCCGGCCATGGTGATCCTTATAGCAACGACCCCGGGCAAACACCCAGCGCAACTGGCCGTCGGGTTGCAGCAGGCGATACTCCTCGGCGTACTCGGTGCCATGGGTGATGCAGTGCTTGATGCTGCGCGCGATCATCGCCCGGTCTTCGGGGTGCACGCCGTGCAAGTACTCGCTGATGGGTAACTGCCCGGCCAGTTCCGGGTTGACGCCGTGCAGTTGGGCGAAATGGGCATCGGCGAGGAAACGGTCTTCGCCGATGTCCCAATCCCAGGTGCCGACCGCGTCGGTGGCGGCCAAAGCCAGTTGCAGGCGTTGCTCGGTTTCGCGCTGGGCCTTGAGGCTCGCGGCTGAGCGCTGTTCAAGCTCCAGCGCGATACGGCGGCGTTCGTTGGTTTCAATGGCGGTGACCAGGATTCCGGCGACCTCGGCGCTTTCATCGCGGATCGGGCTGTAGGTCAAATCCAGCCAGAAGTCGGAATCCGCACCGTCACGCTGCAAGGTAAAGCGCTGTTCGCTGTAGGTGCGTACCTGGCCCTGTAGGACAGCGCTGTAAATCGGGTCGGTAAAGTCCTGGAGATCTGGCCAGATTTGATGCGTCGGCTGTCCGAAAGCGTGTGGATGCTTGCTGCCGGCGAGGAGGGCGAAGCCATCGTTGTAAATCTGTGTCAGTTGCGGACCCCACAGCAACAGCATTGGCATCGGTGAGTGGATCACGATATCCACGGCGGTGCGCAGGCTCTGTGGCCAGGTGCCGGCCGCGCCCAATGGGGTGCGTGTCCAGTCCAGCCTGGCAATCAAGGCCTGGGCATCGCTGCCGATGGGGAATGCGTTCATCAAGTCGTCCTGCGTTTAAACCGGTGTGGCGGCGTCTGCTTTTCTCGTAGAGGGGTAGACGCTGGATGGCCCGTTTGGGGTCATTATTTTTGCATTGAATGCTTTGCGGGCGCTTTTTGCCATGGAAATCGATGCGCTGTCAGCCCCGCGGGCCAACTGTAATGACGCTGACCCACAGGGAAACATTTTCAATCCTGCAGTTCGGGGCGGTTTCGGAACTGTTCCAGCGCCTCGGGATTGGCCAGTGCATCGGTGTTTTTGACCTTTTGCCCATGCACCACATTGCGTACCGCCAACTCGACGACCTTGCCGCTGATGGTCCGTGGAATATCGGTCACCGCGACGATCTTCGCTGGCACATGCCGGGGCGTGGTGTTGTCTCGAATGACCTGACGAATCTGCTGTTGCAGCGCTTCATCGAGTTCAACGCCCTCACGCACGCGCACAAACAGCACCACCCGCACGTCTCCCTGCCATTGTTGACCAATGGCCACGCTGTCCAGCACTTGCGGGACTTTTTCCACCTGGCGGTAAATCTCCGCCGTACCGATGCGCACGCCGCCAGGGTTAAGCACCGCGTCCGAACGGCCATGGATCATCATCGCGCCGTGCGGCAGTTGTTCGGCGTAATCGCCTTGGGCCCAGACACCCGGGAACTGGCTGAAATACGAGGTGTGAAGCTTCTCCTGCTGCGGGTCATTCCAGAAACCGATGGGCATCGCCGGAAAGTGCCGGGTGCACACCAATTCACCTTTTTCGCCAATCACAGGCTTGCCGTCGTCGTTCCAGACTTCGACCGCCATGCCCAGGCTTTTGCCCTGAATCTCGCCACGGCATACCGGTTGAAACGGATTGCTGTTCACGAAGCACGAAACGATGTCGGTACCTCCGGACATCGAGGCCAGGCACAGGTCAGTCTTGAAGTCGCGATAGACGTAATCGTAACTCTGCGGTGACAGCGCGGAGCCGGTGCAGAGCAGGGTTTTCAGGCTGCTCAGGTCGTGACTTTCGCGCGGTTTGACGCCGTTGCTTTCCAGGGTCGCGAGGTACTTGGGGCTGGTGCCGAAGACGCTGATGCACTCGTCGTCGATCAGGTCGATCAAGCGTTGCGGGTCCGGATGGAAGGGTGAGCCGTCGTACAGGACAACGGCGCTACCCACCGCCAGCGCCGAGACCAGCCAATTCCACATCATCCAGCCGCAAGTTGTGTAGTAGAACAGGCGGTCGCCGGCGCCCAGATCACAATGCAAGCCGTGTTCCTTGACGTGTTGCAGCAGTACGCCACCGGTGCTGTGGACGATGCATTTCGGCACGCCAGTGGTGCCGCTGGAATAGAGGATGTACAGCGGATGAGCGAAGGGTACGGGGACGAAATCCGGTTCACCGCCGACGTCGTAGAAATCCTCCCAGAGCGTGACATTGGCCGGGGTGTGGAAGTCCACGATGTGTGCCTGCGGCTTTGCAAAAGGCACCACGATCAACTGCTGCAACGACGGCAGGCGTTCCAGGATTTCATTGATTTTGCCGGTCTGGTCGATGTCCTTGCCGGCATAGTGGTAACCGGCGCAGGTGACCAGTACTTTCGGTTCGATCTGGCCGAAACGGTCGATCACGCCCTGGGTGCCAAAATCCGGCGACGAACAGGACCAGATCGCCCCCAGGCTCGTGGTGCCGAGCATGGCCACCAGCGTTTGCCAGGTGTTGGGCATGCACGCCGTTACGCGATCACCGAGGCCGACACCCGCAGCGATCAGGCTGTGTTGGAACCCGGCAACGTGCTCGGCGAGTTCCGCCCACGTCAGGTGTTCGCGCTGGCCATTCTCGCCAATGGCAATCACCGCGATGGCATCGTCGCGACGGCGTAGCAGGTGTTCGGCAAAATTCAGGGTGGCGCCGGGGAACCACTGGGCGCTGGGCATTTGCGTGCCCTCGACCAACACCGCATCCGGCTGATCGTGAAAACGGACGTCGAAGAAATCGACGATGGCTTGCCAGAAGTCTTCGCGATGATCGATGGACCATTGGTGCAGGGCGGGGTAGTCATCGATATGGATGTGGTGTCGCTGACTGATGGAACGCCGAAAGGCGTCCATGCGCGTCTTGGCGATTCGCTCGGCGCTGGGTTGCCAGAGGATGTCGGACATGATTTGCCTCTTCTTCTCTCGTTCCCACGCTCCGCGTGGGAATGCCTCAACGGACGCTCCGCGTTCGGCACTTGGGACGCAGAGCGTCCCGGGCTGCATTCCCACGCAGAGCGTGGGAACGATCAGGGTGGGTTACTGCGCCAACCACCCGCCATCAATATTCCACGCCGCGCCACGTACCTGGCTGCCGGCTTCGCTGCACAAAAACAGCACCAGTTCACCCAGTTGCGGCGGCGTCACGAACTCCAGCGACGGCTGCTTCTCGGCCAGTAAATCATGCTGCGCCTGTTGCGGATCAACCCCGGTCGCGGCGCGGTCATCAATCTGCTTCTGCACCAGAGGCGTCAGCACCCATCCCGGGCAAATCGCGTTACAGGTGACGTGGGTCGTCGCGGTTTCCAGGCCGACCACTTTGGTCAAGCCGATCACTCCATGCTTGGCGGCGACGTAGGCAGCCTTGCCCGTCGACCCGACCTGGCCATGCACCGAGGCGATGTTGATGATCCGCCCCCAATTCTTGGCCCGCATGCGCGGCAGGCACAGGCGGGTGCTGTGAAACACCGACGACAGGTTGATCGCGATAATCGAATCCCAGCGTTCCACCGGAAACTCTTCCACCGGCGCCACATGCTGGATGCCAGCGTTGTTGACCAGAATGTCGATGCCACCGAACTCACGGTCGGCATAAGCGACCATGTCGGCAATCTGCGCCGGGTCGCTGACGTCGGCCGGATGATGACCGACCTTGCCGCCGAACTGCTGGACTTCGGCAATCACCTTGGAGGCGTCGCCGAAACCATTGAGCACCACGTTCGCGCCAGCCTTGGCCAGGCTGAGCGCGATGCCCAGGCCGATGCCGCTGGTAGAACCGGTGACCAGCGCAGTTTTGCCTGTAAGAGTCGTCATGAATACCTCACACAATGCCAGTGGCGTAGAAAGTGCCGATGACCACGAAGACCGCCAGGGTCTTGATCAGCGTAATACAGAAAATGTCTTTGTAGGCCTCGCGGTGCGTCAGGCCGGTGACCGCCAGCAACGTGATCACGGCGCCGTTGTGCGGCAAGGTGTCCATGCCGCCACTGGCCATCGCGGCCACACGGTGCAGCACTTCCAGC
The DNA here is from genome assembly GCF_024748695.1 of Pseudomonas sp. B21-040. Lineage (NCBI taxonomy): Bacteria > Pseudomonadati > Pseudomonadota > Gammaproteobacteria > Pseudomonadales > Pseudomonadaceae > Pseudomonas > Pseudomonas sp. B21-040. Next base: position 2,948,717 of record NZ_CP087176.1, read on the forward strand.
GGAATGTTGGCTGCATGGGCAGCGGCGATGAAGTCATTGGCCATGGCCGCCAGCGCAATGCTCATGCCGCCCGACGCAGAACCGGTGATGCCGGCCAGCAAGGTCACGGTAATCGCTTCATTGACCAGTGGGTTGGGGATGCTCTTGAGCCAGTCGGCCAGCACCAGGAAGCCTGGCAACGATGCGATCACCGCGCCGAAGCCGTATTCCGAAGCGGTGTTCATCGCCGCGAGCAACGAACCGCTGACTGCACTTCGGCTGCCTTCAGCCAACTTGCCGCGAATCGCCTGGAAGCCGAACACCAGCACCATGATGATGCCGACCAGCAAGGCTGCCTGAACCGCCCAAATCGCGGTGAGCTTGGCGATATCGGTGGTGACCGGCGCCGCCATACCCGGCAGCGCGAGGCTGTGGGTCTTGCCGTACCACTGCGGAATCCACTGGGTAAACAGCAGGTTCATGATGCCGACGGCCAGTAGCGGCGACAGGGCGATCCACGGGTTGGGCAGCTTGATGTCGGCAGCAGTTTCCGGCTCGTTGCGCAGTTCGGTGCCATAACCTTCACCGGCAAGCTGAGCCTTGTTGCGCTGGCGCTGAAGAAACAGCATGCCCGCGCAGAACACGAAGATCGCGCCGATCACACCCAACCACGGCGCCGCCCACGCGGTCGTGTTGAAGAAGGTGCTGGGGATGATGTTCTGTATTTGCGGAGTGCCGGGCAGGGCGTCCATGGTGAACGAGAATGCGCCGAGGGCGATGGTTGCCGGGATCAAACGCTTGGGGATGTTGCTCTGGCGGAACATTTCGGCGGCAAACGGATACACCGCGAAGACCACCACAAACAGCGACACGCCGCCGTATGTCAGCAGGGCGCAGACCAGCACAATCACCAGCATCGCCTGGCGCGTGCCGAGCAGGCGAATAGCAGCGGCGACGATGGAGCGCGAGAAGCCGGACAACTCGATCAGTTTGCCGAACACCGCGCCGAGCAGGAACACCGGGAAATACAGTTTGATGAAGCCGACCATTTTCTCCATGAACACCCCGGTAAAGGCTGGGGCGACGGCGGAAGGGTCAGTGAGCAGGACGGCGCCGAGGGCGGCAATCGGAGCAAAAAGGATAACGCTATAGCCACGGTAAGCAGCCAGCATCAACAGCGCGAGCGCTGCCAAGGCAATGATCACACTCATGGTGTGTCTCCTGGATTGTTATTTTTGTAGGGTAGATCTGTTGTGGAAAAGGCCTATAGCGAGATTCGTGCCAGAGGCTAGAGGCCTTGAAATACAAGGGGGTGTGCCGGAAATGGTGCGGGTATCTGGAGGGCTTGTCTCTACATTGAGACTTGTTTGGCAGTGATGGCCTCACCGCGGGCAAGCCCGCTCCCACAGTTTGACGGCGTTCTCCTGAAAAATAGCTGACCCTGTGGGAGCGGGCTTGCCCGCGAAGGTCTGTCTAATAATTGAGATTCGTGTCTCTTTATAGAGACTCGTCAATCCCGAGCGCCACCATCTTCTTGTACAACGTCGACCGACCCAACCCCAGCCGCGCCGCAGTTTCAATCACCTTGCCCCCGCATTGCGCGAGTGCGGACTCAATCAACTGCCGGTCAAACCGCTCCCGAGCCTGGCTAAACGTCTCGTGCGCAACCGGCTCAATCATCAGCGGTGCCACTCGCTCCACCGGCGTGAAGGTGCCAATCGCCGCACGAATCTCGTCGGCATCCAGCAGCAGATCATCACTGAGCAACGCCGCCCGCTCCAGGACGTTGCGCAGTTCTCGAATGTTCCCCGGCCATGCGTGCTGGCCCAACACCTCCAGCGCCTCGCGGTTCAGTTCGTGCTGACTGCGCAGTTCCTCAAGAATCGCTTCGCTGAGTGCCGGCAGGTCATCGAGGCGTTCACGCAGCGGCGGCACGTGGATGGGCAGCACGTTGAGGCGGTAGTACAAATCCGCGCGAAACTCGCCGCGTTTGATCGCGGCCTCAAGGTCCGTGGAGGTCGCGGCAATCACCCGCACATCACTCTGGATCACTTCGTTGGAACCGACCGGCTCGAATTCCTTTTCCTGCAAAACCCGTAGCAATTTGCTTTGCAGCGGCAGCGGCATGTCGCCGATTTCATCGAGAAACAAGGTGCCGCCCTGGGCGATCTGCAATTTTCCGGCGCGGCCCTTGCGGTCGGCACCGGTGAAGGCGCCGGGGGCGGTGCCGAAGAATTCCGCTTCCAGCAACGATTCGGGAATCGCCGCGCTGTTGATGCTGACGAAGGCTTTATGTGCACGCGGCGAAGCACCATGGATCGCCTGCGCCAGCAGTTCCTTGCCGGTGCCGGTTTCTCCGAGCAGCAACACCGGCGAGTCGGCACTGGCGCTGCGCCGGGCCCGGCGTTTGACTTCCAGGCTGGCGGCGCTGGTGCCGATGAAGTGGGCGAAATTGTATTTGGTTTGCCGCGCCCGCAGCAGCGAGCGGGTGGACGCCAGTTCTTCCTGCATGCTCATGTAGCGCTTGAGCATCGGCGACAGGCTGCGCAATTCGTCGAACAGGGCAAAACCGATCGCGCCGATCACCACACCGGCATCGTCATGGATCGGCAGGCGCATGACCACCAGCGGCTCTTTCGGCGTGTCCTGCATGTCCAACAAAATCGGGCGCCCGGTGCGCACCACTTCACGCAAAAGACTGCCGGGGATCACGCTTTCGCAGGCCTTGCCGATGGCGCCTTGCGCCGATTCCAGACCGAAACGCCGGGCGTAACGCTCGTTCATCCACACGATGTTCGCATCGCGGTCGACAATCACCGTGCCTTCACTGGACTGCTCGATGATCTCGAACAGCGAACGGATCGCCAGCAGACGGACCCGTTGGTAATCCTTGAGGCTTTCGGTGGTGTTCATGGGTTTTATATCCAGAAAGTGTGGTGTCTGGGGCGGGCCTCATCGCGGGCAAGCCCGGCTCCCACAGGTCTAACGCCGTACAACCTGTAGGAGCCGAGCTTGCTCGCGATGCGGGCGACGCGGTCTCACTGCCTGTTGAAATGATGCCTACCGCGGATGCGCCGCCGCCAAAAGCTCTTTGGTGTACGGATGCTGCGGCGAATCGAACACATCATGGCTGGCGCCGCTTTCCACCACTTTGCCGTCCTTGATCACAATCATGTCATGGGCCAGGGCTCGCACCACCGCCAGGTCGTGACTGATGAACAGGTACGTCAGGCCATGTTTTTCCTGAAGCTGGCGGAGCAGGGCGACCACTTGTTTTTGTACCGTGCGGTCCAGCGCCGAGGTCGGTTCGTCCAGCAGGATCAGCGCCGGTTTGAGCACCAGCGCCCGGGCAATCGCGATGCGCTGACGTTGGCCGCCGGAAAATTCGTGCGGATAGCGATGGCGACTTTGCGGGTCGAGGCCGACTTCTTCCAGTGCCCGAATCACTTCGGCCTTGCACTGTTCGTCGGTCAACTGGCTGTGTACCTCAAGGCCTTCGCTGATGATCTGTGCCACCGACATGCGTGGGCTGAGGCTGCCATAAGGGTCCTGGAACACCACCTGCATTTTCTTGCGCCATGGTCGCAGTTGTTTTTGCGTCAGGCCATCCAGTGCCTCGCCCTGAAAGCGAATGCTGCCTTGGGAGTCGAGCAAGCGCAGGATCGCCTGGCCTAGTGTCGACTTGCCCGAACCGGACTCACCGACGATGCCCAGCGTCTTGCCGCGCTGAATGTTGAGGCTGATGCCGTCCACGGCATTGAGGTAAGTCTTGCGCTGAAACAAACCACCGCCGAGAGCGAACTGCACGCGCAGGTTGTCCACTTCCAGTACGTTCTCGCGCTCATCACGGGGCAGGGCTTCACCCTCCGGCTCGGCGTTGAGCAGGATGCGGCTGTAAGGGTGTTTTGGCTCGGTAAAAATCGTTTCGCACGTGGCCTGCTCGACGATTTCCCCGGCCTTCATCACGCAAACACGCTGGGCAATGCTGCGCACCAGGTTGAGGTCATGGCTGATCAGCAGCAGCGACATGCCGAGCCGGTGTTGCAGCGATTTGAGCAGGATCAGAATCTTGCGCTGCACCGTGACGTCCAGCGCCGTGGTCGGTTCGTCGGCAATCAGCAACTCAGGCTCACAGGCCAGGGCCATCGCAATCATCACGCGCTGACGCTGACCACCCGAGAGTTGATGGGGGTAAGCTTTGAGCCGCTCCTTGGGCTTTTGAATGCCGACAAGGTGCAGCAACTCAAGGATCCGCGCTTGCGCCGGTTTACCGGTCAGGCCTTTGTGCAGAAGCAGGGTTTCGCCGATCTGCTTTTCGATGCTGTGCAGCGGATTGAGCGACGTCATCGGCTCCTGGAAAATCATCGCGATCCGGTTGCCGCGCAGTTCCCGCAGCACTTTGGGCGTCGCGCCGAGCAATTCCCTGCCGCGATAACGAATGCTGCCGGTGGACTCGGTGCCGGTTTCGGGCAGCAGTTGCAGGATCGAATGGGCGGTCACCGATTTACCGGACCCCGACTCGCCGACCAGCGCCAGGCATTCACCGGGGCGGATGTCCAGGCACAGCTTGCGCACCACGGTTTCACCACTGAAGGCGACGCTGAGGTCACGGATTTCGATCAGGTTGGTACTCATATCAACAGTCCGCGTCAGGATCTCGGATCGAAAGCATCACGTAATGCCTCGCCGATAAACACCAGTAAAGAAAGAATCAATGCCAAGGTGAAAAACGCCGTCAATCCCAGCCACGGCGCCTGCAGGTTCTGCTTGCCCTGGCCGATCAATTCGCCCAGCGATGCGCTGCCCGCTGGCATGCCGAAACCCAGGAAATCCAGGGCCGTCAGGGTGGAAATCGCCCCGGTGAGAATGAACGGCAGGTAACTCAGGGTCGCGTTCATCGCGTTGGGCAGAATGTGCCGCACGATCACTTTGCGATCCGTCAGGCCCAACGCCCGGGCGGCTTTGACGTATTCCAGGTTGCGCCCTCGAAGGAATTCGGCGCGCACCACGTCGACCAGTGCCAGCCAGGAAAACAGCGCCATGATCCCCAGCAGCCACCAGAAATTCGGTTCGACAAACCCCGAGAGAATGATCAGCAGGTACAGCACCGGCAACCCGGACCAGACTTCCAGCAAGCGCTGGCCAATCAAGTCGACCCAGCCGCCGTAATAACCTTGAAGCGCCCCGGCGGCAATGCCGATCAGGGCGCTGACAAAGGTCAGCATCAACGCAAACAGGATTGACACTCGGGCGCCGAAAATCACCCGGGCCAATACGTCCCGGGCCTGATCGTCGGTGCCCAGCCAGTTCACATCCGAGGGTGGGCTCGGCGCGGGTTTGTTGAGGTCGTAATTGGGTGTGTCGTCACTGAACGGGATCGGCGGGAACAGCATCCAGCCGCCATCCTGTTTGATCAGCTTTTGCACATAGTCGCTGCGGTAATCCGCCTGGAACGGCAATTGCCCACCGAACGCCTGCTCGGTGTGGCGTTTGAACACCGGGAAATACCATTGCCCCTGATAGCTGACCACCAGCGGCTTGTCGTTGGCGATCAACTCGCCACCCAGCGTCAGCATAAAAAGACCGATGAACAACCACAGCGACCACCAGCCCCGGCGGTTTTTCTTGAAGCGCTCAAAACGGCGTCGACCCAACGGCGAGAGCTTGAACATCAGGCATTCCTCGCGGCGAAGTCGATACGCGGGTCGACCAGGGTGTAGCAGAGGTCGCCGACGAGTTTTATCAAGAGCCCGAACAAGGTGAAGATAAACAGCGAACCGAACACCACCGGATAGTCTCGGGAGACCGCGGCTTCATAGCTCATGCGGCCCAGGCCATCGAGTGAGAAAATCACTTCGATCAGCAAGGAGCCCGCGAAAAACACACTGATGAATGCCTGCGGAATACCCGACACCACCAGCAGCATCGCATTGCGGAACACGTGCCCATAAAGCACCCGGCGCTCGCTCATGCCTTTGGCGCGGGCAGTGATCACGTACTGGCGGGTGATTTCATTGAGGAACGAGTTCTTGGTGAGGATGGTCAGCGTGGCAAATCCGCCAATGACCAGCGATGTGACTGGCAACACCAGGTGCCAGAAGTAGTCGGCGATTTTGCCCACGGTCGACAGGGACTCGAAATTGTCCGAGACCAGCCCGCGCACCGGGAACCAGTTCAGCGAAGTGCCTCCGGCAAACACCACGATCAGGAACATGGCGAACAGGAACGCCGGCATTGCGTAACCGATGATGATCGCGGTGCTGCTCCAGATATCGAAATGGCTGCCGTGGTGCACGGCCTTGCGGATGCCCAGGGGGATCGACACCAGATAAGTGATGAGCGTCGCCCACAGGCCGAGGGAGATGGTCACCGGCATTTTTTCCAGGATCAGGTCAGTGACCGTGGCGCCCCGGAAAAAGCTTTTACCGAAGTCCAGCCTGGCGTAACTGGTGAGCATCAGCCACAGGCGCTCATGGGCGGGTTTGTCGAAACCGTATTGCTTTTCGATGTCCTTGATCAGTTGCGGGTCGAGCCCGCGACTGGCGCGCGAAGTGCCGGTCATGCGTTCACCGGCGCCGCCGCCGACGGTCGCGCCGCCGATGCCTTGCAGGTGCGCAATCGCCTGTTCCACCGGACCGCCCGGCGCGGCTTGGACGATGATGAAGTTGACCAACAGGATGATCACCAGCGTCGGGATGATCAGCAGCAAGCGCCGCAGTGTGTAAGCCCACATCAATGCGGCCCTCCGGGTTTGCCACGACTGATTTGCTCAGCCGTCATTTGCTGGTTGGTCAGCGCGGTGGTGCTTATTTCCCACCAGCTCTCGATGGCTTCGTCATTGCTGGCCTGCACGTTGGGCCGGCCGAACCGGTTCCACCAGACGGTCGATGTGCCCGGTGGGTAATAGTTGGGAATCCAGTAGTAGTTCCATTGCAGTACCCGGTCGAGTGCGTGGGCGTAGCGCAGCATTTCCGGCTGGGTGGTGGCGCGGACCAGTCCGGTGATCAAGGTATCGACCGCCGGATTCTTCAGCACCATGTAGTTGTTGGCACCGGGGTCGTTGGCCGAGATCGAGCCGAAGTAATTGAACAGCTCGCCGCCGGGTGAGGTGGTGACCGGGTAGCCGGTGACGATCATGTCGTAGTCGCGGCTCATCAGGCGATTCACGTATTGGGACGAATCGATCCGGCGGATGTTCAGGTCGATACCGATCTGTTTCAAGGTGCGCTTATAAGGCAGCAGCAAACGGTCCATGCCGTTCTGGCTGACCAGGAAAGTGAAGCTCAGCGGCTCGCCTTCGGCGTTGACCAGTTGATCGCCATCGGGTTTCCAGCCGGCCTGTCCGAGCAGGTCCAGTGCTTGTAATTGCTTGTCGCGAATCACACCGCTGCCATCGGTTTTCGGTGCTTCGAAGACCTTGGTGAACACCTCGTCCGGGATCTGGCCGCGCAACGGCTCAAGAATGGCCAGTTCCGCTTTATCCGGCAGTTGCCGCGCAGCCAGGTCGGTGTTGGAAAAGAAACTCTGCTGGCGAATGTACATGTCACGCATCATCTGCCGGTTGCTCCATTCGAAATCCCAGAGCATGACCAGGGCCTGACGCACGCGGCGATCCTGGAACATCGGGTTTTGCAGGTTGAAGACAAACCCTTGGGCCGGTTGCGGCGCGTCGGTTGCCAGGTGCGCCTTTTGCAGGCGACCGTCGCTCAAGGCCGGGCTGTCGTAGCCGATGGAGTAGCCGGTGGCGGAGAATTCGCGGTTGTAGTCATAAGCACCGCCGCGCAACACCTGGCGCGCCACGTCGGTGTCGCCGAAGTACTCGATGCTGAAATGATCGAAGTTGTACAGGCCACGGCTGACCGGTAAGTCTTTGCCCCACCAATTGGCGTCGCGCTCGAAAGTGATGCTGCGACCGGAATCGACTTTGCTCACTTTATAAGGGCCGCTGCCCAAAGGGGCCTCGTAGCCGCCGCCATTGGCGAAGTCGCGGCTCTTCCACCAATGCTCGGGAAACACCGGCAGTGTTGCGATGTCGAGGGGCAGGGTGCGGTTTTCATTGCTTTTGAAGTCGAACCGGACGATCAGGGGTGACTCGACTTCCACGCCTTTGACGTCAGCGAATTGGGTGCGATAGCGCAGGCTGCCTTGGGTCATCAACAAGTCGAAGGTGTAGCGCACGTCTTCTGCCGTGATCGGTTTGCCATCGGCAAAGCGGGCCTTGGGGTTGAGATAGAGGCGCAGAAACAGGCCGTCGTCCGAGCGCTCCATCTTTTGTGCGACGAGGCCGTATACGGTGTAAGGCTCATCCAGCGAGCGCTGGGCCAGCGGCGAGTAGAGCAAACCGTCAATTTGCGTCACGCCGATACCCTTGTCGATGTACGGCAGCATATGGTCGAAATGACCGATTTCGATTGCCGAACGTCGCATCGTGCCGCCCTTGGGCGCCTGTGGGTTGGTGTAGGCAAAATGACTGAAGCCGGCGGGATACTTCGCGGGTTCGCCGTACACGGTCAACGCATGTTGCGGTGCAGCATTCACACCGGCGGCGGCCAATAGCAGCGCCACGGCAGTGAACAATAATGTGGGGAAAGCCAGTCGCATTGTCAGCCTTAGAGCCGGAGGATCGAAAAGCACAATTTGTACGCTAGCGGCGCGTCCCTCGCCAGCCTAAAAACGTATCCGAAACAGAACGGCCCGCCAATTGGCGGGCCGTTGCACGTAAAGCCTGGCGGATCGATCAGTCCTGACGACTGGTCACTTCCAGCAAGTGATAACCGAATTGGGTTTTCACCGGGCCTTGTACGACATTGATTGGTGCGCTGAAAACGACGGTGTCGAATTCCTTGACCATCTGGCCTGGACCGAACGAACCCAGGTCGCCGCCCTGACGGCTGGACGGGCAGGTGGAGTTGGCTTTGGCGACTTCGGCGAAATCAGCGCCGCCTTCGATTTGGGCTTTGAGTTCGTTGCACTTGGCTTCCGAGGCAACCAGGATGTGACGGGCAGTGGCTTTGGCCATGGGAAATACTCCTTTCAATAATCTGCGTACAGTAAAGTGCGCAGACTACCGGATTCAGTGCTCCATTTCTTGTCAAAAGTTCCGTACGGTTCAAAGGCCGGCGTTTCTCAGGCGCTCGGCATGTTGGACATACAATGCCGCAGGGTCGATGCCTTTGCGACCAGGACTGGCGGTGTGACCCAGGCTGCTCAAATGATCCAGGGAATAGTCGGAGCGGATCACTTTTCCCAAATGTGAACTGTAGCGGCCGACCATGCCGTCATTTTGCTCCGCTTCAGTCGTGAAGTATTGGGAAAAGGCGCGGAGGAACCCGTGCAACGGATCGAGCGCATCCAGTCCCTCATCGAGCCTGTTTCCCTGCAACGTTCCGCTCCAGGAGTAGTACCGCACGCCGTTGACCAGTTCGCGCCCTTTGCCGCCCCAGGTCCTCGGCAACCCTTGAGGGAACTTGTCGTTGAAAGCGCCTACGCCTTCAGTGGTCAGAGCATTAAGCGCAGCGACAGCGTTTTGTGGCAGGTGCACGTTGCCGCTGAGTAACGACACAAAATCGGCGAACAGCGTCGCAATCGTTGCTGCGACATGTTCCGGCAGCCGCCCGGGCGTCAGCGCCTTGCGCAGGAAGTCGGCCAGTTCCGAGCCGTGGTTCGGTCCACTGACCGAGGTGACCGAAGCAATCATATGGGGGGCTATGGCCGCCGCATAGCGTGCCGCCAATGCCCCTTGGCTGTGGCCGATCAAGTTGACCTTGCCGGCGCCGGTTCCTTCCAGGACCCGATTGATCTGTGCCAAGAGTTGGTCACCACGTGCTTCGTTGCTATGGGTAGCCGAGAGGTGAGGGATGAACACCCTGGCCCCCGCACTTCGCAGGGATTGCTTGACGTTATGGAAGAGTTCGTTTGTGCCGATCCGATCAAAGCCGAAGAGCCCATGGACCAGCAGGATAGGGTACTGGGTGGTAGCGTTCCGTAGCATGTTGATTCCTTTTTCGCAGTCGTTCAGAGGTGAGCAGATGGGCCCACTCTAAAGCACCCCAACGGTTCGGCGATGTATGAAGAATCCGCTGTAAGCTGATGAAAAAGGTATAGAAAAAGTAGGAAAGTTCGAATGTGTTTGAGGTCTTGTTCGGAATATTTCGACATCTATTTATCTGTAACAACGCGTTGTTCCGCGATGGCCTACTCAGGAAACACCTTTACCTGTCAGCAATGTCCCTGTTTATGCCATAACGCAATCTGTAGCAGCTGGCGAAGCCTGCGTTCGGCTGCGCAGCAGTCGTAAACCTGAGTTTGCGGTCTACCTGAAACACCGCATCGTCTGATTTCACGACTGCTGCGCAGCCGAACGCAGGCTTCGCCAGCTGCTACAGAAAGTGCGTTAGCCGTTTATTGATTCTGGCGCTGCGCCCGCAGCCGGTCGGCGGCCTGGCGCAACAACTGTTCCGTGCCTTCCCAGCCAAGACAGCCATCGGTGACCGAAACGCCATAGCGCAGCGATGGACTCAGGGGTTGGCAGCCTTCGAACAAATGGCTCTCGATCATCATGCCGATCAGCGACAGGTCGCCTTGCAGGCGTTGCTCGAGCACATCGTTGAACACCGCAGGTTGCCGCGCCGGGTCTTTTCCGCTGTTGGCATGGCTGCAATCGACCATGATTCGCGCCGGGATCTTGAGCCGGGTCAAATCGCGGTTCACCTGGGTGACGCTGTCGCGATCGTAGTTCGGCCCATGGTGTCCGCCGCGCAATACGAGGTGAGTGTCGGGGTTGCCGGGCGTCTGGATGATCGCGGGATGTCCCTGGCTATCGACGCCGAAATGGCGGTGCGGATGCGCAGCGGAGCGCATGGCGTCGCTGGCAACGGCCACGCCGCCGTCGGTGCCGTTCTTGAACCCGACGGGCATGCTCAGGCCGCTGGCCATTTCTCGGTGGATCTGCGATTCAGTGGTGCGGGCACCAATCGCCACCCAGCTCAGCAAGTCGTCAAAGTAGCCGACTGCCATGGGTTGCAGCAGTTCGGTTGCAATCGGCAAGCCGAGACGAAGCATTTCACGCATCAGTTCACGCGACAGCGTCAAACCGCCGGCCATGTCATCACTGCCATCGAGATGCGGGTCATAGGCCAGGCCTTTCCAGCCGACCGTGGTGCGAGGTTTTTCGACGTAGGCGCGCATCACCAGCAGCATTTCATCGCTGACATCGGTGGCGAGTCGGGCAAGATTGGCCGCGTATTCGAGGGCGGACTGTGGGTCATGAATCGAGCAAGGACCGACGATCACCAGCAAACGGGAATCTTCCCCGTTGAGAATCGCGCGGACCGCATCGCGGTGGGCAGCGACTTGCCGGGTCAGGGCGTTGCTGAGGGGCAATTGCTGTTTGAGTTGCAACGAGCTGGGCAGACGCAGGGTCAGCGCTTCGTTGGCAGGGCTCAAGGTGGACAGCGGCAGAGCAGAGACGGACGAGTTCATATTCAGGCTTCCTGGGCTGGCGGCGGGTTCGTTCCCGCGCGCTCGGCCCTACTGGGGTGTTCGACAATTGGCCGGATTGGCTTCGTGTGTGTGCTTGCCACCTGTAGGTGACCGATCGGAGGCGGCAGGCTGTCCCGAGCGGAGGCTGCTAAATCGCCAGGCGGAAAAACTGTCGTAACGGTAATAAGTGGCGTAGTTCATGTCGTGAATCCTCAAATTGTCTGGTGTGCTGCAAAAATGTTCGGGGCTGAAAAAACAAAACCCCCGGTCGGGAGGCCGACCGGGGGTTTGGAAAACTCTGGCGGCGACCCGTTTAAAGTGGGCGCCGTGTGGGTATCAGGCGCGCCAGTGGCTAAACCAATACCCAAAATAAAAGCTGACCGAAGCACAGACGTCATTCACTCGCGCAGCCGCCACCGAGCGCAGGGCGCTGATCGTTGCAAGCTGTGAGAGGGTGTTGAACATGGTCTGTCTCCGATGAATGTGCCTGAGCTTACTAGAGGCCGGTGCGCGGTTTCAATCAGAAAATGCTATCGCTCACCGGCAGCGGTTTCTATCGCTTGAGCACGGGCCGCTTTATGACACACTTGGTTTTTTGCCCGCCCTCTAACGTCGCAAGGATGAAGCATGACGCCATTGACCATTGCCGCCGCACAATCGATTTCCGTCGCGGGTGATCTCGCCGCCAACATTGTTTGGCATCAACGTTTCATGCAGGTTGCCGCGGAGCAGGGCGTTCAGTTGCTGGTCTTTCCGGAACTGTCATTGACCGGCTATGAGCGGGGGGTGGCGGCCGATCTTGCGGTTGTACCTGATGCGAAAGAGCTGCAGCCATTGCGCGATTTCGCCCGCGAAGTCGGTGTGACCAGTGTCGTCGGAATGCCGATTCGACTGTCGGACGATTCGCCGGTCCTGATTGGTGCGCTGGTTTTGGGCGCTGATGGTTCGCTTGGGGTTTACAGCAAACAGCATCTGCACCCCGGCGAGGAAGTAGCGTTTGCGCCAGGCAATGGCGGATCGATGCTGAACATTGGTGGCGATACCGTCGCGTTGGCGGTGTGTGCGGATTTTTCTCACGCCAGTCACGCTGCCGCTGCTGCGCAGCAGGGTGCCGACCTTTATGCCGCCGGTGTGCTGATCACTGAAAGCGGCTATGCCCCGGACTCGGCGCTCCTGAAAGGCTACGCCGGCACTCATTCAATGACGGTGCTGATGGCAAACCATGGCGGTGCGACCGGAGGCTGGGAGTCAGCCGGACGCAGCGCAATTTGGGCGCCGGACGGTTCGCTCATCGTGGCGGCGAGCAGTGCCGGGAACGTGATGGTGGTGGCTCGCCGTGATGCAGGCGGCTGGAAGGGCAGTGTCGTAGACGTTTCGGAGGCTTGAATGGCGTTCCAATGGCGTGCGGTCTTATCCGCGGATCTCGACTTCGCGCGTACGCTCACCTGCACCAACATGCTGCGCTATTACATTCAGTACGATCTGCTTTGGCTGGATGAAGCGTTTGATGTCGCTTGGGCGGGGCGTGAGAATCGCTTGATTGTGCGCGATGATGCCGTGCTGGGTTTTGTCAGCCTGAGTCGCGATGCGAGGGCCTTGTACATCCGTGAATTACAGGTCCTTGAAGCGTTCCAGGGGCAGGGCGCAGGTTCGTGGGCAATCGATCAGGTATTCGATATTGCAGGCGAGGAACGACGCCCGGCCTTGCGCTTGACTGTTTTTGAAAATAATCCGGCAAAAAAACTTTACGAGAGAAAAGGCCTGAAGGTGGTCGGTCAAGACGAGTGTTTCCTGAGAATGCAGCGGGATGTCGGCGGACTTCATCGCTGAAACACGCTGGCGACAAGCCTTTCATGACGTATTGATACTTTTTATATGACGCTTGCCGCTAGGTCTGCCCATTGCTTTTTGCTAAGGTGTCCGGCAACCCAATAAGACCATTTCGCGAGGTGTCTGCTTGATTAGGGTGCTAGTAGTCGATGACCATGATCTCGTTCGTACAGGCATTACACGAATGCTGGCTGACATCGATGGCCTGCAAGTGGTCGGCCAGGCTGAGTCAGGGGAAGAATCCCTGCTGAAAGCGCGTGAGCTGAAACCCGATGTGGTCTTGATGGACGTCAAGATGCCCGGCATTGGCGGTCTTGAAGCCACGCGCAAACTGTTGCGCAGTCATCCGGATATCAAAGTCGTCGCAGTCACCGTCTGTGAGGAAGATCCGTTTCCTACACGGTTGTTGCAGGCCGGTGCCGCAGGTTATCTGACCAAGGGTGCCGGGTTGCCGGAAATGGTCCAGGCCATTCGCCTGGTGTTTGCTGGCCAACGCTATATCAGCCCGCAAATTGCCCAGCAATTGGCGATCAAATCTTTCCAGCCGACCAATGATTCGCCCTTTGATGCATTGTCCGAGCGCGAAATCCAGATCGCGCTGATGATTGTCGGCTGTCAGAAGGTACAGATCATTTCCGACAAGCTTTGCCTGTCGCCCAAAACGGTCAACACCTACCGTTACCGCATTTTCGAGAAGCTTTCGATCAGCAGTGACGTGGAGTTGACGCTGTTGGCGGTTCGTCACGGCATGGTCGATGCCAGCCTCTGACAATGACTGAAGTCTTCGATCCCAGCGCCTTTCTGTCGACGGTCAGTGGGCGTCCCGGTGTGTATCGCATGTTCGACAGCGATGCGCGCCTGTTGTATGTCGGCAAAGCCAAGAACCTGAAAAATCGCCTGTCGAGCTACTTCCGAAAATCCGGTCTGGCGCCCAAGACCGCAGCGCTGGTGGCGCGCATCGCCCAGGTCGAAACCACCATCACCGCCAATGAAACTGAAGCCCTGCTGCTTGAGCAGACGCTGATCAAGGAATGGCGGCCGCCGTACAACATCCTGCTGCGCGATGACAAATCGTATCCTTACGTCTTTCTTTCGGATGGCCAGTTCCCTCGCTTGAGCATCCATCGCGGTGCGAAAAAAGCCAAGGGCAAGTATTTTGGTCCGTACCCGAGCGCTGGAGCGATTCGCGAAAGCCTGAGTCTTTTGCAAAAGACCTTCTTTGTCCGTCAGTGTGAAGACAGCTATTTCAAAAACCGCACGCGTCCTTGCCTGCAATACCAGATCAAACGTTGCAAGGCGCCGTGCGTAGGGCTGGTGGAGCCTGAGGTGTACGCCGAAGACGTTCGCCACTCGGTGATGTTCCTTGAAGGCCGCAGCAATGCGCTGGCTGACGAATTGTCCGCGGGCATGGAAGAGGCGGCGATCAACCTTGAGTTCGAACGGGCCGCCGAGTTGCGCGACCAGATATCGTTGCTGCGTCGGGTTCAGGACCAGCAAAGCATGGAAGGCGGCACCGGCGATATCGATGTGATCGCGGCGTTCGTAAACCCAGGTGGTGCTTGCGTCCACCTGATCAGCGTTCGCGGCGGCCGGGTACTGGGCAGCAAGAACTTTTTCCCGCAAACCGGTATCGACGAAGACGTATCCGAAGTCATGGCTGCCTTTCTCGGCCAATACTTCATCACCAGCCCCGAGCGCGACTTGCCGAGTGAATTGATCGTCAACGTGGTTCATGAAGACTTCCCGACGCTGATCGAAGCCATCGAAGCGCTGCGCGGTCGCGAACTGACCATCAGCCATCGGGTGCGTGGCACACGAGCACGCTGGCAGCAATTGGCGGTCACCAATGCCGAGCAGGCATTGGGCGCACGCCTGGCTAACCGTCAGCATGTCGCCGAACGTTTCGATGCCTTGGCCGAGGTATTGAAGCTGGACGAACCGCCGCAGCGTCTGGAGTGCTACGACATCAGCCATTCCAGTGGTGAAGCCACCGTGGCGTCTTGCGTGGTGTTTGGTCCGGAAGGTCCGATCAAGTCGGACTATCGCCGCTACAACATCGAAGGCGTGACGGCAGGTGATGACTATGCCGCGATGCATCAGGCCTTGACCCGTCGCTTCAGCAAGCTGAAGGACGGGGAGGGCAAGCTGCCGGACATATTGTTAGTGGACGGTGGTAAAGGCCAGCTGTCGATGGCCCGTGATGTGCTCAACGAACTGGCGGTGCCGGACCTGATCCTGTTGGGCGTGGCCAAAGGGGCGACGCGCAAGGCCGGTTTCGAAACCCTGTACCTCAACGATGCGGCCCACGAATTCACCTTGCGCGGCGATTCCCCCGCGCTGCATTTGATCCAGCAAATACGTGACGAAGCTCACCGATTCGCCATTACCGGGCACCGCGCCCGTCGTGGGAAAACCCGCCGCACGTCCACGCTTGAGGGCGTTGCCGGTGTCGGACCAACTAGACGTCGCGATTTATTGAAACATTTTGGTGGATTGCAGGAGCTGTCTCGTGCCAGCATCGAAGAGATCGCCAAAGCACCCGGGATCAGTAAAAAGCTCGCAGAGTTGATTTATGCAAATCTGCACAGCGAGTAGAATGCCAACTCACCTCGTAGCCAGTTGTGCCGATGAATATCCCTAATCTGATTACCGTTCTACGCGTCCTGCTCATCCCGATCTTCATTTTACTGTTCTACCTGCCTTACCAATGGAGCTACGTGGCTTCCGCCTCGGTGTTCGCATTTGCCGCCGCCACAGACTGGCTGGACGGTTATCTGGCTCGACGCCTGGAACAAAGCACTCCGTTCGGGGCGTTCCTTGATCCCGTGGCTGACAAGCTGATGGTCGCCGTCGCGCTGGTCTTGTTGGTGCAGGAACACGGCAACCTGTGGCTCACGCTGCCGGCCGCCGTGATCATCGGTCGTGAGATTGTCGTCTCGGCCTTGCGCGAATGGATGGCTGAACTCGGCGCCCGCGCGCATGTCGCGGTGTCGAACCTGGGTAAATGGAAAACCGCCGCGCAGATGCTTGCGCTGGTGATCCTGCTGGCCAATCCGTCAGATTTTTCCTTCTGGGTCTTGATCGGTTATGCCTTGTTGATGGTATCCGCGGGCCTGACATTGTGGTCGATGGTCCAGTACTTGCGGGCTGCCTGGCCGCATCTGAAGACTGACGTTGAAAAGAAATAAAACTTTTTTGAATCAAGGGGTTGACGGGGCTTCTGATTTCTATAGAATGCGCCACACCAAGACGCGGGAATAGCTCAGTTGGTAGAGCACGACCTTGCCAAGGTCGGGGTCGCGAGTTCGAGTCTCGTTTCCCGCTCCAAGATTCACAAAAACGCCACTCAATAGAGTGGCGTTTTTGTTTGTGCGTTTTTTGTGGTTCTGCCGGCTGGTTCTTCGGGTTGAAGGGCTGATGTCGACGTCCTCCGTGCACTTTTATAAAGCCGTAGCACCTGTCGCTGCACTATGCGAAGGCAAGTACCGGATGCATATCCGTGCCCATTGAGCGTCTATAAGCCTGAAACGCCCGGCTGAAGCCCCTTTCGCGAAAAGTGGCACAAACGCTGCAACACACCCGGCAGGCCCACCGTGAATACAGTCGAGTGGGCAGCCCCCTCGGTCAACGACGATCGAATCGCGGGCAACATCGGTGGATCAGGCATAGACGTCTGGTATCAACACCGCAAAAGAACAGGCAAAGACGCCTGGAACCGAAAGGTTTCAGGCGTTTTTTTTTGCTTTTTGAATCGTCTAGCCGGGTGCTTCTTATGAATTCCAATGTTGCCGCGTTGAACAAATTGCAAACGCTGATCGTGATTGGCAATGGCATGGTCGGACACCATTGTGTTGAACAGTTGATCGAGCGGGGCGCGCTTGAGCATTACCGGCTACAGGTGTTCAGCGAGGAGCCGATGCGCGCCTACGACCGCGTGCACCTTTCCGAGTACTTCTCCGGCCGCGATGCCGAGTCGCTGGCCCTCGGTGACGCCTCGCTGTACCAGACGCCGGGCGTGACGCTACATCTGGGTGTGCCGGTGCTGGAAATCGACCGCGACCGCCGCCAGGTGATCACCGCGCAAGGGTGTGTTGCTTACGACAAATTGATCCTGGCCACCGGGTCTTATCCATTCGTGCCGCCCATCGAGGGCGCTGAAGGCGATTCGCGCCTGGTGTATCGAACCCTGGAAGACCTCGACGCGATCCGTGCTGCCGCTGTCAATGCGCGACGTGGTGTCGTGGTGGGTGGTGGTCTGTTGGGGCTCGAAGCCGCCAATGCCCTGAAGAGCCTGGGTCTGGAAGCGCATGTTGTTGAGTTCGCCCCGCGCTTGATGCCGGTGCAGTTGGACGAAATGGGTGGGCTTGCACTGAAGTCGCAGATCGAGCGGCTTGGCGTCGGTGTGCACCTGTCGCGCGGCACTCAATCGATCAGCGCGGGCGAGGATTACCGCTATCGCATGAATTTCGCCAACGACGAATTTCTTGAGGCCGACCTGATCGTGTTCTCGGCGGGTATCCGCGCACAAGATGCGCTCGCCCGTCAGTGCATGCTCGACATCGGTCCGCGTGGTGGCGTGGTCATTGATGACGAATGCCTGAGCAGCGACCCGAATATTTACGCGATCGGCGAGTGCGCGTCCTGGAATGGCAGCCTTTTCGGACTGGTCGCCCCGGGCTACCAAATGGCGCGCAGCGTCGCGGCGCGTTTGTGTGACCAAGTAGCTGAGCCGTTCATGGGCGCCGACATGTCGACCAAGCTCAAGTTGCTGGGTGTTGATGTCGGCTCCATCGGCGACGCTCACGGCAACACACCCGGCGCGCGCAGCTATCAGTTCATCGACGAAACCACGGCCAGCTACCGTCGATTGGTCGTGGATGCTTCGGGCAAGCACGTACTCGGTGCCGTATTGGTCGGTGATAACAGCTATTACGACACGCTGCTGCAATACATGCAGAACGCTATTGCCTTGCCGGCGGAACCCGCCAGCCTGATTCTGCCGTCGTCCGAAGGGGCGCCGACCCTGGGGCCGGGCGCGTTGCCTGAATCGGCCACAGTCTGTTCCTGCCATAACGTCACCAAGGGTTCCATTTGTTCGGCCATCGACGGTGGCTGCACTGACCTCGGTTTGCTCAAGTCGCAAACCAAAGCGTGCACCGGTTGCGGTGGGTGCGCCGGTTTGCTCAAGCAAGTTTTCGAGCATGAGCTGATTGCCCGAGGCGTCAGTGTCGATAAAAGCCTGTGCGAACACTTCGCCTATACGCGTCAGGAGCTGTATGCGCTGGTGCGCGTAGAAGGGGTGATCACTTTCGAAGAGCTGCTGGCCAAGCATGGTCGTGGCCACACGGGTTGCGATGTCTGCAAGCCGGCCGTGGGCTCGATCCTCGCGTCGTGCTGGAACCAGCCGATCATGGACGCCTCGCTGGTGCCGTTGCAGGACACCAACGACACCTTCATGGCCAACATGCAGAAAAACGGCACCTATTCAGTCGTGCCGCGCATTCCCGGTGGCGAAATCACGGCGGACAAATTGATCGCGATTGGGGTGGTGGCGAAAAAATATGACCTCTACACCAAAATCACCGGCGGCCAGCGGATCGACCTGTTCGGTGCTCAATTGCATCAGTTGCCGGATATCTGGGGCGAGCTGATCGAGGCCGGATTCGAGACCGGGCATGCCTATGGCAAATCGACCCGGACGGTGAAGTCCTGTGTCGGCAGTACCTGGTGCCGCTATGGCGTGCAAGACAGCGTAAAAATGGCCCTGATGATCGAAGACCGCTACAAGGGCCTGCGCTCGCCGCACAAGCTCAAATTCGCGGTATCCGGTTGCACCCGCGAGTGCGCCGAGGCCCAGAGCAAAGACGTGGGCGTGATCGCCACTGAAAAAGGCTGGAACCTCTATATCGCCGGCAACGGCGGTATGCGCCCACGGCATGCCGAGCTGTTCGCCACCGACCTCGACGATGCGACCCTGATCCGCTACATCGACCGCTTCCTGATGTTCTACATCCGCACCGCCGACAAACTGCAGCGAACCTCGGTGTGGCGCGAAAGCCTGGAGGGCGGCCTCGATTACCTCAAGGACGTGATCATCAACGACAGCCTCGGGCTTGGCGCCGAGCTCGAATCGCAGATGCAACTGGTGGTCGATCGCTACGAATGCGAGTGGGCCAATGCGCTCAAGGACCCGGAAAAAATCAAACGATTCCGTACCTTCGTCAACGATAAACGCCCCGACCCGGATATTCATTTTGTCCAGGAGCGTGGTCAGCGGCGCCCGATCATGGCCGCCGAACTCAACCTTATCCCGGTTACCGAGGAGATTGCATGATGAGCGCACCCACTACCCAACGCATCGATTCCCTGGCCAGCGCCGATGTCTGGCAAACGGTGTGCGAGCACCAGGACCTGGTGAGCAATTCTGGCGTCGTCGTATGGCTCGACGGCGCGCAAGTGGCGCTGTTCTACCTGCCGACGGCACACGGCAAGACCCTGTACGCCATCGACAACCATGATCCGCAGTCCGGGGCGAACGTCATCGGCCGTGGATTGATCGGCAGCATCAAGGGCGATCTGGTCGTTGCTTCACCGATCTACAAGCAGCATTTCCGTCTGGAGGACGGCAGTTGCCTGGAGTACCCGCAACAGCGTCTGCGTGTCTGGCCAGTGCGGTTGAACGGCGACGTGGTCGAAGTCGGCGTGGCCTGAGGGATATCAACCTGTTTGCCAACAGTATCGGAGGCATTGATGAAAACAGCCGCACAGCTACTGAAACTGAAAGTCGTACAAAACCAGCACGTGCATAGCATTGCACCTGATCAGATGGTGCTGGACGCGATGAAGCTGATGTCCGAGAAAAACGTCGGCGCGCTGCCCGTCATCGAAAACGGGCAGGTGGTTGGCGTGATCAGCGAGCGCGACTATGCCCGCAAGGTGGTTTTGCAGGGCCGTTCCTCAGTCGGTACACCTGTGCGCGACATCATGAGCGCCCCGGTCGTGACCGCCGACAGCCAACAGAGTGTGGAGCGTTGCATGACGGTCATGACCGACAGTCATCTGCGCCATCTGCCGGTAGTGGAGGGCGGCGAGTTGATCGGTTTGTTGTCGATCGGTGATCTGGTCAAAGAAGCCATTGTCGAGCAAGCGGAATTGATTCGGCAGTTGGAACACTACATTCGCGGGCACTAAACAGACCAGGCGAGGCAGAACAGCAGGGCGCAGCCTCGTCGAAACAGTCAGAGTGCCAGATAAAATTTTTTTGAAATCAAGGGGTTGCCAGTCCTTGGAAATCAGTACATAATTCACGCCATCGAAAGCACTGACCGCTGAAAAAGCTCAATGTTTTCAAGGGGTTAGATCTAGTATCTAATTCCAAGTTTGTACGCGTTTGGTGTTGTGCTACATGACATCAGATGTTTGAGGCCGAGTAGCAAAATGGTTATGCAGTGGATTGCAAATCCACCTACGCCGGTTCGATTCCGACCTCGGCCTCCACTCTTAAAAACCCCGTAGATCAATGATCTACGGGGTTTTTTATTGCCTTCGGGAAAGTGAAGTGTTCCGCAATTTTCAGAAGGTGTTCCGCAACTGCGAACGATGGGGCGCCTGTGATCAGAGCCACTTGTGTCTAATCGCGGGCGTCAAGCCTTGGGCCGTTACAGACAATACCTGACGCTCAGGGTAGGTGGCTGTAGCTACGGCTCAACTCTCACCGTCGGCAATGTGCCACCAAACGTCTGCCAGTAAACTCGACTTCGACAGAAACGTCATCGGGGCAGACAGTAGACATCGTGATGGCAAATGAGTAGCGTCAGTTAATTCTCGAAGACAAGGGAATGCTGCCTGTTGCGATCAGCCACTTATCACCAGGCATACACCAATTTTTACAGGGATATTTTATGTCAGAACCAAAACTGTTTATTTCATATAGTTGGTCGACTCCAGAGCACCAAAAGTGGGTGCTTCGCTTGGGAACAGAGCTTCGTGAAAACGGTGTTGACGTATTATTAGATAAATGGGATTTAAAAGAAGGTCATGACGCCAACGCCTTTATGGAAAAAATGGTTTCGGATGAAAGCATAAAGAAAGTAATAATAGTGCTTGATGAGCAATATAGTGACAAGGCTAACAAAAGATCTGGAGGCGTGGGGACGGAAACACAAATAATATCCGCGGAAGTGTATGAGAGCGTAGATCAGAATAAGTTTGTTGCAGTTATTGCAAGTAGAGATCAGGAGGGAAAAGCAAAGCTACCGGTTTTCTATAAGTCACGAATATATATAGATCTTTCTGATGACGGTCTTTATGGAAGTAATTTCGAGCAATTACTGCGCTGGATATATGACAAGCCACTCAACATAAAGCCAGAGCTTGGAAAGAAGCCCGTGTTTTTAAATGAAGAAGCTTCCGTCTCGCTGGGGACATCTGTGATATTTAGGCGCTTAATTGATGCCTTAAAAAGCTCCAGGCCTCATGCCAATGGAGCGTTGGTTGAGTATTTCAGCTTGTTTTCAAGAAACTTGAGCCGATTTAGGTTAGAACCAAGCCGGGGGGGAACTGAGTTTGACCAAAAAGTTCTCGACAGTATCAATCAACTTTTGCCTGCGCGAAACGAGCTTATAGAAGTTTTCTCAACCATTGCGCAGTATGACCTTTCTACCGGTGCAGGGCCTATCATACACAAATTTTTCGAGTCACTAATACCGTATTTGGATAAGCCGGAAAACGTAACAAGTTATCATAAATGGGATTGGGATAATTTAAAGTTCGTTATTCAAGAGTCTTTCATGATATGCATAGGAGTATTACTCAAGCATGAAAGATATGACTTGGCGGAGTGCTTGGTAAGACAGCGCTACTTTGCTGAGAGTGATAACTACGGGCAAAGCAAAATGCACTCTTATGGTATCTTTAGAAATCACCTAGAGTCATTGAGCTACCGAAATAATCGGCTCAAGCTACGGCGCTTATCCGTCCATGCTGACTTACTAAAAGAAAGATGTACCGATTCAGGATTGTCATTCAATAATTTGATGCAGGCGGATTTTCTGTTATACCTTGCAGAGTCCCTACAAGGTCTCGCGGAAAATCGCCGACAAGAGTGGTGGCCAGAATCATTGGTATTTAAGTCGTTTCATGGAGGCACTTTTGAAATGTTTCTCCGCGCGGAGTCATTGAGTTATTTTAATCGGATGGCCAACTTGCTGGGCATAAGTTCGAAGTCGGATTTCACCGCTTTAGTTGAAGGCTTAAAAAGCCAAGCAGTTTATGTGCCAAAATGGGGCTTCGATAATATTAACCCATTAGAACTGATGAATTACGACAGATTGTGTATTCGCCCATAAAGGATTAACGAAAATTATATCGCATTGGAAGAATCCCAATAAATCTCACATAGTAGCCGCAGTCCGCCGGGGGGCATAATGGCAAGCAAAGGAAAACTCTTGCTGGATGAGCGGGTCGCACAGGTGCGATCCAGACTGCGAGTGGGACGGGCTGATGGTGCTATATATGAGGCAACCGTTAGAATTAATGACCTGGAACGATCATTAAAAACTCTGAAAGACACTAAAAATACGGAGCTATTCCGACACTTTCCTGTTGCAGCTGTAGCTACATTGGAAGCGCATTTTAGGTCAAGCGTAGCAATGGTTGTGGACAAGGGGGGCGAGTACTTCACACGAGGTGTAGCACTTGTAGGTGACAGATTAAAAGCGTCTGAAATAATACCAATGATTCATAAGCAAAGTGTGAGTGTTGGAGAGATTGTAGCTTACAGCTTGCCGTTTAGCTCGTTGAGCCATCTTGAAGATGTCTTTGATGCTCTGTTAGGTCAGAAATTCAAACAGCTATCTAAAAGTGCTAAGGATCCATATTTCACCCGAAATGATGTCCCCGGGGGTGAGCTAATCGTAGGGGACGTGTCGAGACTTTGGTTGGATTTACATCAGGCCTTTCACGATAGACATGTTCTAGCGCACGAATCGGCTACTCAATTTTTTATGGATTATGATAAAGCGGCGTCCGCGGTAAATAGCGTAAAGCTAATAATTGAAATTACTGAAGCCGTGTTTTGGTCCACGGTCTGGAAGGATGAGCCTCTTACGCAGTATGAAATGAACGTCGCAGCATGGGAGAGATATAAGAACATTCGTATAAAGCTTGCTGCAGCAATTCGAAAAAAACGGAAAGAGCATGATGATTGTTTAGTAGCATCTCGATTCAGGGAGCTTCACTTCAAGTGGAAAGATTGGGTTACTGATTGGTGTTCGTTCAGTGCGGACAGATTCGTGGGTGGATCAATTAGGCCATTAATCCATGCGTCAGAGTTATCTCAATCTTTTGAAGATCGCATAAAGCAAGTCGAAAGTGTTACTGGGTTTTGATACTGAAAGTTAAAAGGCGGGTGGACCTATTATAGATATATCCTCCCCATTTATTGAAGTCGGGTATTGGAGAGTTTTGACCGAGATTAGACACGCAACAGGTTTGTTCACTACAGATATGGCCAAGACCAAGGCGAGTAAGCACCCACGATTTAAGGATATGAGCAGAACAGACAGAGCTACTCTTTCTCAGACGCTCCGTTCAGGTTTCCACTGCCAGACTGCACCATTCCATGGAGCTGTTGTAGATACCCAACAATGCGGTAGGCGGGGATTAAGTTCATCAGTCCCGTTTCTGCAGCGAGAGTAAGCATTCCAGCGAACATCCACTGCTCATCTATTACCGCGAATACTGGGGAGCCACTGAAGCCTCGTAATGATTTAGGACACACACTTAGAAGCTGAAGAGTAACCATCTCCTCTAGAGAAGGGCTGGCCAGCTTGGCAGGTAAGCAAGTGAGGGCAGCACTAATACGCTTGGCGTCGTAGTCATATGCTCGATCATCCTCACTGTACCCGAACACATAGAAAACTGTTGCGTCTTGGTGATACTGAGGATCGATGGTGAATTCAGTTCCCACCCAATAAACGCCTTGTTTGGTTAGCAGTTCGTGCTGGAACGGGGCGATGCGTCTAATTAACAGGTCAAAATGCGGATCGTAGTTGGGTTGGAAAACTGCCTCAAGATCGAATATTAGCGAGTATCCGGCGTCTCGAACCAAGATTGTAAAGTCGCCACTCTTCGCATTCTGGTTGTCCAATACATGCTGAGCGGATACAACGAATAGCTGCCCCTCATGCTCCAGAATAAATGCAGTTCCTACTCCGTGATAGGGATACTCGTCATGCGAAAACCGAAGAATCACTGGATGTACTTGACCATTTAGTCGCCGCCAAATTTCTTCTGTCTCAACCGTATATTGGTCGTTTTTCATTAAGCCCCCATTGTAAAACATACGCCGTATGTTGGATCCCTCACATTTGAGCATTCTAGGCTGAAAAGCAATAGTGCCATTAACAGATGGGTATGCACGTTTGGGCAACTATAGGCCTTTAAAGCATCCGATGCCGGCCAGTAGCCGCACCGGGTGTACATGCGCTCTTGGCTTGAAGCAGGTTCGGGGGCGCGTGCACTTTTGGCCGTTTTCTGCGTTTGGCCATAGGCAGCTTTGGGTCGATTTGTGGTTTCAGGGATAACCTACTGGTAGCGACCCATTGCGACCTTTAGTTATTTTGTGGGTCGTACAATTTCACCAACACGCCGATAAACCTTTTTCGTCATCTCCTGCGTTGAGTGGCCAAGCAGGCGACTAGCATGACCAATGTCGTCAATTTCGCTGGCAGCTTTTGGTCGGATGTCTCGGAATTGGAATTGGCGGATCGCGGCGGCAAGCGTTGCATCACCTTCGGCCGCAGCCTTCGCGGCTGCTTTTTCTCGGGCTTCATCCCACCGATTTCTCAGCATGGCGTAACTCATTCGCAGGCCTGCTTGGTTGGTGATCAGACTTGAACTTCTGATGCCAGCCATGGCTTTGCGCTCGAGCAGGGCATCGAGGAAGGTGCTGAGTCCTGATGCGTCTGTGCCGTCGTGTAGGCGGATGCGCAGGCGTTTCTCAGTCTTGCCCTGGCCTACCATCAGGAACCCGTTGTTCAAGTCGGCAGTTGATGCTTTGAGCACATCGGCGGGGCGCTGGCCGGTCAGGTAGGCTAGGTCCATTGCGTCTTTCAGCTCGGGCGGTGCCTCTGTGTACACCGCATCCCAAACGATTTTGCCTGCGTAGAAGTCGCGGGGTGTTTCTTTATTCCTGCGTAAGCGGGCGCAAGGGTTTGCCTTTTCAGTGAGCCCCCATTCGCGGGCAAAGGTGAATATGGTCGAGAGGAGGGCGATCTCGCGGTTGGCGCGCACCTTTGCTGTTCTGGCGTCGCGATACTGGGCGATCACTTGTGGGGTGACCGCGTCTACAGGGGCTGATTCGAACGCGTTGCGTAGTTGTTTGAGGCCTTTCAAGTAGTCCTTTTGGGTGCCGGGTTTCAGCCCAGGGATGACCTTTCTTTCGTAGTCGTCGAAAAACCTGCCCATCAGGTGAGCAGGCTTGGGTGTGGCTTTGCGATCCAGACGTGCCCATTCGATTTTGGCTTCATCGAGGTCGCCGCCGAGCGGAATTTCGACTCGGTTCCCTTCGGCATCCCGACCGTTGTAGTAGTAGCCCACCCAGGTACTGCCGTTCTTTCTTTTGCGGCTACGGCGGATCATCCGCGGCGGCAGATCCCGGTTTGCGGCTTTCTTCTGGCGCATCGTTAACCTACACGTGAGAGATCAAGGGACCAGGTTTCAGCTACAGCATTGGTTGCTGATGGTTTCACCCCGGCTAGCTTCAGGCGGGCGTACACGCGACCTACAACGGGGCGTTGTGCGGCTGTGAGCACATGTTCCCAAGCATTGCGTTGCAGCCACTGACGTTGGCAGGACGGAATCTTGTAGCCTGTAATAGCGGCCAACTCATCTTCTGTAAGCGTCTCACTCGGCAGCTGAAACGAGTTCTCTCTGTTCATGCTGCCTCCTGAGCGATGGTGATAGCTTGTACCTGCGTATACCCCACAACAGGCTGCGCGGGCGGGCGATTCTGAGCGATTAGCGTTGCATCGGGTGTGGCTGCCTCGCGCAGCTTTTCGTGGGGTATAAGTACCTCGGCAGTGGCACTGAGAGGGGCAATATTGCCTGCTGCTGCGCAGCAGAGACTGTTTGTTTCTGGTGCGTCGACGCCAATAGCGTTGCGGAGCAAAGCGGTCGATGTTTGGGTGGTGTGCAGTTCCATCGTCATGCCGCTTTCCTCCGGTGTTCTATAGCGAGTTGGTCCGTTAGGCGCTGGTGACGCGTGAGCCGTGTTGCGATGGTGGCGAGAATCTCGGCTCATGCAGCCTCCTTGACCAGGTCCGCATCCCGCCGGTGTTGGGCGGGATTGCCCAGTCGTTTGCGCCGTCGAGCACCGGGCCGTTGATGTTGGCCAACCCGGGCAAAAGCGCGGGGCTGGGGGCGAGTGTGGCCGCGACCGAAGCGGCCGTCCCGGTGCCGTCGGCGCCGCCGGTGTCGTATGACCCGCGCGACCTCAACTCCAAGGACGCCATGTTGCTGCCGCACTTTGCCAACAAGGTGCGCTTCCCGGGCTCCGAGCTGCGTCGACCCAAGGTCATCAAGTCGGGCTTGGAAGACCCAGCGCCGCAACCGGGGGAGGCGGCCAAAGCCATGATGTTGCCCCCGGCCAGCGCGGACGCGGCGGCGGGGGCGTTGGTCAAGCCCATGGCGGCGGTCCCGGTGGCGCCTAAAGTCGAGTCGAATGTGGCGATTCAGGCGCCGTTTTCGTTGACGGTCAACGGCGATGTCAAGGACGCGGCGCAGCTGTACGGCCAACTCAAGCCCTTGCTCGATCAGCACTATCGCGATATGGCCAAGCAGATGGGCAGCAGTCAGCTCTATGACGCGCCGCACGTTTAATCAGGAGGGCATATGTCTGATCAGGAAAAGACTGCATTGCAGCAGTTACAGTCGGGGTTGAAATACCTGGCCTCGGCCGGGGAAACCGGGCGCCGTAGCCTGGACGGCATGCTGGGCCCGGTGAACGGCGCGATCGGGGAAATCACCGGTGCGGCGTCCGAGCTGGAGGGCTCGCCCTTTGTCGGCCCGACGGTAGGGGCCAAACTTCAGCGCGTCATGCGCTCGGTCAATGCGGCGCAAGCGAAGGTCGGGCAAGCGGTGGCCCTGTACGGCACGGCCACCCGCGCGCTGTCACAGATTGACGAACGCATGGGCGTGCTCAAGGAGCAGGCGGGCAAGGCGGCGACGGCGATCAACGCGATCGCCGGCAAGATCAGCCCGTCGCTGGCTAACATCGTGCCCACGGGGGCCTTCGCCACGGATCAAACGCCGGCGCCGGAGGCGGTTCAGCCGTTTCCGCACCTGCTGATTCTCCAGCCGCAAGACCCCAAGGCACAGCCGTATTTCTTCAACCTCGACACGGCCGCCTTTGATGAGCTGCGCCGCTCGACCGAATTCCGCTGGGCTTCTCAGGAGCGCCTGTCGCGCCGGCCGGCGCAGCAGGGCGTGGGCATTGGGGAAGAAAAGATCACGCTCAAGGGCGCGATTTTCCCGGGCTTCAAGGCCGGCTTGAAGCAGCTCGACACGCTGCGCACGATTGGCGGCCAGCTCAAGCCGCTGACCCTGACCACGGGGTATGGCGACGTGCTGGGCACGTGGTGCCTGAAGAGTATCGAGGAAGAACAAAGCGCGCTGATGCCGGGCGGTATCCCGCGTAAACAAGGGTTCACTCTGGAGTTTGCGCGCTATGGCGACGACATGCAGAACGTCTGAAGGGGATCTACTGGACACCATCTGCCATAACTTCTATGGCCACCTCAACGGCAGCGTGGAGGCGGTCCTTGATGCTAATCAGGGCTTGGCTGACGAGCCTCAGCCCTATCGCGCCGGCGTGCTGATCGTGTTGCCGGAGTTGATCGCACCCTCTCAGGAGCAGATAACGTTATGGGATTAATGGTCTACTCTCACAGTGTTGGATGCTGTAGCTCCCTTACTTTTTTGCCCGCCTTGTGCGGGTTTTTTTTGGGGAGAAATCCATGATCCCGATGTTTCGCATCGTGGCCGATGGCGCCGATATCACCGGCCTGATCAACGATCGGCTGATTCAACTCAGCACCACCGACAAGCCGGGCATGGATTCGGACACGTTCGAGTTGCGCATTGATGATCGCGATGGCCTGGTAACGCTGCCCCGGCGCGGCATCGGCATCGAGGTGTACCTGGGCTATGTCGAGACGGGCGTGGCCCGCCTGGGCCGTTATGTGGTCGATGAGGTCACGGTGTCCGGCCCGCCGGATACCATCGTGATCAAAGGCAAAGCCAGCGACATGCGCGGCAGTGGCAAGACCATCCGCAGCGGGAGCTGGGAGGACGTGCCATTGTCGAAGATCGTCGGCGACATCGCCGCGCGCAATGGCTGGGCGGCGGGGTGTCCGGTGCCGACCAAGGTCGCCCGGGCGGACCAGCTCGGCGAGTCGGACTTTAATTTCATCACGCGCCTGGCTAAGCAATACGACTGTACGGCCAAGGTCGCCGACGGCAAATTGTTGGTCATGCCGCGTCAAGGTGGGCAGACGGCCAGCGGCAAGGCCTTTGGTGCGATCACCCTGACCCGGGCGGACGTCAGTCGCTGGCAGTTCAACCTGGGCGACCGCAACACGCACAAGTCGGTGGGGGCCAAACACCAAGACAAGAAAACCGGCCAGCTGGTGGTCGTCTCGCTGGAGAATGACGACCTGCCGACCGGCCTGCCGGCGGTGCATACCGATCGGCATATCTACCCCAACAAAACCGCCGCCGAGGCCGCCGCCAAGGCGCGGTTGGCCGCGTTCAACCGATCGAGCGCCGGCGTGCGGTTTGAGATGCCGGGCCGCACGGACCTGTTTGCCGAACGCCCGCTCATTGCCCAGGGCTTCAAGGTCGGCCTCGATGGCGAGTACCTGACCGACTCCGTCGAGCAGGTCTACACCCAAGCGGGCTGGTCGACCACCGTCGAGTGCAATGGCAGCAAGACCGGCAAGGCGAAAGCCAAGGGTAAGAAACTGAAAAAGGTCGCGAAGCCGCTCAAGGTGGTGACCCTGTAATCGCGCATTTGCGCATCCCGGCCGCCGCGTGCGGTTTTTTTACGCCTGGAGTTTGTATGTCCTTAACCGAGCCACAGTTACAACGCATCATGCCGAACGCCCGCCGCCAAGCGGGCGTTTTTGTGTCCGCCCTCAATGCCGCCATGGCGCATCGGCAAATCAACACGCCGAAACGCCAAGCCGCGTTCCTGGCTCAGGTGGGCCATGAGTCGGGCCAACTGCAGTATGTCCGGGAACTGGGTGGCGATCAGTACCTGAGCAAATACGACACCGGCAATCTGGCGGTGAAACTGGGCAACACACCTGACCCCGACGGTGATGGTCAGCGTTATCGTGGTCGCGGCCTGATCCAGATCACCGGCCATAGCAACTACCTGCGCTGCAGCCTGGCCTTGTTCGGCGACGAGCGATTGCTACGCACGCCCGAGCTGCTGGAGCTGCCGCAATGGGCGGCTGAGTCGGCCGCGTGGTTCTGGTGGATACGGGAGCTGAACGCTTTGGCCGATCGGGATGAATTCAACGCGATCACACACAAGATCAACGGCGGCCTCAATGGCCTGCAGGATCGGCTGGAGCTGTGGGAGCGGGCGAGGGCAGTGCTATGCGTATCGTCGACCTGATCCTCGCGCCGTACCGGTTGTTAGCCGTTGGCGTGCTGCTGACCGCATTGGTCGGCGGATCCGCCGTGTCGGCCTGGAAGGTTCAGGACTGGCGCTACGGCCAGCAACTCGCCGAACAGGCCAGCTTGCACAAGGACGATTTGATCGCCATCAGCAACGCCGCAGCTGGCCAGATGCGTGCGGCACAGGACAATCGCCTAGCCCTGGAGCAGCGGCTGTCAGCCAGTGAACAAACCCATTACCGAGTCTTAAGCGATGCCCAACGTGATCAAAGTCGCCTGCGCGATCGGCTTGCCACTGCTGATGTGCGCCTGTCAGTCCTACTCGAAGCCACCGATTCAGCCAGCGGCTGCGCAGTGTCAGCCCCGACCACAACCGGCGGCATGGTTCATGGCCCCACAAGAGCCCAACTTGACCCAGCGCATGCTCAACGAATTATCGGCATCACCGATGTCGGCGATCAAGGACTGATCGCCTTGGCGGCCTGTCAGGCGTACGCCAAAGAAGTCTCAACACCGAAGTGAAAAAGAGCGGCCGGAGTGGATGCGTCAACATCCCACCCGACCGCCGTCCCTGCAGATGGTCCCTGCAAGTCCAGCCAAGGCTCTTACTCCGTGCACGAAGCGCGGCGAGCCTAGCACCTGTTTATCCATACAGTAAAGGTCTTGCTCTCTATGTCTACACCCATCATCCCTTGGATGGGCGGCAAACGCCGCCTGGCCGATCGTCTCATTCCACTTTTCCCACCCCACGAATGCTACGTCGAAGTCTTTGCCGGCGGTGCCGCGCTGTACTTCATGCGACCCCAGGCCGCGCCGGTTGAGGTCCTCAACGACATCAACGGCGACTTGGTCACGCTGTACCGCGTCGTGCAAAACCACCTCGAGGAGTTCGTGCGCCAATTCAAATGGGCACTCAGCTCACGCCAGGTGTTCGAGTGGCAGAAGATGACCCGTCCCGAAACCCTCACCGACATCCAGCGCGCCGCCCGATTCTTCTACCTGCAACACCATGCGTTCGCCGGCAAGGTCACCGGGCAAACCTTCGGGACCGCGACCACAGGCCCAGCCATCAACTTGCTGCGGATTGAGGAAAACCTCTCGGCCGCTTGGCAGCGTTTGTCCGGTACCTACGTCGAAAACCTGCCCTGGCTTGAATGCGCGGAACGCTACGATCGTTCTCATACTTTCCACTACATGGACCCACCGTACTGGCAGACCGCTGGTTATGGCGTGGACTTTCCTTTTGAAAACTACGAACGTATGGCCGAATTCATGCGTCGTTGCAAAGGCAGGGTGATGGTCAGCATCAACGACCATCCGGACATCCGTCGGGTGTTCGAGGGCTTTCACTTTGAAACGCTGGACGTTCGCTACAGCAATACCAATCAGCGGCAATGGAAAGTCGAGGTGAGCGGCGAGTTGGTGATTATGAACTGGACGCCTGAGGACCTAGGCGGACTGTTCTAAGACTAAGATGAAGAAAATTACGAACTGAAAGCAGTCCCACTTGGTCAGCAAGCAGCAACCCTTAGGGAGACGCTGCAAAAATAGCCAACCGTCCCCACCCTTGGCACACTGAGTACCTTCAACCAGCCACCCTCTCCGTGAGCGTTACGCGCGTGCAGAAGACCTTCTCCGAACTCGAATACACCGGCAAGAAAAAGCAGACTCGCCGAGATCGCTTCCTGGCTGACCTTGAACAGCTGGTGCCCTGGGCACAACTGGAGGCGCAAGTGGCGCCGTTCTATAGCGACACCACAGGCAAGCGCGGACGCCCTGCGATTGGGTTGTCACGCATGCTGCGCATGTATGTCGTGCAGCAGTGTTTCGGTTTCTCCGATGAAGGTTGCGAAGATGCCGTCTACGACAGCCAGGCCATCCGTGGTTTTATGGGCATCGACCTGGGCCGCGAGTCGGCACCGGATGCCACTACCTTGCTGCGTTTTCGCCGCTTGCTGGAAACCCATCAGCTAACGCGGGTGCTGTTTGAAACGATTAACCTGCATCTGGCCAGCCGGGGTCTGCTGCTCAAGGAAGGCACTATCGTCGACGCTACCCTGATCGCCGCGCCGCCCTCGGTCAAGAACCGAGAAGGCAAGCGTGATCCTGAGATGCATCAGGCCAAGAAAGGCAATCAATGGCACTTCGGGATGAAGGCCCACATTGGTGTCGACGCCACGTCGGGGCTGGTGCACAGCATGGTCGGGACGGCCGCCAACGTGGCCGATGTCACCCAGTTCGACCAACTGCTGCACGGTGCCGAAACCTATGTTTCGGGTGACGCTGGATACACCGGTGCGGCCAAGCGACCGGAGCATGCCGAACGGGACGTTATCTGGTCGATTGCAGCCCGGCCAAGCAGTTACAAGCAGCACGACGAAGGCAGTGTGCTGTACCGGGTCAAGCGCAAGATCGAATACGCCAAGGCGCAACTGCGTGCCAAGGTCGAGCACCCATTCCAGGTAATCAAGGTGCGCTTCAATCATCGCAAGGTTCGCTACCGTGGGCTGGAAAAGAATACGGCGCAGTTGTTCAGTCTGTTTGGGTTGGCCAATCTGATGCTGGCCAAGCGGTATTTGCAACGGGCGGCGGGATAAATCCGTCTGAAAGGCGGGGTTGACCCGCAAATCTGCAAAATGAGGGCGAAAGTCGGCCCTGGAAACGCAAAATAAGGCCGGTAGGTTGAAAAAACCGGCCTGGAAATGGAGGCGGTGCGAACGGGTTAATTGTTCAGCGTCTCCTTAGTAGTCATTCATGATGTTAGAGGTCGTATCCATCCAGATCGGTTAACAATACGTCAACCGAGTCGACAGAATGAAGTCTCATTGCGCCCTTTCAGGTGGTGAAGAGCTATCTGTTCAGCCAAAAGGATCGCGACACCCATCGCTGCTTGTATTGCGTCACCAATGATATTGGTGATGCACAAGCCCCAGGCGAAGTCTGGGTCGATCGGCACGAGTTGCCGGATCACCGGCAACTCTTATCTTTGCTTGATGCAATGCAAAAGAAGCGTTAGGCAAACACGCCTTCCTGACACCATCGCGCGATAGTCTCCACCCATTTTACGGACGCCATTTTTAGCGCGCCAGGACATAGCCTGCTATCTTGAATTAAAGGACTGGGAGCACCCTCCTATAAACGAAGCTGACGGCTGTGGTGCATGCACAATAAAATCGAAAACTACTGAGCGCTTGTTCGTCTCCTTAGCTGAAATTTTTTGTGTCCTCTAGCAGCACATTTAAGACCTGACCGCACGGGGAGCCCGCCTCATGAATGATAAAGGCTTTCAAAACGCCACGCCCGAAGATAGAAGCAACACCCTTAGACCGGTGAACAGCACCGATATGGAAAAAATAGATTTATTAAGAGCGTCCACAGTAGAAGCAGCCAATACCGGTGGTGGGCTGTGGTACAGCTACCTGTTCGTGTTGCTATACATGCTCATTGCTGTTTCTGGGGTAACGCACGCGGATCTACTCACCAATAAATCGGTGACGTTACCTTTCCTAAATGTCGACTTACCGTTGCTTGGTTTCTTTTGGCTTGCCCCTCTCCTGTTGTTGATCAGTCACGTCTATGTACTGTTACATTTTTCGATCATGAGGTCGAAACTGGAAGCGTTCACTACTGAGCTGCTAGATAAAATTCACGATGTCGAAGAGCGAGAGTTTGTAAGGCAGCAACTGCCAAATAGTATTTTTATTCAACAGTTGGCTGGCCCCCGTGAAGTGCGTAAAGGTGCACGGCGGGGTTTGATGCTAGTTATCTCTGTGGTTAGTTTGGCAGTTGGCCCTATTTTTGTTTTGTTTTTATTCCTGTTTCAGTTTTTGCCCTATCATAATGAAGGCATAACATGGTGGCATCGGCTGCTCGTTGTAGCTGATTTGATTCTGTTAATGAAACTGTGGCCTCTCGCTGCAATGAATGTTGGTAGAGTTTCCAAAAAAGACAGTTCTTCAATCTGGCCGCCACGGTTTTACTTTGCACTATGACTGTGACAGATATTACATTTCCTGGTGAGTGGTTGGATGAGCATACCTTTCATCTACGCTTCATTCCTACTGCCTGGCCAGAACCTTATGGCATGGCCCGTGCGTCGCATGCTGAGAAAGAAAAAAAGCTGGAGGAGCTTTGCGATACCGAGTTCAAAGCTGTTCAATGCCCTTCAAGTTTGACCAAGTTTATGCGATTCGCCAACGACTTGCTGGCCTCGATGGAATGGATTTCCCTGCACACCTTATTGTTGGACGGGGATGTGGATCTGAGAACTGGAAAACCGATCAGCCTGTTTTCAAACAGGTTGATTCTGCCCTCATACAATAATCCGGGCTCATCCCATTTTGACCCAGAAAAACCTGACGTAGCGGATACGACGTTTTCCCTGAGAGCACGAAATCTTCAGGGAGCCATTTTTTTTAATGCAAATTTGAGAGGCGTTGACTTCACTGCTGCAAACCTCCGAGGGGCTTTGCTGGCTCGCGCGGATCTTCGGGGCGCGAAGTTGGGGTGTGCATCCAGTCAACTTAATGCGGCAGGAGGGGGAAACTATATTGGGACTTATGCGGACTCACATACAGATTGTACGCAACTCCAAGGCGCCAATTTTTCAAGTGCGATGTTACAAAAAACATCAATTATGGGAGCGGTTTTCTCAAAAACAAAGTTCTACGGCGCTCTACTGCAGGAAGTAGATTTTTCCGGCGCGGACCTGCATGAGACTGATTTTTCGTACGCAGATTTGAGTGGTGCAAGGATGATGAACGCAACACTTACTAACTCTAATATGTCTGACGCAACTATTATTGGAGCTTATCTTCAGAACGCCAAAGCGATGGGTGTCAATTTCTCCCGTGCAAAACTTAGCTTGGCTTTATTGGATGGCGCTGATCTGTCAGGTGCGCGTTTTGATAACGCCAATTTGGATGGCACCAGCTTCATAAGAGTCGGCGGTTTTGATCCGGTTGCTTGGGATAACACTTGGACGGTTTCGCTGGAAACCCTAGCACATGAAAGGCTGATCGCAGGCATATGGCTTAAAGCTGTATGTGATAGCGACTATGCGCGCGTGGCGCTGGAAGCTGTACTACCGCCGTTAACAAGTATGGTGAATGGACAGCACAGCGTTAGCGATTCTCCCTTACTGAAAAACAGCGAACTTCCGCATCGATTGATCGAGCGCTTTCGTGATCCACAAAAATGCAATGGGGCTCGATTTTTTACGGATGTCCAAAACAAACTCCTTGAAGACCTAGCAAATGACGAAGTAGGTATTCGACCGTACGCTGATATTTTACGTTGAATGAATCACTTTGTTGCAGGTGTTTGGGGGCGGGCAAACGAGGGCTCTCATCGGCTTTGGTTTATAGGCACTTCCAAGCCATAGGG
Source organism: Pseudomonas sp. B21-040 (assembly GCF_024748695.1). NCBI lineage: Bacteria > Pseudomonadati > Pseudomonadota > Gammaproteobacteria > Pseudomonadales > Pseudomonadaceae > Pseudomonas > Pseudomonas sp. B21-040. Next base: position 2,984,078 of record NZ_CP087176.1, read on the forward strand.
CATGGCTGGAAATAAGTGAGGTACCTACGATTTTTTGGTGGGAACACAAACTGCTAGTGATGATTTTTTGTCGTCAGTCCGGAGAATGTGGGACTGGGAATTCACGTGCCAAGGCTTGACCGGTGGTAAGCAGTGAACTTCACTCTGAAGGTGTCATTATGCCGGTGACTACGTTCTGATCCGAAGTATGGCGCTCTCATTCCCACTTCAGCAAGAGTGCAGGTATGCGAAATGCAGAAACGCAAATCTGTAGGGGAAAACTCGGTGCGTACCGGATTCAGGCAGCTCCGTATTCAACCATTATGGGCACTGTTGGGCATCGCGCTAGTGCTGATTTCGCTGACACTGGCTTCGTTACAGGCACCGCACCCGACCCCCTATAAAGCCCTCTCGGAGCGGAGCTGGTTCGAGTGGCTTCGATATCCGATTGAACGCAACGCCAACCACCGCCTGCAAGTGATGGAGATCGAGATTAGTAATGCCATATTTCTGCCCGATGGCCAGCGCGGCTGGGCTGTGGGTGAGCGCGGCACGATTCTGGCCACGAGCGATGGCGGCCACATTTGGACCGCGCAGCCCAGCGGAGTGCAGGCTACTTTGTGGTCGGTGCAGTTCAACGCCGATGGCCAGCGCGGCTGGGCGGTGGGGCGGAATGGCACGATCCTGGCCACAAGCGATGGCGGTCACACTTGGGCAGTCCAGCCCAGCGGAGTGCAGGACCATCTGACTTCGGTGCAGTTCAACACCGATGGCCAGCGCGGCTGGGCCGTGGGTGAGCGCGGCACGATCCTGGCCACGCGCGATGGCGGTAGCACCTGGGGCGCGCAGCCCAGCGGGGTGCAGAAAACTTTGTACGCGGTGCAGTTCAACGTCGATGGCCAGCGCGGCTGGGCCGTGGGCGAGCGCGGCACCATCCTGACCACGCTGGCCAAGAGCGATGGCTACCTTTGGGCCGCACAGCGCAGCGGGGTGCGGGACGATCTTGTGGCAGTGCAGTTCAACGCCGATGGCCAGCGCGGCTGGGCCGTGGGTGAGCGTGGCACGATCCTGACCACGAGCGATGGCGGTAGCACCTGGGGCCCGCAGTCCAGCGGTGTACAGGCCACTCTACTGGCGGTGCAATTCAACGCAGATGGGCAGCGCGGCTGGGCGGTGGGCCGGAATGGCACGATCCTGGCCACGAACGATGGCGGCCACACTTGGGCTGCGCAGTCCAGCGGGGTGCAGGCCACTCTGTACGCGGTACAGTTCAACGCCGATGGTCTGCGCGGCTGGGCAGTGGGTTATAGCGGCACGATCCTGGTCACGGACGATGGCGGTCGTACCTGGGGCCTGGAGACCCGTGAGCTCACGACCGTGTGGGCGGTGCAATTCAATGCCGATGGCTTGCGCGGTTGGGCGGTGGGCGGTGACGGATCGATCCTGGCCACGAGCGATGGCGGTAGCACTTGGGGCGTGCAAACCAGCGGGTTGAAGGAAGCTCTAGCTCTGTGGTCGGTGCACTTCAACGTCGATGGCCAGCACGGCTGGGCGGTGGGTGAGCGCGGCACGATCCTGGCCACGAGCGATGGCGGCCACACTTGGGCTGCGCAGACCAGCGGGGTACAGGCCGCTCTATATGCTGTGCAGTTCAACGCCGATGACCTGCACGGCTGGGCAGTGGGCTATAGCGGCACGATCCTGGCCACGCGCGATGGCGGTAGCACCTGGAACCTGCAGTCCAGCGGAGTACAGGCAACTCTGCACGCGGTGCGGTTCAACGCCGATGGCCAGCGCGGCTGGGCCGTGGGTGAGCGTGGCACGATCCTGACCACGAGCGATGGCGGTAGCACCTGGGGCCCGCAGTCCAGCGGTGTACAGGCCACTCTACTGGCGGTGCAATTCAACGCAGATGGGCAGCGCGGCTGGGCGGTGGGCCGGAATGGCACGATCCTGGCCACAAGCGATGGCGGCCACACTTGGGCTGCGCATTCCAGCGGGGTGCAGGCCACTCTGTACGCGGTACAGTTCAACGCCGATGGTCTGCGCGGCTGGGCTGTGGGTGAACTCGGCACGATCTTGGCCACGAGCGATGGCGGTAGCACCTGGGACCTGCAGCCCAGCGAGGTGCAGGCCACTCTGTACACCGTACAGTTCAACGCCGATGGCCTTCGCGGCTGGACAGTGGATAATAGTGGCACGATTTTAGACACAAGCGATGGCGGTTACACCTGGACTGTCCGGGCGGTGTCGCTGAGCTATTCCCGCTACCCAGCTCCCTGGTTCGGACTGAGCCTGATTGCCGCTGCACTGTGCTGGAGGCTCTCTTTTCGACCCATTACTGATGCGCCTGAGCAAGGTGCCGAGGCTATGGTCGCGACTGACGCACCAACCACAGTCTTTGCGCAAGATCGCCTGCGCTTCGGGCCTTTGGCCAAAGGTATCTCTCGCTTCCTGCGGAACGCTTCTACTGAGCCTTCGTTAACTTTGGCCATCTCAGGTGATTGGGGCAGTGGCAAGAGCAGCCTGATGGCCCTAGTGTGCAACGACCTACGTCAGCACCGCAGCCAGCCGGTGTGGTTCAATGCTTGGCATCATCAAAAAGAGGAACAACTGCTGGCGGCACTGCTCAATGCCATCCAAAACCAAGCCTTGCCATCATCAACTACCCCAAAGGGCTGGAGCTTTAGGCTTCGCTTGCTGTTTTTGCGCTCGAAGAAGCATTTCTTACTTGCCTTCGTGATGGTGACGGCCGTGTCTACGGTGATGGCGTTTCTGATGACGCACGACTTGGAAGTATGGGGCAAACTTTGGAGTAGTGTTGCTAGTATCCTGCCTTGGCTGGACACGGTAGCAACCGGAAAACTCGACAAACTGTCCCCCAGCGATCTAGGCAAACTCACGGCGCAACTTGCCAGCGGCATTACTGTGCTGGTTGCGTTGCGCAAGGCATTGACCGCCTTCGGAGCCGACCCGGCTGTGTTACTGTCTGCAACTGCCGAGCAGTTTCGACTGAAGGACGCGAGTGCATTGACCAATTTTCGTGCCCGCTTTGCCGCGCAGTTTGACGAGGTAACACAGTGCTTGCCCTACCGGATGGTCATCGTGATCGACGATTTGGACCGGTGTCGGCCGGAGTCAGTGCTTGACGTAATGGAGGCGGTCAACTTCCTCGTCAGCTCAGGTAAGTGCTTCGTTATTTTCGGTATGGCAACGAATCGCGTTCAGGCAGCGCTAGCGATGTCGTTCGAGAAGATCGCAGCAGAAATGGTCGGCCTTGCCGGTAGAGCTGGCGAAGTGCCGTCACCTGACGAGAAAGAACGCCTGGAACGCGAGCGCAGGCAATGCTACGCGCGAGACTATATGGAAAAGCTAGTTAACCTGGACATCCTCGTACCTACCAGCGTTAACACGGAACCTCAACGACTGCTGGAGCCTTCGAATGACAACACTGGAAGACTGCGCAAGGCCCTCCACTCGTTCCTGAGTATTTGGCCGCTTGCGTTATGTGCAGTTGCGATTGCAGTTGGTTGTAATCTAGGCGCACGCTGGCAGTTTTCTGATCCGCTACCGGCGACTGTTTTGCAGGCGAGCGAGCATGTGCCGACATCGGTAACCCCAATCAATACTTCGATTCAGGCCAACCCACCGGCAGTTTTGATAACACCATCGACGACTCCGATGCCCGAGTTGCAGCCGGGTGAGGATCGAGGGATCGCCTGGTATGTATTTGCAGTCCCAATTGGGATACTCGTGCTATGGGCGATAGGTTTTACGATGGTCAGGTTGCGCACCAACTTTTACCAGGTGAAGGATTCGCGTGCGTTCTCGGAAGCGTTGCGTGTATGGATGCCGCTCGTGCAGCAACATCGGAAGACACCCCGAGCGCTAAAGCGCTTTGGCAATCGCATACGTTACCTTGCGATGCTTCACCAGGCAGAACACCTGGACGAGTCGCGCATAGATGCGCTGTCCAGAATAGTTTCCAGTTGGTGGCGCAGGTCAAATGGCAAGGTCGTGGCAACGACCGATTCCATTGAAACCACGCCGCTAACTCAGAGCGGGAGTATTCTAGGCGAGGACTTGATCGTTGCTCTTGGCGCACTTAACGAGGTCTGCGGATCCGGCTGGCGAAAGTGTATGGAAGGGAGTTTTCCGGTCGGCTTGGAGGATGCCGTGCGCAACGCCATTGAGAACCACTTGTGCTTGGGCAACGGAACGCATTGGCCACCTACGGGCGCTGAAATGGACAGCTTCGAAACGTCGTTGCAGGGTATTCGCGTCCCATCGAAATGACGTCAGCAGCACTGTGCTGAAGGCTTTGCCATCTAAGGAGGGAGCGCTTGGGGTCTCGGACTGAAACAGGAATACGCGTTTGACGTTGAACTCCAGGGGCGACTGTTTACGGTATTGAAGTGAGGGCCGCAGTTAGCCGATAGCAGAGTGATTACTCTGGTGCCATCAGTACTGCGAGCGTCATCTTGATGAACTCTTCATTCTTGTCGATAGTTTCCAAGGCGCCACGCACATTGCCTCCGACCTCGGACGCTCCGCGATGCTCAACCCAAAGCGTCAATTCCATAATGGCAGCCTCTAGAGCGAGTTGATTTTCATTGATTTTGAAAAGCAAGGAAGGGAGCAGGTCTGAGTTCGGCATTACGATTCCTCCATGGATGGGTTCAGCGTAGCAGTAACACCCTTGTACAGGATCAATAGATCCCATTGAGGCGCAGGGATCGATCAAAAAACCGTTCCGCAACCCAATAGCAGCTCTTGAAAGTGCGCGGGGTGCAGGTCGTTAAAAATCAGTAGCTTGCGGAACGGTAAAGCTGCTAACCTATTGAAATAGCTTGTTTTGTGAATGGATTGCAAATCCACCTACGCCGGTTCGATTCCGACCTCGGCCTCCACTTTAAACAAGCTCCGTAGATCGATGATTTGCGGAGCTTTTTTATTTGCGCTGTCCCGCAAGATTTAGTCTTGAAATGGGCATTTGCGAACTTGCTTCACGGGGGTGGGATGTATATATTTCCACCTCTGCTGCACAAGCGTCAGAACTGCCAGGTCGTTACTTGCCAGCTTTCAGATTGCTTGACCGCGCTACCGCCCGAATGGCGAAACTGGTAGACGCATGGGACTTAAAATCCCCCGCTCGTAAGGGCGTGCCGGTTCGATTCCGGCTTCGGGCACCATCTTGCATTCCACCGAGCGCTTTTGAGTTCTTTGGAAGCCTTGAAAAACCTGCCTTCTGGCGGGTTTTTTCGTTTTAGCATTCCGTCGGATTCTCGTCCATTCTTCTGGAATCCAGTCATTTAGAGGGTAAAGTTAGGGGTAGTCATTGGTTCGATTAAGGATAGTACCCTTATGTCGCGCACAACTGCTCCGCTTACCGATGCTGCTTGCCGTTTAGCCAAGCCAACAGACCGTCCCTACAAGCTTTTCGACGGCGACGGTCTCTATCTCCTAATCCAACCCAATGGCCGTAAAGGCTGGCGTCTAAGGTACGTAAAGCCTGACGGCCGGGAGGGGTTGACCTCCCTCGGCAGCTATCCTGTGATTGGCCTGGCCGATGCGCGCCAGAAGCGTTTAGATGCGAAGCGGATGCTCGCAGACGGCATTGATCCTGTTGAGAGCAAGCGTAAAGCCAAAGCGGAAGATGGTGGCAACGGCCGTACCTTTGAAAGCGTTGCGTTGGACTGGCACAAGAACATGTCGGCCAGATGGACACCCGACCATTCCAAGAATGTGTTGAACCGTCTGAATAACTATGTTTTTCCGTTTATCGGTGCCCGCGCGATTGCTGATCTCGATACTTATGATCTGATGCAACCTTTGGAGGTGATCAGAAAACGAGGAACGATTGACGTCGCCTTAAGGGTACAAAGATACCTGCAAAGTATTATGCGTGAGGCAAAACGCCTTCGTCTTATTCCGATAAACCCTGCCTACGATCTTCAGGGCTTGATCAAAGCGCCGCGAGTCTCCCATCGGCCTGCATTGCCCCTATCACGCCTGCCTGAATTGCTGGCACGAATCAATGCCTACAAGGGCCGAGAGCTGACCCGGCTAACGCTCATACTGTCGCTGCACGTGTTTGTTCGCTCGAGTGAATTACGTTTCGCTCGCTGGTGTGAGTTCGACCTCAAGCGTGGCGTATGGGAGATCCCGGATACTCGGCCGGAGCTGGAGGACGTACGTCATTCAACGCGGGGGACGAAAATGGCGGGCGATATTCATCTTGTGCCTTTATCGCCGCAAGTTGTGGCCGTGCTTGAACAGGTCCACACCCTCACGGGCACATTCGACCTGGTATTTGCCGGTGATGCTAGGGCCTGGAAGCCGATGTCAGAAAACACAGTGAACAAAGCGTTGCGCACTATGGGGTACGAAACCAAGACCGAGATCTGTGGTCACGGCTTCCGCTCAATGGCCTGCAGCGCACTGGTTGAGTCAGGGCTGTGGTCTGAGACGGCTATTGAAAGGCAGATGAGCCATCGAGAGCGCAACAGCGTTCGCGCTGCCTACATTCACAAGGCAGAATTCATTGAAGAGCGCAGGCTGATCATGAACTGGTGGAGCCGGTACCTTGAGGCCAATCTTCAGGAGCATGTCACCCCTCACGAGTTTGCGAATCGGGTCGGCGAGAATGTCAATCGGTTAAAAGTAAAACGTGGCGCAATGAAGTAGGCGTACCGGGAATGCTTCGTTGGGGGGGGGGGGGGCGATCAAAAGGTCGTTCGCCAATTGATGTCCTCACTCCGGATAATTTCGACGTGACCACGCGGTTCGTGTGCAGTGCCCTGGGCTCAAGCTGAGGTGTTAACTTCGAGCGGTGGCAAAGGATGTTACCGTTACAGTTGAGTGCTTCTGATGGGCGTTTGTTGTTCTTCGAGTTGCCACTGGAGGGCGGACTTCACATGCCACCTGAGGCATCGGGAGAAACTCGAAAAATGACGCTCAGCATCTGATTTCTACGGGCTAATGATCACGATATGCTGCCCTTGAGTCGGATTTTTTATTGCGCAGGAGAACACCATTTGGCAATATTTCGCCCCCGCACTCTCTTGTCAGCTCTCCATCCCTCTCATTTGGGGGCTGCGTCTCGGATAGGGTGGGTAACCCGGCCTTCGTGTCGGGTTTTTTATTTACAAGCCAACCACAGTCGGCAGAAAAATTTAAATATTTCTCTACCCTCTTAATGGGGTGCTAGGGGTCGAGTGTTCGAATCACTCCGTCCCGACCATATAATTCAAGGGGTTGCGAGATTTTATCTGGCGACCCCTTTTTATTTTAGGTGGTTTTTACCCCTACAAAACGGCTGGCTCTGGGTGGAATCTTCGATGGATATCAAGGACGCAATTTGCGCGTTTTCGGTTCTTTTTTTTATGATCGGCTGCTGCGGTATCGGGCGCGATCCGCGCGGATACGTAACAGACCACCTCTGGCCGAGAGCCGCCGGTATTAAAGGCAGCTATCACCTCAAAGCGGATACCTATGGGCAGACGGTAATATCGGCGAGCTAAGTCTGCACTCAGCGCAGAAGCACTATCAGATATTCGCCAGAATACGTTCACGGCCGATCTTTCAATCGGTTCTGAAACAGTAATGGCTGCCTGCGCAATCCCGACTGCCTGCACCATTCCAGCGGGGACACACTAAACCAGCGATTGAATGCCCGCGAGAACGTGCTGACATCGGCGTAACCCAGCTGATGCGCCATTTGTGTCAGGCTGATCGTCGGGACTTGCAGGTAATTGCGCACCAATTGCTGGCGTGTCTCATCCAGCAATTGCTGAAAGGACGTGTTTTTTTGCTCCAGGCGACGCTGCAAAGTACGAGGGTTGAGCGCCATGCAGTCGGCCACTCTGTCGATCGTCGCACGACCGCTGGGCAACAGATTGCGAAGTAATTGTCCGACGTAGCCGGGCATTTCGTCTGCCGACAAGCGTTCCATGCCGGACAGATGTTGAACGATGAGTTGATGCAGTGCTTCGCTGGCGCAATCCAGCGGCTGCGTCAGCACGCAAGCGTCGAATAACAGACCGGTATGTGCCGCAGAGAAGGTCGGCGTGATACCCAGCGTCTTCCGATAGACGAACTCATCTGCATGGGGCGAGTGACGAAGCATTACTGCTTCGGGCTGCCATTGGTCCCCGACCAAGGTCCGCATCAGTTGCATACCGACACCACACGCCAACTCTTCTGCCTGTGACAGTCCGGCCATTGTCGTTTCATCTATCTGGTAACTGAGCACGGCAACGCCGTCGACAACCTCGAGTTCAATTTGCGCTGATCCGTTGTACAACGAGAAATTGGCGCGCAGCGCAAACAAGGCATCACCGACGGTTCGAGTGTTGTGAATCAGGAAAAAAATATCACCGAAAACGTCGACCCCTTGATAGAGCCCGAATTCCAGGCCGAACAACGGGTTATTCGAACCCTGTTGGCACAGCTCCAGCAAGCCGCAATAGTGCTGGAAGGACAGGATATCTTCCGGACGGTGCAGCGAAGCCACGGGCAATGAGGCCTGACGCAGCATCCGGTTCGGGTCCAAGCCCTGACTGCGGGCGAATTGATCAATCCTGCAAGGCTGAGGGCACGAATGAAAGGATTGGAAGCCATTTCTATCACCGAGGGATTTGATACTTATGTTGCTTCCACTTTTGCGGACTGATGCCGTTCCAGCGAGTGAAAGCCCGGGAGAATGTACTCAGATCGGCGTAACCCAACAGACTTGCCAATTGCGTCAGGCTGATCGACGAGTCGCTGAGGTAACGCGCGGCCATTGCCTGACGCGTGTCGTCCAACAGTTCCTGAAATCCTGTGCCTTGCGTCATAAGATAGCGTTGCAGGGTGCGCGGGCTGATCATCATGTGCTCGGCAATCTGACCAATCGCGACCTGGCCATTGGCAAGCCTGCTGCGCAACAGCTTTTGCACGTAAGAGGGCAGCTCTTGCAGCGTCATGCGGGCCAGCTCATCGATGTGTTGCTGGACCAATTGCTGACACCTGACGTCCGTCGCTTCCAGAGGTATCGCTAGCAATGATTCATCGAACACCCACGCATTGACGGGGCAATCGAAGCGCGGCAACAAACCCAGTAGTGCTCGGTAGGCGCTGCGATTTGCCACACAACAATGGCGCAACATCAGGCCTCGCGGTTGCCAGGCATGCCCGAGCAGTTCGCGGAGCAAGCACGCTGCTATCCCCATCGCCAACTCCACCGTCTGACGCACCGAGGCCAACGCTCCATCGGTGATTTCATACAGGAGCAGGACGTTGCCAGTCTGACGTTCAAGGCGCACTTGCGCGCCGTCGCTATGAACATGGAAATAGCGGGTCAGTAGATTCAGTGCCGGTACAGCACATGGCGTAGAGCATGGTGCCGAGACTTTGCGTGCCCTGGTGCAAGCCGAACTGCAAGCCGAACAGGGGATTGTTCGAGCGCACCGCACACAACTCGACCAAGGCGTTGAACTGAGTGCCGGAAAGTTGCGCATCCAGCAGGTCTAAAGGCAGATGAACCTCAGCCAGCGCCGAATCCGGATCGATGCCCTGACTGACAGCGAACTCCTTAAACCCTAACAGAGCAGTACCACGGACAGTGGACATCAACTCGATCCCCCGAATGAAACACAGCTTGTGGCCAAGGGCGCACTGGCACGATTTGCAAAATCTCTGGCGCGATCTGCAAAGCTTTCACCTTGGTCCCGAGACCAGACTTGAACCACCAATAACAAAAGACCTGCGTTCGGCCCAAGGCTGGACGATGGAGGTATTCGATGCGTCGGTTCCTGTTCGCTTTCCTGGTGGTCGCGCTGATTTCGGGTGCGCTTTATTTTCAACCTCAGCCCGCTGGCGACACTGTTGTTCATCATTCCAATCACCCACCGGTTGCCGGCATCAGCGATGCCTTCACGCATTTCTGAAGACTAAAGCGTTCTTTCCTGCACAGATTAGCGCTCGCGGAACTCGCCGCCAGACAGCGCTCCATGCAGGAACATCTGCTCAAGCGTTCGTGCCGAATCAGCATTGGCGGTAACCAGAAGGCCAAGGCCTACTTCGAGCAACTGACGCCAGCCCAGACCGAAACGTTGGTCAACACCTTGATCGCCGGTTTACCCGGCGCCGAGGAACACTACAGCCTGGAAGACTTCCGAGTATTGCTGCGCACCTACGCCGACATCGACGAAGCCAGGTTGCGTGAACACCTGGGGTACTTTTTGCGCGCGCTGATTCCGGTGGCAGAGGAAGCGGGCGTGCGCATGGCGATCCACCCGGACGATCCACCCCGTTCCCTGCTTGGCTTGCCGCGCATCCTGTCCACCGCCGAAGACGCCCAATGGTTGCTGGACGCCGCCCCAAGCCCGGCTAATGGCCTGACGTTCTGCACCGGCTCCTATGGCGTACGTGAAGACAACGATCTGGTGGCGATGGCCAAGCACTTTGCGCCTTTCATCTACTTCACCCACCTGCGATCAACCCGCCGAGAGGCCGACCCGCGTAGCTTCCACGAAGCCCACCATCTGGATGGTGATGTCGACATGGTCGGGGTCATCGCTGCCCTGGTGGCAGAAGAGTGCAGGCGTGAGCGCGAAGGTGGCCCGCGCTTGCCGCTGCGTCCGGACCATGGACATCAACTGCTCGACGATCAGCACCATGAAAGCAACCCCAGCTATTCGCTGATCGGTCGCCTCAAGGGCCTGGCAGAAATCCGGGGGGTGGAATTGGCCGTGCGTCAACAGCTGGACTGATGGCTTAAAAAAACTGAGCAGTAGTAAGCGGGCAACCCCGTTTGCTACTTGCTCTGCCGAGCGGCAGTGAGTATTTCCGGCTCCAACGCTTCCAGCCAACGATTCTCCGAACGGCTCAAATGCTGGCGCATCGAGGTTTGTGCGCCGAGAACGTCCTTCAGTCTTCAGATCTGGAAGTCAACAACAGGGGCTGGCTCGTGTTTTTCTGTCGATAAATGCTTACCGATGATCTCGACAACGATCAACTGGACCAGTTCGCCCAAGGTGACTTCCCCTGCCTGGGCCCGCGTCTGCAGCTGTTGAGCCTGTTCCAGGATGGTCGCGCACTCGACTGTGTACGAGGCAAGTGCTTCATGGCCTGATGCTGCCAGAATCTGTTCCTCATGCGCAAAATGGTAGCGCAGGTGCGCGAGCCACCGATCTAGTGCGAGCATCTGGCCAATATCGCATCGCTGGTGAGTGGGCCCGGTGAACAGGTGGAACAGGGCATTCGCCAGCCTGAGCAATTCCCGGTGCTCGCCGTCGATATCGACATCGCCACAGGCGTACTCATCTCGCCACTGCAGGTGCACCATATTCTGTCCGCCTAGCTGTGCCAGCGCGTCAAACACCTCCACCGCGTTCTTCCCGCACTTCTTGGCGCGGTACATGGCTTCGTCACCAAAGTGCAGTAAATCGCGCACATTGTCCGCCTGATCGGGATACATCACCACACCGATACTCGCCGAAATATCCAACTCCACGGCATCATCCATGACAAAAGGCTGCTCAAGAACGCAACGTATCTTCTCTGCAACGTGAACGGCATCTTCTGTTTTCCACGCATCGGGCAGGAGGATGACAAATTCATCACCACCGATACGTGAGGCAGTATCGGAGGTACGCAGTACAGAATTCATACGTGATGCGGCCTGCTTCAACAACCAGTCGCCGGCAGCATGCCCGCGCAGATCATTGACCGCCTTGAACCGGTCAAGATCCACAAAGAGCAGCGCCATTTTGCGTTGTTCCCGTTTTGCCAGGGCAAGCATCTGACCCAACCGGTCTTCCATCATCCGTCGATTGGGCAAACCGGTCAGCTGGTCGAAAAACGCCATTTTCCGGATGCCGTCCTCAGCGACCTTGCGCCGGGTGATGTTCCGGGAACTGCCGACAATGTGGGTCGGTTGGAATGCGCTGTCCAGCATGATATTGGCCACCACCTCGACCTGGACGCGATCGCCATCCTTATTTCGGACTTCCAGTTCGTGCTCGATGAAACAGGCCGTCAGGTCGCCTTCGCGAACCCGCCGGACATGTTCCTCCACCGTATTGCTCCACCGGCGTAACTCCTGCGCAGACATCAGCTCGTCTGGCGGCGGACCGGAGAATTCTTCTAGCGTCCAGCCATACAGCCGTTCAATCGAGGGACTCATATAGCTATAGGTCAAGTCCGGATATTGCATCACCCAGATCGCATCGTTGCTGTTTTCCGCAATAAGGCGATATAGGGCCTGGCTTTCCTGCAACGCCTCGGTCAGGCGCGCACGCTCGATGACCACCTGCACGAGTTTCGCGTAATCCGCCAGCAAGACACGATCATGGACATCCGGCGCACCCGGTTCTCGCTTATGAACGACGAACACACCGAGTACCTGGCCATCGCTGTTTTTGATGGGTTGAGCCCAGACTGCACGAAACCCGAAATCAAGTGCCATTGCACACAGTTCAGTCGAACAGGGATCGGTGGCCACATCCTCTGTAATAACCGTTTCGCCAGTGCGAACGGCCGCTGTCAACGAGCCGTTCATCGCCGCGTTCGATAAGCACGCTGTGGCGCTCATCCACCCTTCGGGCAAATTGGGGGCGGCACAGCCGACCAGATCATGGCCATTGTCCGCCACCAACAGCACGCTACTCAACATGCCGGGACGATAGTCATCGATGATGCGCAGCATGGTGTTCAACACTTCGGACAACGAGGCATTCTGGCCCAGCTTTTCCAGCACCTGGTTGTTCAGCCACAGGGAGTGATTATGTGCCGCCAGTTCTTTCTCGGCGGCTTCACGGGCGAGAGTTTGTTCACGCAACGCGGTCACGTCGGTCGAAAAACCGACCAAGGCCGGCGGTTGGTTCGGCAGGTGCACCGGAACCTTGATCGACGCGTAGTAGCGAGTTTCCCCCTCCGGCGTTATGAAAACTTCCTCGCCGGTTTGTTTACTGCCCGAGTCGAACACTTGGCGATCCATGTCCCAGTACTCATCGGCGAGATCCGGCGCCATGAAATCGAGGTCCCGACGACCAACGATCTGCTCGGCGGGCAAGCCGAATAGAGCGGCGGTCTTGGCGTTGACGTAGACGAAGCGTCGCTCGCTGGTTTTGAAATACACATAAGCGTCCACATTGTCGAGGACCAGATCCAGTAACGTGCGCTGCTGGTGATTGCGGCGAAAAAAACCCAGCAGCAGCCACTGCAGAACTCCTATGCCGACAAACGCAACGATGGAGAATTCCACCTGAATTCGCCAGTTGAACAGGTACTCATCCTTGCTCGCCGCAACCACGTGCAGCCATTGATGGTCGGGCTGCCGGGATAACACGGCAATTCGCTCGATCCCGTCAGTCGGGGAGCGATAAAATTTCACATCCGGCCCGTACCGGGTGTCCTTTAACAATGAAGGGCTGAGGACCTTGTACTTCTCAGCCACTGAATTCCCGCCATGGGCATAGCGATACAGCCATTCGTGCGTGTGCGGATCAACAAAACCCAGGATACCGTCCCGGCCCAGATCGAACCCCCGCGTGGCATCAGCATTGAGCAAAACCGACAAGCTGTGCAGGCTGGTAAAGCCAATCACCATGCCCAGCGACTGTCCGTCCGCAGACCTGATCTTCCGAAATATCGCAATCGCCCCGCCAGCCAGTTCGGGGACTTGCGGACGAGGAGCAAAAAAGGTGGAAAACTCCCCCCCGTCAGCCCAGGCAGCCTGATAATGGGGCAAATCCTTGAAGGAGCGCTTCGCCAATACGCCCGGCATCAGGAGCGATTGCAGCGGCACGATGGAGTGAGTGGCAACGATCTTGCCCTCCGCGTCCAGGACGACCACGGCATCCAGCCATGCTTGCTGCACTTCCTTTGCCAACAGCGCATCTAGCCGTTGATCAATTCGGTTGTCACCCATAGCCTGCACGGCCTCACCGATCGACGCGAGTTGGTAGTTCAGCGTTGTCTCGAGCAGACCAAAGCTGCGCCGATGCATCGACGACACGTTGTTCAGACTCCGTACCACACCCTCTTCAATCCAGTTGCGTTCCAGATACAGATAGCCAGCGGCGCAGACGCCCTCGATCAGCAACACGATTATCAGCAGGCCGTGTTTGGCGGCCAGACCGGAGTACAACGAACCCATGAAAGACTGCAGGCGTACAACTCTCATATAACCATCTCAGAAACGCCGTAGAGGGGCATGAGTACACTAGTCAGTTCGATGGCGCACCTAATAAGCGGCCAAACATTGACGTGGATCAAGCAAAAACCAAATAGAGACGGTTTTTTTAATATCAAAATAGTCTAAATAGCATAATTATTAGATCAGAAGCAGCGGACCGAGCATTGCACCTGACTGGATCAGGGAATACTGCTTTTGGTCGATTCTATTGAAAAAGTCGGATTTTCAGCTCGCCTGAACTCAGGCACGACCATCACTGGAGAACCTACTCACTGTTGACGCCGACGCCGAATTGACCTTCTTTGATGGTGATTTTGGCCATGAAATGGCCTCCCCCTACTTTTACCCCCACAAAAACGTCGGCTCTTGATGGACGTTACTGGACTCTCGTAGAGCAGAACACCGCTGGAGCTCAAGTAAATACTAGCTTAGAAAAATCCAGAGTGAAATTTCGGAGTCTTTCAAGAAGTATGAAAAAGGAGATGGGATACTAGGGGTCGAGTGTTCGAATCACTCCGTCCCGACCATATAATTCAAGGGGTTGCGAGATTTAATCTCGCGACCCTTTTTTATTTTACAGCGCTTTTCCCCCTACAAAACGAATGGCTCTCGCTGGAATCTTCTATCAGAACGGCTTGCTCCAGCTGTGAGTTCACGCTGTTTTTGGCCCTTTTTCGCGCTGCCTTTTGCGCCAATCCTATTTGATATTTATCTTCTTTCTCAGCTTTTTCGCATGTCAGGTAGTCTTGGAAAACGCCCTGTTTCCGGGCGATTAGGGCGTTTTTCCTCACCCGCTACGCGGCGCTAAACCCTGGAAACTCAGTTCCGATTCTTCGTTCTTAAAGATCATCATTTCAAATCAGCGAAACCGGCTGTACGTCACGCGGGCCGTGCCTTTGAAGACAAACGGAAGCAGCGAAAGCCGGACTTCCGATTGTGCGCGAGGGAAACGGAACAGAGCGCGGCGGGGCGGGGAGGGTGATTGGGCAATCGCCAGGTCTGTGGAAAGTCTCTAGTCGCCGGTCGAGCCCTTTGATTACAAAGCCCAGGGGCCGATTTGGAAGCAAACAATCGCGTCCGAGAGCCTACCTCATACCTCCAAATCGACGTTTTGGGCCCAAACCGCAGTGCCAAACAGACCGCAAATTCACCCGACTTCTTGCTGTTTTGGTGACAAACCATTTTGCAGGTAGTTGGCACCGATTGAGTGCCGCTGAACCCTCGAAATATCCGTTGGCCGCGGCTTCTAGCGGTCAGCTCGGAATCTCTTGTAAGGTCCTGGTCGGTGCCAGATCCGCTGCTAACTCACATCCTCGTGACTTTCAGTTTTCGACATATTCAGTGCGTTTTCACACAGCCTGTGCCGATTGCTGGCTGTCGTGGAGGCGGCAACCGACCCACAAGGGATGTCTCAACTTAAAAAAGGAGGAGACCGACTGTTTTCGATTTAGCAGGTTCAACGTCTACAACATCAAAGAGCTTCGGCGCCTTGATGTCTTGTGCACTGTAAATACGAACTCTCTGGCGCACTGGTACACACATATGCGCGGTCTCCCCCCCATTACAAAACCATTGGGCTCAACTGTTGGGCCGCTTGTGACGGCTCTGCACTCAGGATTTGCGCATCGATTAGCCGCTATTTTTGCTAATGTTGTGATGACAGGCTGTTTCAAGCGATCCTCTGTGCTCATTACTTCCCCCAAATGAATGGTCGGCAGTGACCAAGCCTGAAGGTCCGTATATGGACTCCTCCTCATTGCAAGCCCCTTAGCTTTGGCCCCCGTGCTGACTGCACACGTATATTCGGCCTCTGACTTCGGCATCGATTCGATGCAGGGCCATGATGGGCTATTCGCGCGTCGGCTCCCAATCGCTTCTACGTGCTTTACGCACCTGGACATTTGAGGGTTTTGCCGACGCCGGTTCGACCGGTTTGCCATCGCTCGGGTTGCTTAGCAATCTGGGTAGACGGTTTGTTTACTCGTTGGACGTGACAGTTTGGTAGATCAAGCCGCAGCCCGATCCGGTTGGTAATCGGTCCCGTTGCGCAGCATCGCCCAAGTCATGCGTGCGGTTTTGTTGGCCAGCGCGATAGCGGCCACATTGGGATGTGATCGCTCGGCCAAGCGAACAGCCCATTGGCTGAGCCGATCGTCTTTGGAATTGGCTGTACGCAGGGCCGAGCGCGCACCGTGGATCATCAGTGTTCGCAGATAAGCATCACCACGTTTGCTGATGCCAAGTAGCCGATCTTTACCACCGGAGCTGTGTTGCTTCGGCGTCAGCCCCAGCGAGGCTGGCCAACTGTCGGCCATCACCGATGGCAGCAATAAGTGCGGTGGCGATCATCGGGCCAACTCCGCGCAGCTGCTGCAAACGGACGGCAGTCGGTTCTCCGGTGGTGGTCGTGCCTGAGTTCAACCGAGCTGAGAATCCGACTTTTTCAACAGAATCGGCCGATTACTGCCTCTGGTCAGCGGTCGCTTTGTGTCGATTCCGATCATTTTTGACCAGTTGAATCCACGGTCGAAAGCAGACATTAGCGATATTCATGGATAGTGCACCATGCGTTGGTTTCCGGGCTGCAGGCTAACTCTCCTTTTGGCTGTGAGGAGAAGCCGTATGCTCGATTTCGTTCGAGTCGCAGAGGGGCGCGGCCTTTAATCTGCGAAAGTCCTTGATGGATTCACCCAAGTCACCGCCGAGGTTCCGCAGACGCTTGCTGCCGAATAGCACCAGGGCGATCAGCAGAATTACTGCCCAGTGTTTCCAATCGAATATGCCCATTCGTGATTATCCTCTGTAGATCTACTGATTTTCTGCCCGTGGGCCTGCTGGTCGGCGTGGTAGGAGGAGCGCACCAGTGGTCCTGAGGCGACGTTCTTGAAGCCCATTTCGGCGCCTTTTTCGGCGAACCAGGCGAAGATGTCCGGATGGACGAAGCGCTGCACCGGCAAGTGGTCGCGCGAGGGCTGTAGGTACTGGCCGAGGGTCAGCATGTCGATCTTGTGCTCGCGCATGCGTTGCATGACTTCGATCACTTCGTCGTTGGTCTCGCCCAGGCCTAGCATCAGGCCAGACTTTGTCGGCACATGGGGCACGCGCTTTTTGAAATTCTCCAGGAGATCCAGCGACCACTCGAAGTCCGAGCCCGGACGCGCGGCCTTGTACAGGCGCGGTACGGTTTCCAGGTTGTGGTTGAACACATCCGGCGGCTCCTGCTCGGTGATGGCGAGCGCCACGTCCATGCGGCCGCGGTAGTCCGGCACCAGGGTTTCCAGTTGGATGCCCGGGGACAGCCTGCGGATCTCCCGCAGGCAATCGACGAAGTGCTGTGCACCTCCGTCGCGCAGATCGTCGCGGTCCACCGACGTGATCACCACGTACTTCAGGCGCAGGTCGGCGATGGCCACAGCGAGGTTTTTCGGCTCATCGACATCCAGGGGTTTTGGACGGCCGTGGCCGACGTCGCAGAAGGGGCAGCGACGGGTGCAGATGTCACCCATGATCATGAAGGTCGCGGTGCCGCCGGAGAAGCATTCGCCTAGGTTCGGGCATGAAGCTTCTTCGCAGACGCTGTGCAACTTGTGCTTGCGCAGCAGTTGCTTGATGCGATTGATCTCGGGGGAAACCGGGATGCGCACGCGGATCCAGTCCGGTTTCTTCGGCAGTTCTTCGGTCGGAATGATCTTCACCGGAATACGCGCGACTTTCTCGGCGCCGCGCAATTTCACACCGGTTTCAACCTTACCCGGTCCAGTGGCAATGTGTCGGGGCTCCACCATAGGTCTCCATCGATCAAGGGTATGTCCCCAAGCATCAGGCAAGAGCTGGGCCAACCCGTGCAAGGCCCATTGGCAGGGGCGAGAGAGGATGTGAAGTGGCTGTTGTAACGCCTTACAGCTGTAAAGGCCTTTACACCGTTGCTGACAACGGTGGGAGTGAAGACTATTCAAATCAATGGGTTAGTTTGTGGCATTGGGTGTGCAGTAGGGGATGTGTCAGCACGAAGCTGGCGTATCTCGTACAACAACAAGTGAGACCCTCATGACCCATAAGAACAACCTGAATGGCGCTCTGCCGGGGATGCGCGGCATGCAGCATATCGGCATCACGGTGCCGAACCTGTCTGAAGCTGTTGCCTTCTTCGTCGAGGTGCTTGGTTGCGAGCCGTACTTCACCTTTGGCGAGTTCCGTTTTGAAGACGACTGGATGGAGCGACACCTCAACGTGCATCCGCGTGCGTCAATTCGAGACTTCCAGATGGTCCGATGTGGCAACGGCACCAATCTGGAAATATTCGAGTACACGGCACCGGATCAGAATCGTCGGTTGCCACGTAACAGTGACATCGGTGGGCACCACTTGGCGTTCTATGTGGACGACATGGAGGCGGCGGTGGAGTACCTGAAGTCTCGTGGCGTACAGGTACTGGATACTCCATCGACCTTCACCGATGGCCCAGCCAAGGGCCTGACCTGGGTGTACTTCCTGGCGCCTTGGGGGCTGCAGCTGGAGCTGGTGAGTTTCCCGGAGGGGATGGGCTACGAGAAAAGAGTGACGCGCCTGCTTTGGGACCCGCGCACACCTGAGTACTGATTCGGCTTAAAAGCCCGGCCGGCCCAGCTCGGGCCGGTTACGGGCATTTGAAACCATTGGTTTAGCTGTCCAGGTCGTTGGGCGCAACGATGTTGTGAAGCTTCATCCAGCGATACAGGGTTGGGCGCGACATGCTGAGCTCGCGTGCCGCGGCGCTGACATTCCAGCGCTGCCTGCGCAAGCAGTCCTCGATTTCGCGTGCGTGGGAAGTCTGCTGTTCCCGTACGGGAACCGAACTCATGGCCTGTCTTGGAATTACGCTCGGCAGGCACTCTTCGGGCAGGTCGTTCACAGTGATTTCATCTGTCTCCGCAGTGGCCAGCGCGTACTGGAGCGCATTGCGCAGCTCGCGGATATTGCCTGGCCAGGCGTAGCCGAGGAGAGCACTCATGGCGTCACCCCGGATTCGTGAAGGACGTTGGCGCTGTTCACAGAGCTCTCTGAAAATGCGTTCTATCAGGTAGCTCTTGTCGGCCCGTTCGCGCAGTGCCGGCAGGCGAAGGATCGCGCCATTGAGGCGGTAGTAGAGGTCTTCGCGGAACTCGCCTCGTTCAATCAACTGCCGCAGATCGCGGTGACTAGCTGCGATGACGCGGATATTGACCTTGATTGGCTTCTCGCTGCCCAGTGGCATCACTTCCTGCTCGGCGAGCACGCGCAGTAGCCGCGTCTGCAGATGCAGCGGCATGTCACCGATTTCATCGAGGAAGAGTGTGCCGCCATCGGCCTGCTGGATCAGACCTCGCATACCCTTGCTGCGTGCTCCGGTGAAGCTGCCGGGCTGGTAGCCGAAGAGTTCGCTCTCGATCAATGACTCGGGCATTGCCGCGCAGTTGATGGCGACGAAGGGGGCCTTATGCCTGTTGCTGCTGTCGTGCAAAGCGCGGGCAAGGCGTTCTTTGCCGGTACCGGTTTCGCCGTTGAGCAAGACGTTCAGCGGTTCGCTGCACAGTCGCTTGGCACGAGCGAGCATCTTGCGCATGGCGGGGTCATCGTCGGAGAGCTCATCCAGCGGGCAGCGTTCCTGACTCGAGCGCTGAGCTTGAGGGGCAACGGGCGCTCGACAGGGCTCCATCAATGCGGCAAAGAACAGAGCGTTCTGACGGTGGGTACGGAAGGCGCGTACCTGGTCGGGGCTAGCGCGGGGGATGCTGAAGATGTCTTCAGGTTCGCAGTCGAACAGATCCTGAATACCGATCCGACGGGCCAATGCCGAAGGCCGCTCCGGCAACTGCAGGCCACATTCGGCGAGCAGTGCACGGGCCGCAGTATTGGCCGCCAGGAGACTGCCGTCCCCAGCAATCGCCAGCAGGTACTGGCGATTGATCAGGACAAACTCGCGGGAACGGTCGAAGCAGAGGATATGGGCTTCACGGTAGCGGCGCAGGAAGTAGGCATCCTCGATCATCCGCGCATACTGCTTGACCAGTTGTAGGGCGAATTGCTGGGAGTCCTTGGAAGGCGGTGAGTTCAATGCCGAAATATCCAGCACGGCCAGCAACTGCCCTTGGGGATTGAAGATGGGAACTGCGGTGCAGGTCAGGGCGATGTGATGGGCACTGAAATGGTCATGGTGGTGGCAGGTCAGCGGCTGCTGCTCCTTGATGCAGGTCCCCACCGCGCAGGTTCCGGCGTGGTTCTCGCTCCAGTCGGCACCGAGGTACAAGCCAGTCTTGCGATGCGCCGTCTCATCCAGTGGATCGCCGAGGAACTGCACGGTGATCCCCCGGCTGTCGGTGAGGAGAATGACGTACCCCAGCTCGGCGATGTGGCGGTACAGCTGCTCGACGCCTGCGCGGGCCACGTTGATCAGCTCGTCGGCATGGTCCTGGTGTTCCCGCAACACCTGACGCGGGACGAACCGCGGTGGCGCGGGCTTGGCCGGATCCAGACCGTAATCCAGGATACAACGCTTCCAGGAGCGGGTGATGATGGACTCGTGCCCAACGCTATCGCTGGCGTAGGACAGCACAGTGTCGATATGCAGGCTGGGGGTCGAAACGGTGCTCATGCGGCCTCCCGGGCACGGGGCGAGGGGCCCGTGACGATCTTGTTCTTGTTCGGCATCAGCACGTGGGGCGGGCTGGCACGGTTGCAATCACATTACGAGTTTAGCCCTCCGCTGTCACTTCCCCGTTGATCGCAGCTGGACCACCGCCAGAAGACTGGTAAATGGTCTCCCTTTTTTGTTGGCGGTGTCCGGCAATGCCGCCGCTCCGATCTTGCGCTCAGCTCAGGTATCGCCAGCCTTTACGTATGTAAAACGCTTGGACGGATGCTTACAGGTGTAAAGCCTTTGCTTTACAGGTCATGCTCGTAAGATGTTTTTTTATTTCTAAAAATTCATTTAAAAACAGTAAGTTAATATTGATTTTTGGCATTGGCACACAAGTTGCTCTTTCACTACCGAAGGGGCCAAAAAGGCACCCGGATTTATAACAATAACGTCGGCCACACCTGTTCCCACCTTGCAGGCGTGCCGGCAAAAGCCTGGAGCTCTGCCATGCATGACTCTTCACCCCTGAGTGGCCCTCTGAGCCGCCGGCGCTTTCTCAGTCTTTCGGGGCAATCGGCCCTGTTCATCGGCGCTACCGCCATTATCAGCCAGCTCATTCCCGTCACCGTCATCGCCGACGACGTGTTGCCCCAGCTGCCCGCCGGGCTGCTGCAGATGGGGCGCGAGATCTATCCCCATGACCGGCTCGGCGATGCACCGTATGCCAGGTCGCTGGCCGAGCTGCTCGGTAAGCACTCGGACCTGGTTAACGACGGCTTGAAGGCCCTGCAGGGGCGCGCCCGCGCTAAGCATGGTCGGCCTTTCGAAGAGATCGCCAGTGAGGAGGATCGCGTCGCCCTGCTTCGCGAGATCGAGACCACGCCGTTCTTCCGTGAAACCCGCAGCGCGCTGATGTTTGGTATCTACGACAACAAGACGCTGTTCCCATTGTTCGGCTACGAGGGCTCGTCGGTGGAGAAAGGTGGCTATATCGCACGTGGCTTCAACGACCTCGATTGGCTCTGATCAGCTTTCTCTTCGCGGCTCCATCCATTCCAACAATGAGGGTTAACCCCATGGCAGCGAAATTCTCCCAGGACGACAGCGATGTCGTCGTCATCATTGGCTCGGGCGCCGGCGGCGGGACCCTGGCCCATGCTTTGGCCAAGCAAGGAATCCGTACCGTGGTGCTGGAAGCCGGCAAGCGTTACGAGATGTCCGACATCGAAAACGATGAGTGGGCCATGTTCAACAAGATTTCCTGGCTCGACAAACGCATCGCCACTGGCGGCTGGGACGTGGCGCGTAACCACCCGAACCTGCCGGCCTGGATCGTTAAAGCGGTGGGCGGCAGTTCCGTACACTGGGCCGGCGTGGCCCTGCGCTTCCGCGACTTCGAGTTTCGCATGCGCACCGAAAACGGTGATATCAAGGGCGCCAATATGCTGGACTGGCCACTCAGCTATGAGGAGCTGGAGCCCTGGTATGTCAAGGCTGAGAAGCACATGGGCGTGACCGGTCCAAGCACCGGGATGCCGTATCACCAATGGCACAACTCCTTCAAGGTCCTGGCCACTGGCGCCCAACGCATTGGCTACAAAGAAATCCAGTCCGGCCCCATGGCGATCAATACGCAGCCCTATGACAGCCGTCCTGGTTGCATGCAGATCGGCTTCTGCATGCAGGGCTGCCGCATCGGCGCCAAGTGGTCGACTCTCTACACCGATATCCCCCGCGCCGAGGCTACCGGCAACTGTGAGGTGCGTCCGCAGAGCATGGCGCTACGCATTGAGCATGATGCCCGCGGCCGAGTCACCGGGGTGGTTTACGCCGACGCCGAGGGCAACCAGCAGCACCAGAAGGCCAGAGTGGTGTGCGTGGCCGGTAACTCCATCGAGTCGCCGCGCCTGCTGCTCAACTCCGAGTCCTCGACGTTCAAGGACGGCCTGGCCAACTCCTCTGGTCAGGTTGGGCGCAACTACATGTGTCACACCACCGCGGGCATCTACGCAGTGCTGCCCAAGCCGATTCACATGTATCGGGGCACCACCTGCGCGGGAATCATTTCCGACGAGTCCTACAACAACACTTCGCGAGGTTTCGTTGGTGGCTACCGGCTGGAAATCCTGTCCCTCGGCCTGCCGTTCATGTCCGCCTTCCTCGATCCGACCCCGCAGGGCTGGGGCCGTGCCTTCGCTTCGCGGATGGAGCGCTACGACCATATGTCCGGCGTGTGGTTGTGCGGTGAGGACCTGCCCATGGAGAGTAACCGCATCACCCTCCACGGCACCGAGAAGGACCAGTACGGCCTGCCCATCCCGGTGGTGCACAAGGACGACCATGCTTTCGACACCGCCATGCGTAATCACGGCGTGGAGCAGACCCGCAAGTGCTACGAGGCGGTCGGTGCCACCGAGGTGATCCGCCTGCCGTCCTACCCGGCCAGCCACAACATGGGCACCAACCGCATGAGCGCCAAAGCGTCCGACGGCGTGGTGAACAAATGGGGCCAGAGCCACGACATCCCCAACCTGTTCGTCTCTGACGGTAGCCAGTTCACTACCAGCGGCGGGCAAAACCCGACCTTGACCATTGTCGCCTTGGCTCTGCGCCAAGCCGAGCACATCGGCTCGCTGATGAACCAGCGCGCCCTCTGAGGAGCCAATCCCATGACCACACCCAGCAAAGCCCAGCGACTCTGGATGTTCGAGCAGATGCTCGTCAGCCGATACCTGGAAGAGTCCATCGAGCGAATCTACATGGAAGGCAAGACGCCGGTATTCAACATGGCCAATGGGCCAATTCCTGGTGAGATGCACCTGTCCAACGGTCAGGAGCCTTGCGCCGTCGGCGTCTGCGCCCACCTCGCGGCGGAGGACATTGTCACCGCGACCCACCGTCCACATCACATAGCCGTGGCCAAGGACGTAGACCTGAACGAGATGGTCGCCGAGATCTTCGGCAAAAAGACCGGCCTGTCTGGCGGCCGCGGCGGCCATATGCACCTGTTCGACGCACGGGTGAATTTCTCCTGCTCCGGCATCATCGCCCAAGGCATGGGCCCTGCCGTTGGTGCTGCGTTATCGCGCCAACTACAGGGTAAGTCCGGAGTCGCCGTGGCCTACCTGGGTGAAGGCGCAGCGAACCAGGGAGCCTTCCACGAAACACTGAATCTGGCCGCGCTGTGGAAGCTACCGGTGGTCTTCGTCATCGAGGACAACGCCTGGGGCATCTCGGTGGCCAAGGCCTCTTCGACTGCCATCGAGCGCAACTACCTGCGTGCTGCCGCTTATGGCATGCCCGGCGTGTTCGTCCCGGGTAACGACGCCGACGCCATCTTCGCCGCAGCCGGTGAGGCCATTGCCCGGGCCCGTGCCGGTGAAGGGCCGAGCCTGATCGAGATCGAAACTCACCGCCTGGCCGGCCACTTCATGGGGGACGGCGAAACCTACCGTCCGACCGGCGAGAAGGAAGCGCTGCTGGCAAAGGACCCGATTCCGGCTTACCGCCAACGCCTGTTCGATCTGGGCGTGCTGGACGAGGTCGGTGCCGCCGCCATTGAAGAACGTGCCCGAGGACGTGTCGACGCTGCGGTGCAGTTCGCCCGCGACAGTGCCTATCCGGCACCGGAAGAAGCTCTGGAAATGGTGTTCGTGTGAACGGAACTCGCCACAACAACGACAAGAAGGAGACCGACATGTACCGACAACCGACGATGAAGGCTGCAGTTTGGCATGGCCGACGCGACATCCGCCTGCAGGACGTTGCCTGCCCGCCGCAACCTCAGGCGGGCTGGGTGCAAATCCGTGTGGATTGGTGCGGCATCTGTGGCTCGGACCTGCACGAATACCTGGCCGGGCCGGTATTCATTCCCACTGATACCGCCCATCCACTCACTGGCCTCAAAGGGCAGTGCATTCTCGGCCACGAGTTCTGTGGCGAGATTGTCTCCCTGGGTGAGGGGGTTCAGAACTTTGCAGTAGGTGAGCGCGTGGCCGCCGATGCTTGTCAGCATTGCGGCCAATGCTGGTTCTGCCAGCAGGGCCAATACAACCTGTGCGAGAAGCTCGCCTTCACCGGATTGATGAACAACGGCGCGTTCGCTGAACTGGTCAACATCCCGGCCAATCTGCTGTACCTCCTGCCGGAAGGTTTCCCTGCAGAGGCCGGCGCGCTAGTCGAACCTCTGGCAGTTGGCATGCACGCGGTGAAGAAGGCCGGCAGCCTCCTCGGCCAGACAGTGGTGGTAGTCGGCGCTGGAACCATCGGTCTGTGCACCATCATGTGCGCCCGTGCCGCTGGCGCGGCCCGGATCATCGCGCTCGAAATGTCCACTGCGCGCAAGGCGAAGGCGCTGGAGGTGGGGGCCACTGAGGTGCTCGACCCCAGCCAGTGCGATGCCATCGCTTCGGTGCGCGAACTGACAGATGGATATGGTGCTGCGGTTTCTTTCGAGTGCATCGGCCACAAGGCCACCGCCAAGTTGGCTATCGATGTCATTCGCAAGGGCGGGCGCTGCGTGATGGTGGGCATTTTCGAGGAGCCCAGCGAATTCAACTTTTTCGAAATCGTCGCCACCGAGAAGCAGGTTATTGGTGCCTTGGCCTACAACGGTGAGTTCGCCGATGTCATCGCTCTGATCGCCGACGGCCGCTTGGACGTTACGCCGCTGATCACCGGGCGTATCGAGCTGGAACACATCCTCGAGCAAGGGTTCGAGGAGCTGGTGAACAACAAGGACCAGAACGTGAAGATCATCGTCAGGACGTCCGCGCCTGCCGCTGCCCGTCACTGATCCCATCGACGGAGGAAATGAGACATGTCTGCAGCAATCAAAGAACGCAAACTCACCATCGCCCGCGCCATGGCCGAGGCGATGGCCCAGGAAATGCGCCTCGACCCACGCGTCTTCGTGATGGGCGAGGACATTGGCCAGCTCGGCGGGGTGTTCGGCAACACCCGTGGCCTGCATGAAGAATTCGGCAGCGCGCGCATTCGTGATACGCCTATCTCGGAAACCGCCTTCATCGGCGCGGCCGTGGGCGCAGCCTCTGACGGCATGCGTCCGATTGTCGAACTGATGTTCGTCGACTTCTTCGGCGTCTGTATGGACGCGATCTACAACCTGATGGCGAAGAACACCTACTTCTCCGGCGGCAAGGTCAGCGTGCCCATGGTGCTGATGGCATCCACCGGTGCCGGCTACTCCGACGCCGGGCAGCATTCGCAGTGCCTTTACGGCACCTTCGCTCACCTGCCAGGCATGAAGGTGGTGGTTCCGAGCAACGCCTACGACGCCAAGGGCCTGATGACTGCCGCCATTCGCGATGACAACCCGGTCATCTACCTGTTCCATAAGTCGCTCCAGGGCATGGGCTGGCTGGGTACCGAGAAGGGCGCGACGGTGGCCGTACCGGAGGATCCCTATACCGTCGAAATCGGCAAGGCGAAGACGGTCCGCGAAGGCCGAGACGTGAGCATCGTCAGTCTGGGTGCCGGCGTGCATCACGCGCTGCGCGCTGCCCAGCAGTTGGAGCAGCAGGGCGTCAGCGCCGAAGTAGTGGACCTGCGCAGTCTGGTGCCGCTGGACCGTGAGCACGTCATCGCCTCTGTGCGCAAGACCGGCCGACTCATCGTTGTCGACGAGGACTACCACAGCTTCGGTGTGAGCGGCGAAATCATCGCCAGCGTCGTCGAGCACGACATCGGGATGCTCAAGGCGCGCCCGCAACGGGTGGCATTCCCCGACATACCGATTCCTTTCACGCCGCCCATGGAGCAATGGGCGCTGCCATCTGCCGCAAAGATCGTTGCGGCCTACCAGAACCTGAAGAACGAGGAATAACAACATGTCCAATCCAATCCTGATTTCCGCCGACCTCTGGGAAGGCGACGCCGAAGCCGTAATCACTTCCTGGCTGGTCAGTGATGGCGCCGAAGTTGGCCAAGGCGACCTGGTGGCAGAAATCATGTCTGAAAAGGCCCAGTTTGAGATCGAGGCGCCGGCTTCCGGCGTGCTGAAAATCCTCGAAGAAGAAGACGCGGTGGTTGTCAAAGGCGCGACCATCGGGTTAGTGGAGTGAGAGCCATGGGGCACATACAGAATGTTGCTGCCGGCTCCGGTAGCACCGTGCTCTTGAAAGGCATGCGAAAAATGATCGCTGCGAAGATGAGCGAAAGCCTGCAGACTGCAGCGCAACTAACTCACCATGCTGAATGCGAGTTGACCATCCTGCAGGCGAAACGGGCGGAGCTAAAGGCTGCGGGTAGCCAGGTATCGCTCCATGACCTGCTGCTGTTTGAGATCGTATGTACCCTGAAGAACCATCCGGGACTCAATGCAACCCTGCAAGATAACCAAATCACGCGGCATGGTTCGGTGCATCTTGGTCTGGCGATCCCGCTGCCGGACGACCTGCTGGTGGCGCCCGCACTGTTTGATGCTGACCAACTGGATGCGGAGGGCCTGGCGCTTGCACGCCGGGCCCTGGTGGACAAGGCACTGTCCGGGAAGCTCTCGGTGAAGGAGCTAACGGGTGCCACGGTGACCGTGACCAACTTGGGGCTGTCGCGGGTGCGTTTTTTCACGCCCATCCTCAATGTCCCTCAGGTGGCCATTATCGGGCTGGGAGGCATCCAGCGTCGCCTGCAACGAGGTGCCGATGGTTCGTTATCAGAGCGCGACTTCATGGGTCTTTCGCTGACCTTTGATCACCGGGCCGTGAACGGTGCTCCTGCCGCAGACTTCCTCGATGATCTGTGCCAGCGAATCGAAGGGGTAGAGCCGTCATGAGCAGGATCTGGCGCCTCAGTATCGAGGCCGGCCTGGAGGCTGAGCGGCAGTTGCTCGACCGTGTGTACGCCGGAGAGGAGGAGTGGGGGTTGCTGCTATGGCGACCCTCCGACTCAGCCTTGGTGATGCCACGCAGGCTGAGCAGGCTTGCGGGGTTCACGGCGGCAGATATCAGCTGTACTGCCCTGGGCTGGCCGATTGCATTGCGCGACACGGGCGGCGAGCCGGTGCCGCAATCATCGGCGGTACTCAATGTAGCCTTGGCCTATGTCGTGCCACTGGAAGATGACGAACAGGCGCGAATAGAAACCGCATATTTACGACTCTGCGAGCCCATCTGCCAGTGGTTGCGTGGCATGGGGTTGCTGCCGGGCCTCGGTGAGGTCCCAGGAGCATTCTGTGACGGCCGGTTCAATGTCACCCTGGCCCGACGCAAGCTGGTGGGGACGGCCCAGCGTTGGTGCCGCCGTACAGCAGATAACCGACTGGTGGTCCTGGTCCATGGGGCGATCCTGCTTGAAGACCAGCGTGAGCCTATGGTCGATGTGGTCAATCGTTTCTACCAGAGTTGCGGTCTGGAGCAACGGTGCCGCGCTTCCAGTCACGTGGCTCTGGATGAGTGGTTGACCTCTACTTGGGATACAGCGCAAAGCCTTGCGAACTGGTTTGAGTTGCCTTGGGAGGCTTGGTCACCCAGAAAGGAATCTGGCAATTTGAAAGCCCTTTATTGACCTCCTCGTTGGTGCCTGAGCGAAAAAGGCTGAGGACGAGTCGATTTCCTTAAGACATCTAGCCGTCGCGGACGTTAGGAACGCGTCCGCTTTTGGCTATTTTCCGCCTCTCGCCGCGGCAGCTAAAGGGCAACGCCAAGCCTGAGAGGCTGAAAAACTTCAAGCTTGGCGGGTTGGGGAAGTTAGGGCTGAATTTTTCAACGGCCTGATAGGGCAACTCCCCGTTACGCATCGCATCGTAAAGTTTTTCAAGGTTGGCCTGAAGGCAGGGCCATTGGGGGAATAAGGTTCCGAGCCTCTCCGGGCAGTGCCAGCCATCCTATAAGATTTCGGCCTCGTATTGCACGAGGTCGCAACATCGCAAGACGGCATCTATCGGTCGATAGAAGGTTATAGCCTGGGGATTGAAATTATCGGTGTGTATGTACGGATGGACGTCAATTTCTGATGGATGGGCCTCCCGTAGAGCGTAACCGTCCGTCCAACACACCTTCCTGATCCCAGCACCTAGGGCAATGACGCCAAATCAATCCAAAAAGTGGACACCTGAAATGCCCATACCGGCACAGTCGCATTAGTTTTAGCTAAGGTCAGTTATCCCACCATGCGTCTCGAGGCGTGCTTGCCTGCGATAAAAGGCGTGAATAGCCCACACCACCCCTACAAATAGCAACCCTGTCCCAAGCGCTTCCATAGGAGAGGGCCAGCGTTGGTTGATGAGCAGGCCCAGTGCAGTCGCATAAAGGGTTTCACTGGCGATCAATTGCCCGCTGAGAGCCAGAGGTAGGCGCCGAGTTGCGATTGACCATGCCCAGGCACCGGCAAGGGTGGCCCCTAACCCCTGAATTAACCCACAGACTATCAGCGCCTGAGTACCTGCTAACCCGCTCGGATGGCTGGCGAAGTGGGACAGCTTCAGGTAAAGCCCAACTGGGACGAAGGCCAGCATCTCGACGCTGCACATGAAGATCAGCATGGCAGACCACAGCATGGGGGACATGTTTGGGCGTTGAGCCAAAGCACTTTCATTTAACAGGCCAAAACCAGTCCAAAAACCGATTGCCAGCAACGATGCGAGCAGCCCAAGCAGTATCGAAGCTGCCGGGCGCACAACCGTCGCGCTGCTAAAATCAAACACGCTCAGGTTGACCAAACTTATGCCCAATGCCGCCACCACCAGCGGCCCGGCAATGGCGCGCCAGGGCACGCTGGAGCTTCGCATATTGCCGGCAATCGCGAGCACGATCGGTACTGACCCCATCATCACCGGAGGGATCACCGGCCCAGCTGCCAAGACCGCAGTGGTGATCAGGAAGAAGTAGCCGATGTATCCTAAGAAGCCCAGCAGTGCGGCGCAGGCCCAGTCGCTCAGTCGCAACTGCCGCACTTCGCTACGGTAAACAAACAGCACTAGCAGGCTACCTAAACCGGCAAAGGCGTAACTCACCACCGCCAAATCGAAAAGGCTGTAATCGCCGACTAGCCCCGGAAAGATGTAGAGCAGCGACCAGGAAAAAGTGGCGGCAATGGCCGCTAATAAGCCTAGGGTCATACGCTCTGCTCCTCCTGGCCCTGCTTCCGGATCCAGCAATGAGCTACGTGCCGGGCAGTGTCGAACACCCGCACGTCCTGGCCCATGGCACCGCTGACAAAACTGCCCTCCAGCAAGATAAACAATCCCTCAGCAGCGACGCCAGGGTC
The DNA here is from genome assembly GCF_024748695.1 of Pseudomonas sp. B21-040. Classification (NCBI taxonomy): domain Bacteria; kingdom Pseudomonadati; phylum Pseudomonadota; class Gammaproteobacteria; order Pseudomonadales; family Pseudomonadaceae; genus Pseudomonas; species Pseudomonas sp. B21-040. The sequence continues at coordinate 3,014,059 of NZ_CP087176.1, forward strand.
GCGTACACCGGCGCTCATGGCCAACGCGGCGAGACTTTCGCGTATCCCTTGCTTATGCCGGCTCACTGCCAAATGCACAGGGTGGCTGAACTCGGGGAATTCAGCCGCACTGTTGACGAACAGGCACCCGCGCCCGCTATCTCGCAAAAGATAGCGTTGATACAAATCGAAAAACGCGAGCATGGCACTGACCGGGTCAGCGTGCTTCGCCAAGGCGCGCGCTACCTCTTTGCGCCAGCGTCGGTCACGCTCATCAAGGCAAGCCACTATCAGCGCATCCTTGGAGGGAAAATGACTGTAGAGCGTCATCTTGGTAACACCCGCCAACATGGCGATGGCCATCACACCAGTACTGTGTACGCCTTGTGAAAGGAACAGCTTCAGCGCTGAATCAATCAAGCGCTCACGGGTATTGTCCATGTTAAGGCACTCCGGCATCGGGACGGAGTTGACTATACTGACCGGTAAGATTGAGGCGAATCCAAATACGACCTGAATCATGGCCATTACGACACAGACCGCAACGTGCCAACGCCGCAGTAAATCGTAGGACTTGGCCAATCAGGAAGTTCGCCACGCTAGCTAAGCGCCCCCACACCAGCGTGGTTAGCAGCTAACGCCATTCTGGTGGCTGCGCAGAGCCAATTGGAGCTGGCTCATGTATGGGACGGCGGCGAAGTGGCCTCCGTCGAAGGCATGCGCTTCCTCGTACCGGTGCGCACCGCGCATGCCGGTCCCAACCCGAAGTATTTCGGTATCTTGGATTGCTGCCGTTCGGGCTGTCGGACTTTCGCGCTTGGTGGCGTAGCGGCGAGGCCACGGGTATCGTCGCCTCGCATGGCGCGAAAGCGCAAATAGCTGCGTAGGCTCGTGCAGATTACCACGCGTGAACTCGGCTTCCAGCGGTTGGCCAAGCCACTGAAGGTAAAGGTCACCGTCACTTGCAAGGTTGCTACATCGACCTTGACGGCCCACGAGAGCGCTACAGCGCTCTGCACAAACGCGTCAACTCCTCCACCGATGAGGCCGCCTGATATGAACCAAATTGAACTTGCTCAGATGAAATAAATGTTTGAAATGTGCCCCGCAAACTTGCGGGGCACATTTCATGCCGCGGGACGTCGAGCTTCGTCGGTCAACCATTCGATGTATCGGCGTGCCGTACTGCTGAGCACTTTCTGGCGCTGCGTCAGCAGGTAGTAGACTTGCTTATGACGCATCGTCAACTCTGGGCAGAATGACCATTCAGCCACTGCGCAAGGGCCTCTCGGTGAGCTTCAGGGCGCGCAGCGCTTCATCAAAGTCCGAAGTACTGCTGCGCGGCAGCCTTGGCATCCTTGCCGTCAAAGGTGGTCAGTCCATCCAGCCACGGGTCGAGCCACTGCGGATTGCGAGTGATCCAGGCCTTGGCCAGTTGAAGCGGATCTTTCTTGTCGAGAATGCCCATCATCAGTTCACTTTCCATCTGGACGTCAAACTTCATGTTGCTGATCAGCTTCGCTGCGTTCGGGCAGCGCTGGGCATAGTCGGGCGTAGTCACGGTATAGACCGTCGCGGCGCCATAATTGGGGCCGAACACCTGATCCCCTCCGGAAAGGTAGGTCATCTTGAAATCCAGGTTCATCGGGTGCGGAGCCCAGCCTAGGAACAGGATCGCTTTCTCGCGCCTGATCGCCCGCGAAACCTGCATGCGCATCGCCGTCTCACTGGACTCTACCAACTGGAAGTCACCCAGGCTGTAGAGGTTTTCCTTGATCTTTTTTCTCAGCGAGGAAATGCCACCGCTATGGGCATCGAACAACATCTCGTGGCCTTGGCTGGGATACGCCACCAACCAAAATGCGCGACTGGCGCACAGCATCATGTGGGAGACCTGGATGCGTCGAAACAGGCCGCCGATCAGCAGACCTTCTTCGCTCCAGTCGAACTGAAAGGCCTCGCCGAGTGCAAAGGTCAGCAGTACGAAGGCCCGAAACGATTTGCCTTGCTCACCGCGCCACGAGCGTATGAAGGCGGTGAACTGGCGGTAACCGCCGTCGTAACCCTCGGCCTTGATCTGTTCGAAGAGTGCTTTGGCGCTCCTCCGATTGTGCTTTGCCCGGAAGGAATCGGCCTTGAGCGCCTGCTCCAGCGTCTCGTGAAATGGACTGAGTTTGTTGAAGGTTGCGCACCGCAGGTACGCCGGCTGAGTGGCTTCGGGTGCTCTGCCCCATTTTCGGATGGTCTTTCTCGACAGCCCGGTACGCTTGGCTATCTGATGCAGCGACAGCTTGTCGCGAAAATACACGCGCCGAATTTTGCCCATCATTTCCATGCTGATCGCCCTGTGTTCTCCCGCTCAAAAATTGAGCAGAAGCAGTTGAACACCTGGGTCAGTTTTCGGTCAGGGGCAACAGCGCAGGTGAATACTCAGCTGCGCAGGGTAGCGTTCTCGACGCACATTGCTCTGGGTTCGCTTCGGACGTTTACCGTCAGCCTGGCGTAGATAACTGATCAGCTGGCGTTTCAGCTCGCCGCGTGGATAACCATCGATGGCGAGGTAGATAGTTTCGTGGCTCACATGTCGCTCGGATTGGCCGGGCTAGATACTGCATAGTCTGCGGGCAATTTGTTGCGGTGACCAGCCAATGCGGAGCATTTCGACGACCACTTGAAACAGCTCTGAGTCTGGAGATAAGCGCCGCTGACGGCGAAGCACATGTCGAAGCTGTTGAGCCCTCCTGGTGGCTTGGATGGCGTCATAGTAAGGCTGCAAGGGGGGCGCTTGATCTCACGACTAATGGTGCTGGGGTGACGGCCAAGCAAAGCGGCAATAGCTCGCAGCGACTGCCGTTGAAATAGCATCACCATAATGGTGACGCGTTCCTCGGTACTCAAATGTTTGTATTGGGTAGACATGGCAACACCTTACATCAGGTGTTGCACTTGCTCCTTGAGATCGCCAGGCTTATGACGCCATCATTCAATACGCTACCTCGATTCGAGTAAGTAAAGAGGGGAAGGCACAGATCAAGGTCGCACGCGAAAGTAAAAGATTGAAGGCTATAGCGGCAAAGTTGTGACTGCGATAGGGGGTGGCCCGCTTTCGCGCCAAGCCCCACGATAGATACATACTCACCCCTCATCAAGTGCGAGAAATGGGTTATCTGGAGGTATCAATTCTAAAAGTGATATCGGCTCCGCAATCAAGTAACCCTTCAAGGTCGTTTTCTTCCTGGGACCTTGCACTTGGCATACCCAGATATTCAGACCGTTGTTTCGCTTTCTGTGGACCTTCAATTTCTCAAACTGCTTCTGCACCCAACGCCATTCTTCAATCCCTTGATCGGCCCCTTGAGAGATACCAGGAAACTCCTGCGCGTAGCGTTGGAAAAGTCCCGGCGTGACCAGAAATACGCTGCCACTCACCGTGTGGATTTTGGCCTTGCTGTCATTGATGATCAGCTTGTGGCTCAGGATGCCTTCTTTGACCCAATTCAGAAACGCCTGGCCAGGGTTATCCGAAGGAGGGAGTGAGGTTTCGAGAGCGCTTTCTGACGGTGCATCACTGGCCTCAGGCTCCCCCGACTCGAACATGTCCAGCAGCGTGCCGAGGTAGTCGGCATCCTCCAGCGCCATGGCATCTGGCTGCGATTTGCTTTGACGCGATTCTGTATTGGCTGCCTTGGGGGCTGGTGGTGATACCGAAGCGTTGGACTGATTGTCATCGAGTGCAACGCTCACCGTTCCGCGGAAAGCGGCGGGGCGGTTTTCGCTTCCCCAAATCAACGCCGGTTGAAGGCGCAGAAAGGTAAAGCTCTGCTGCCAGTCTCCCTGCGCCACTAGCGCAGTCCAGATGGCTTTGCCTTCCGGTGTCGACTCAACCAATCCATGCGATTGGAGTTCGTCGAACACGGCAATGTTGGATGAGGGAATGCCTTCAATCGCTTGTGAAAGCAAATAAGCTCGTAGCTTGTCCGTGACTGCCTTGCTGACTAGCCAGAGGGCGTCGTGTGTCAGCCAGCCCGCGGCACCTGGCTGGTTGAGTTTCAGCTCGTGTTGAACCAGATGACGCAGTCCGCTGATCAAATGGTGTTGCAGCGAATGGATAGGGGCCTGCAGCGCCTTGCTTGGGTTACCGCCAATGTTCTGTGTGGTGGAGACGCGGTCGGCTTGAATAACCAACTCGCCGAGCACGCCGGCACGTTCATACTGACCGGCCAAGACATACAGCAAGCTGGCCCAGAGCGACGGAAAGCCACTGAGCCAATCGAGGATCGGGCGGTCGAGAATCTGGGTGTAGAGCAAACCTGCGGCGGCGCCGTGCAGATGGTAATCCCGACCCTTGAGGTAACGAAAACGGTAGGGCTGATCCAGGGAGCCCTGCCAAGGATGCCAAACACGGCCATCCTGGCGTTCGACCAGCAGGTCCACGGCGATCTTGCCGATGTCATGCAGCAGGGCGCCATAGGCGATGCCAGCCGACCAGGCATCGGTCTGGGCGGCTTGGTCTTCGGGCGCCGCACCGGTCGGAAGCAGGTACGACTGACGCAGTTTTAAACTGCAAGCGACCAGCTCCAGACCATGGTCGAGCATGCCGCCGAGATACGCATGGTGGTGCGTCTCGCTGGCCGGGAGTTGCTGGACCCGTTCGGCGTAGCGATGGATCGGATTTAAATAGAGCTGGATGAACTGCGCGTGGGAGAGGGCGGTGTACTGCCAGATGCGATCGAGCAGCTGGCGGCGGTGTTCCGCGGCTAACAAGCTCTGGGCCGACTCGATGGGCAGGTAACCTTCGGCGACGCTCACGGTCGGTGGTGGAGGAGGCTTCTGCCTTTTGTGGCGAAACAGACTGAGCATCAGGACCTCCGGGAAATGGTTGGGTCAGTGGCCTTTTAGCCTTTTCGGATAGGGCTCTTACCCTTGACTCCCCATTCCCTTACAACCCTTACCGATCCTTTTGGTGCGTGTCCTTTTGTGCGGCAATCGGAATATTGATACTGCTCGCCATCATTTTGTTGGAGGGCTGGTACGGCAAAGAAAAGAGTCGGTAGACTGCGGTGCCTATTTTTTGGGACTTGCCATGAACCTCACTGATGCCACGCTCGTGCTGCTGCTCGCGGCACGTATCCATGGGACCGACGAAGCTGTCAGGGCCTCGGCGAAGAGCGTGGTCAAGAAGTTGCCACGCAGCAAGCGCGATCTGATCTACAAGGTGATCGACAGTCGGAGCCCGCTCGATCTGGTGGATTTTCTGGCGCAGAACCTGGATACGGAATGACATGCTACGGGTGTGCGCCCCTCTGTTGTTCTTTGCGTGAGGGGCCCGCGGCGTGATGTCGTCTGTTTTCAGGGAACAGAAAAAAGGGCTCAACTCGCGTTGGGCCCTGTGAAGCGTTTGCAGTGGTGAGATAACGATCAAGCTCCATCGTTCATGCACAGCGAGTCATCCACGACGGCTTGCTTCAGTTGCTGCTCCAAGTTGAGTACATACTCCGAGGCGCTGCGGGCGTGACCGCTGGCGCGGAAGATCGCGCGTTTGTCAGCCTTGAGCAGGCTGAGCCAGGAGTCGATGTAACCCTCGTGCCGCAGCTCTCCCTGTATACCGGTGTAGGCACATAAGAACGCAGCGCCCATTTCGGCGATCAACTCCTCAAACGCGTAGCTTGGCGAGCCGAACGAACAGGGTGACGTCACGCCTTCGCGCTGCAACCGAGCGTGATGCCCGGTCCAGTGTGTCAGCTCGTGAAGTGCGGTGGCGTAGTACCCACCTTCATCGTGAAATTGCGCTTTTGTCGGCAGTTGGATGAGATCCCTGATCGGGTGGTAAAAGGCTTCGTCGGCAGATCGATGAACGATGTGTGCGCCTGAACTTAACAGCAGATTTTCCGCAGCACTGTTGGCCAGGAAGGGATCGGTCGGGTCCGTCTCGAGCAAGGTTTCGTTGAACGTTTCTAGCCCCTCCGTTTGCTCGATGTTGAACAGAAAATGCGTCCTGAGAATGCCAAAGTGAGCGACCTTGGGTTGACCGTTCTCATCGAGGACCGGTTGGCCTGACTCGGTCTGTTCCTCGCGCTCCATCGGCTTGTAGAGCACCGCTAGGGCACTGTGCTCACCCTTACGGATGTGCCCGCCGGCCTTTTTGGCTTGATTGAAGGTCAGCCAACGATCTTGAGTGAATCCCTGCGACCTCGCCTCGGCCCAGAGCAACGGTAAGTTGATCCCCGAGTAGGGGCGACGCGTGATGGCGTTAATGGGGAAGGGTTGATGGTGACCGACGTCAGCTGAGCCACTTGAGGACCAGGGTTTGATCCAGGGGGCAACGCCTTGGTCCAACGCGGTAACGATCTTGTCAGTCACGTCTTGGTAGATATCGCGCATGGCATTTTCCTCGAGAGAAAACGGAGGAACGCCTTGCCCGTCGGGGAGGGTTCCCCGGTGGGTGATGGTTGGATTGATGCAGGGCTTGCATGCCGTCTGAGTGTGGATCGGGGTGGTGAGTACGACCGTGTGCGTTTAGCGTTGATGTTCTCCTGCAAGCGCTATCAGTAAGGCGTTAGGCTGGCCTGGCTCGAGGAGCAGGCTTAGGCTCAGTTGCAGCAACGGGTTTTGGCGTGGATGACCCGTTGACGCGATGTGGGCTACCTCGAACAGCACATAGGGCTCGTGTGGAGAGGCCAGGTGTGCCTCGAAGGCTGCGCGCAATACGTGGCTGAGCCGATCGACCTGCAGCTTCTCAGGATGACCTGAGCGCTCGAGCAGTACCACGTTTTGCCAAGCTGCGGGGGTGAACACAATAGGAAGCTGAAGGGTGTTCAGGGCTTTGGGTGTTAGCGAGTCGGACATGGTGTGCCTCCGTTGAAAGCGCGAAGAAACCTGTCCCGTGCGGGAGATAATTTCCCCGCGGTGGGTTGAAGAAAAACAAGAAGTTTTGTCTGGCGAGCGGAGCTCGGAAGACGCTCAGGAGAGCAGTAGGCGTTCATCACCGTAGCAACGGTGACCGTGCGAGCTACCGAACGCTAATCGCACTTGGGGAAGAACCATCACCGAAGTGACGTAGCCTTGAAGGTTCTGGCTGCCTGGGTAGGGTACTGTCGATAACAGCGATCCGTACTTTGTATTTAACGGAGCGATTTATACGGGTCAACCTACGAAGAGAAGCTGTGTCACGAAGTTTGTCTTCTGTCTTCCAGTGGAGATTTTTTGGCTGGGCAAGCTGATAAACGGTCAAGCACGGACAGTTTTCAGTAGTAGGCTGTTACTCCTGTCTCAATCATGAAAACGCTCAGAAGAGGGCGAGACCATGCCGACTCAGAACCCTGTTAAGAATTCACGTGCCCACCGCCGGGCGTACGCCTGTGGCATGTCGGTAAAGCGTGGTTATCGCAAATTGAAAGCGTTTGAGTACCGCCTGGCTGAGCGTGCGGTGACGGCAGGTATGCCCGCAGGTAAATTAGTTGTTCGCGGGAGCTTTCTGATTGCCCAATTGGCGCTGCTCGGAGCATTTCTTTTTGTTAGCTTCTGGTTGTTTGTGCTGATGTGCACATTCGTCGCATTAGCAGCTATCCCAGTTCAAGATTCAGACACTCCAGATATTGATGATCTCGATGATCCAATGCATAGGACGTCTTGGCCTGAGCGGTACGATAAATGGGGTTCACTGAAGTAACCTTGTGGTTATTTTGAGCCCGATTTACCTGAAATAATTCTTGCTCCGCTCATCAACTGAGAGGTCCCGCTAGAGCTCGCTGTCTGCGCAGCCTGGGTTCCCCGGCTGAGCATTCCTTCTACACCTGAACCTACGCTATACCCAGCCCAGCTCATAGCGGCTAGAAAAACCATCGGCAGCACAATGAACATCGCCCCCATCACATACTCAATTACTTGCGCCGTAACTGTCCCCTCCATGAAGCCGGATGTGGGCAGCGATAACAGCACTTGATTGGACGCCGAAACCTGGTTGTACAAGGCATCGAGCATGCTGGAGTCGACCCAGCGGGCGAGTTCCCACCAGAAGCTGAGCATGTGTAAGGTGAACAGCGCGAACGTCACCGTCATGACGGTCTTCAACTGGTAGGTACTGACCAGCAGAATCAGCGGCAAACTGATGATGACGCCCATGATCAGGAAGGCTTGCACCATCGGTAAGGCGGCGCGCAGTGCATTCATCGCCGGGAAGTTGCTGAAGGAACCCAGTGCCAACCCGGTATTGGTGGCCAGATTATTGAGCCCCTGATTGATAGAGCCGCCACGAGCGCTGGAGCCATAGTCCTGGTACACCTGTCCGGGCGACATGGACATCGATTGCTGACGCGGGCTGACCAGCTCACGCAGGGTGGCATCCTCGATCTCGTTGCTCGAACGACCAGTCAACCAACCTTTCAGTTGAGTCAGCAGCGAGGGATCGACCTGCTGGATCAAACGCTCGCGCAACCCAACACCGCTATCACTCCACCACTGCTTGCAGGTGGGGTAACCTGCGCCATTCTCCAGCCGAGGTAAGGAAACATCTCGGCTTTCGTCATACGGCCAGCTGACGCGCGGTGTGTGTGAGCGATCCGTATCGTAGTAGCCAGGCGTATCAAGAAAATAGCTTGAGCCGATCCAGGACGCGTCGTGACTTTGTACCTTGTCCAACTGGGGACGGTTGGTAAACAGCCGGGAGCGAGAATAGCCATAGCAGTCGCGGGTGAAGTCGGCGACTTCCTGCAGCAGTACCTGGCTGTCGATGCGCGAACTGTCGATCTCCATGCGCATCTGCCGGATATCCGGTGCGCAGGGAATGGAGGCGGTGGCCGCCGCGGTTACCCCTTTGCTCAAGGCATGCACCAGAAACCACCAGATCGGCACACTGGCGGAGCGTTCGCCGATGGTATTGAAGGTGGTCCCCCAGGCGGTTTCCGCCGGCTTGGCCACACTAAAGCCGCAGCGCTGGCTCGCCGCATCATCGAACGCCATTGAGGCGAGGCTCAAAGGAAAGACGGGGGCGCAGCCAAATAGCACGACGATGTAGGCCAGCCACAACCGGTTCTCGATCCGCGGCACCGAGAACAGTCCCTTGTTGCCTTCATCCGCGCCTTGCTGACGGGCCGACAACCATTCCTGCAAGATAATTGCGCCAAAGGGCGCGGCGAATAGCCCGGTGTCGGACAGGACACTCCAGAGGCCGTTGTTGATGATCCAGGCCAGCAGAGAGAGGTAAAACTCCAGGTAGCTGTTGGTGCTCATGAGCATGGTGGTGACCTCACAGTCGGGTGAGTTCGACGCAGGTAAAGAGCACGAACCCAAACGCTCCAATGCGTTTCACGCGCAGTCGATGCTGTGGTCGATGTCGGTAGCGCCGAAGCAGATCCCACCAGAGCGCAAAGAGGGCGGCGTAGAGCAGGGCGCGCCACCACCGCAGATAAGGTCGTGCCGATTCGAATGCCTGCTGCCAGACCTCGAAACTACCCAGCGCAGTGCGGCCGATCCAGGCGACCAGTGCGGCGGTGAGGATCATCACCGCGGCAATCCCCAGACCTGAAAGCAGAGTGAATAGCGGTGAGCGTTTCATGGCTCACTTGCGCCTAGCGTCAGCATCATTGAGTCGGCCCGGCTCAGGGTCGCCTTGCTCGACGGTACGCGAAGCATCGGCACCACCCGCATGTCGATCGAGCACCAGGCTGGCGGTATTGGTTGCGAGCATCTGCCGGACCTGCAGCTCGGTTTGTAGCAGACGTATTTCGCGCTCCAGGGCGTCGATATTTTTCGTCAAGGCTGTCTGGGCCGGCTCGGCTGAAGCGATGTTCGGTTCGTGACTGCCTGCCAGCAGAGTGCGCAGTAGCAGGAGCGCCTTATCGAGTACGCTGGACAGGGCCGTCTCGCTGGCCAGGCGTCGCGCCAGCAGATCCTGGTCGGGATCGTCGCGCAAGGCTTCGATCACGCCACGGGTCACTGGAAGTATTGGGCTTGAGGCTTTAGCCAGATTGTCAGGGGTAGGCGACAGTGAACCGGACAGCAGCCCTTGCAGGGCCTTGAGGCGTTCGCTATAGGCCTCCTGGATCAGCGGCGTCAGCCCGCTGCCGGCGGTAGCGCGCAAAGTTTCGCAGCTGTTGCAGGTCGCGACTTCGCTCTCGCCCAATACCCGAACGGCCCATTCGGATTCCTCCTGGGGCGAAGCCCATGTCTGGCAAATGGCTCCACCCAAACAGTCGCTGCTACTGATCGAGGTACTGTCATCCACCTTCCGGTTATGCAGCAAGTTATAGCCCGCGCGCACTACGTCGGAGGTCACCCGAATGGGTGTCTGCCCATTCCCACCAGCCTTCGAACCTCCGACCCAGGACACCCCATTGTTGCCGTTTTGGGACTCGGTATTTTTCACCGTGGCCACTGCGTCACCGCCGATTTGCTCCAGATTACTCTGCATCTCCTGGTTCTTGGCCAGCGCACCCCAGCCGGCTTGACCGACGTTGTCCGCCATCTTTTCGGCCATGGACTGGCAGGTCAGCTTGGAGCGGTCGAAGTCGATACGTCCCTGCATCACCCCGTTGCTCAACAACTCATAGAGGCCGGGGTTGGCGCGCTGAATGATCAACGCTGGCAGCGACATCACGGCTTGGGTCGCGTTCTGCACGATGCTGCCCATGATCTGCTGGAAACCTTCAGTGACGCCGTTCAGCTGGTTTTGCAGGGTGTTGGTGAGGCTCATGTTTCCGCACATCATGTTCGCTCGCCAGGACCCGCCGACACCGAGACCACTGGGGCGGTAGAGCGAACTCGGTGAGCCGACTGCCGAGCCGCCACCAATGGTGTACATGACTCGGTCGTCGAGTACTTCGCCTTGAGTACCCAGGCGGTAATCGCCCTCGGCGGCGTGGGCATGAGTGGCCATGGCGAGCAGTCCACAGAGCAACAGGCTCATCACGCCCAACCATGATCGCGCGCAAAGCCGACTCATGATGCACCGCCTTCGAAGTCGATACTGAACAGAAAGGTCTGCCCCTCACGTTTGCAGCAGCTATAGGGACGCCACAGCGACCAGGCGTAGCCGTCATCCGCACTCTGGACCGGATCGCTGGGGAAGATGCCGCACGTCGGCTGAATCTGAGGGGAAAGCAATTGCCACTTGTGGGTTGAAGCGTCGTTTTCAACGATCGGGCCAGGTGGCCAGTAGCCGTCGCGTTTGGCGGGCGTGAGCGGTAAGTACACATGTGGTTGTCCGTTACGGGTGATGACATCGCCAGCCCGTTGCGCCATGACCGCGGCGGCTTTGAAGTCGTCAGGCTGTACCAGAAAGCCCTGCCGGGGATAGACGCTGCCCCACATGTTTCCCGAAGCTTGACGACCGATTTCACGGATCCCCAGCATGAGCGACTCGGGGTAGAAACTTTCCGGGATGCCATGGCGCCAGGCCAGTGAGTCCAGGGTGCTCAGGTAGTAGGGCATGAACGCAGTAGCGCCGCTGACGCAAGCGTAACCGGATTGCGAGGCTAGTTGCGTGGCGGCCCAGCCACCGGGGTGGCCAATACCGTCGACGTTCTTGAAACGGGGCAGGTTGTCGCGGCGGGTGTTCGGCGTGATCAGGTTGCCACCACCTTCCGCACCGCTGACCGGGCTGGAGAGCGTGGCCATCTCGGTCCAGGGGTTATTGCCGGTGATGGCGTAGCTCGAAACCACGAGTTCAGGAATGAAATGACGAACCTTGATCGAGGTTTTGACTGTGCAGCCGAAGGGCGTGCAGAGGAGCCAGAAACAAATGCCGACGACCCTGTAGGCGAGGCAATTTGGCGAGAGTACGGAGGACGTGATACTGCCGGTATCCAGCGCCACGCTTGGCCCGCACGTCAGCAGGATACTTAGCGCCAAAGGTCGTAGCTTCTGGGGCGCAATTGACGGGCATAGGACAGGCATGATCCAGGCTCTTTGGGCTAATGGCCTGGACACGTTCAATGATTGAACGTACACCGTCAGTGATAAAGCTGAAGCTGGCGTTGTCGGTTTACAAGGATTTTCAGGGTGACGAGGTGGCTATTCGATGGTCAGCGCACGGCGAAGGGCGTCTGGCTCGGTGAGTAGCTGATCCGTCGTAACCTCGAGGATATTGGCGAGCTTGCACAGGACCATCAGCGACGGATTGCCGGTGCATCGTTCGATTTGACTGACGTAGGTACGATCGACTTCGGCCATGAGCGCCAACTGCTCTTGGGTAAGGTTCTTTATGCGTCGCATCCAGCGGATGTTTTCCGCCAGCTGCAGACGAAGCTGTTCGTAGTCTTGAGTCATGCGCGCAAATTGCGCCTTGAGGGACTCTCAATCCACGGGATATAGTCTACATTGGTATTGATCTAGGCCATTTGACGCACATACCTGTTATCCAGCGTTCATTTGGTTTCGTTATGATTTCGAGGCTGGGACCAGCGTCTAACAATAAAATCAGAAATCTAGGGTGTGTATGGACGAAAACTACATTTCAATTCCTGCGGCGGATGGTTGCCCAAGTCTTTTGACCCCTTGGGGCAACGAATTTGCCTCGATGATCGAACGTGGCGTGCAATGCGCTCAGGTTTGGCTCGATACCCCCGGCGAGAGTCCACTGTGGTGGGAGCTGGCGCAAACACGCAAGACCTTTCCTGTCGGTGACTGCCAAGATGCTTTTGAAGCCGGATTTTTGTTGAGGATTCAGCAACGGCTTCGGGGTGTATTACCGTAACCATACGGCTCGTAGGCTGAACGCCCGCTTTCATCCAGCCTGACTGCATTGGTTCCGGCAATCGATGAATTTCGCCTCTAGCTGGCATGTTGTTGGTCGGCAGCAGATCTGGACGGGGATAGCACTTCCCCTATTTGGGCGCTGCGCCAAGAGCGGTACGTGATTCCAGTGCCGCGTGCTCCTGCTTCGCATGAAAATTCTCTAGGAGGTATGGTTCCAGACGCCATTCCTCTAGAATGGAGGTCTGAAAGAAGTAGCTTTGGCCTGTTACAAACAGACTTACGTAGCTAAGATTCTGATAAGTGCAGATCCTGCACGCTCTAAGAACGTGGAGCGCGATATGAAAGCCGACCAAGTGTTGAGTGATGATCTAGTGAGTCGACTGGAGGGTAAGATCCCAGCCATGGCTGAAGGCGCGATCAATACTGCCTATATCAACGCGCTTGCTGCCGGGCGCAGTGTGATGGAAGTCATGGACGGCATGCTTGTTGAGACAACTGCCGACGGTAAGCACAAGGTTATTCGAGTAGCCAAGCCCAAGCACAAAGTGACTCTGGGCGGCATCATTAAGGTGCGTCGCTGCTCATGACAGTCCCTCGGTTGAGGGTGTTTGCCGGTCCCAATGGCTCCGGTAAAAGTACGATGAAAAGTGCCGTCCCTTCCCACCTGATCGGTATCTACATCAACCCGGATGAAATCGAAAAGGCTGCCAAAGAGAGTGGGCGTTTAGAATTCAGTGATTTTCAATTAGAAGTTGAGGGTGATGATGTCCTCGGTTTCATTGGGAATCATCGGCTGGTGAGGTCTAGTAGGCTCGATGAGGAGGCGGCCAAAATAGGCTTCAGCAGTAACGGTCTGAACTTCCAGACGGTTGCGATGAACTCATATTTTGCTTCCGTGCTCTCTGACTTCATTCGGCACAAACTCCTCGAAGCCCAGCTGTCTTTCACCTTCGAAACGGTGATGTCTAGCGACGACAAAATCGCTTTTATGCTCAAGGCAAGAGCGTCGGGGTACCGAACCTATCTCTACTTTGTGGCCACTGAAGATCCTGATATTAATATCAACAGGGTCAAGAACCGTGTTGCGGCGGGTGGGCACCCAGTTCCCACGGAAAAAATTGTCCAGCGCTACGGTCGTTGCCTGAACCTATTGCCAGCGGCTATTGCAGCTTCGAACCGGGCCTACATTTTTGATAACTCCGGTGCTGACCTGGTGCTGCTCGCCGAAGTGACGGACGGGACTGACCTTGAATACAAGGTTGATGAGGTTCCTGACTGGTTCATGGATGCCTACGTGGAGAAGGTATTCAATGGCTAGCTAGTGGGTTAGCCGGAACCTAGGTTCACTCCGTCTCCATTCCTCGCGTCCTATCGATCCGTTCAGCTACCCGGTAAGCCGCCTCCAATTCCGAGCAGCCAGTGCTCTGCATCAATGTCCAGCGCTCGGCTTTTTCCTCTGGCTCCGTCATGGCCAGGGCGAGGTAAAGGCTGGGCGGCACGGCTCGAAACAGCGTTTCGAGCTTCTTCGACAGTACGACCCCCTCGGTGTATTTTCCTGGTTCCTTGCTGGCAGAGAGCAACAAGGCTTTCTGTGCTGGCGTGAGTTTCTTGAACCGTGCGATTTCTTCAATTTCCGCCGGTGGCATGTTCAAACAAATCCACCATTCGATCATGTTGAGCATGGTCTGCGCGGCCGTGGGGAAGTCGGCAAGGTTCTGTGTGGCGAGCCAGAACCAGGCACCGAGCTTGCGCCACATCTTCGTGCCCTTGACCACGAATGGCGCCAGCAGCGGGTTCTTGGTGATGATATGACCCTCGTCGGTGACCATGATGATCGGTCGGCCCAGGTACTGGTCGCGCTCGGCCAGGTTGTTCACGGTGTTCATCAGGCTGATGTAGCTAATGGACATCTGTGCCTCATAGCCTTCGCGAGCGTAAGTGGCCAGATCGACAATGGTCACATCGCTCTCAGGCCAAGGCGTCCCCTCGCGATCGAACAGTTCACCCTCGAAACCCTGGCAAAACAGGTCGATGGACTCGCCCATTTCCTGGGCACGCTCGCGACGCTTCTCCGGCAAGTGCGGGTCGGCGGCGACGCGCAGTAAGGCGTCGCGCACGTCTCGGGTCAGCACCTGACGACCCGCAGTGACGCAGGTCTGCGCCGCATCGAGAATGCACTCGCGAATCAGGCTGCGATCGGCTCGACTCAGGCGCGCCTCTTCCTTGGCCTCTCCGCCGGTGATCATCAGGCGAGCGGTGATTTCCAATTCGCCGAGAACATCGCGCTGGTCTTCGCGACTGGCTACCGCCTCATCGTCCAGCTCATCGATCGACAGACTCGCCACCTGATCCGGCTGCTCGACCAGGCGCCAGGCATCGGCGAACGGGGCGAGACTGACCGAGGCGCCAGGTTTCAATTGGACCTTGTTGACCGACAGGCCCTGTGTCGCGAAGTAGTCGCCCTGCAAACCGAATGAGTTGCCGGCCTCGACGATAAACAGGCGAGGGCGGTACACGGCCATGACCTGCATCAGTAGGGTGACCAGGGTGGCCGACTTGCCGGCACCGGTCGGACCGAACAACAGCAGATGACCGTTCATGGCCCGGTCCAGACGTGACAACGGATCAAAACTCAACGGCGAGCCGCCACGATTGAACAGGGTGATCCCCGGGTGGCCGGTGCCCGTGCTGCGGCCCCACACGGGAACCAGATTCGCCAGGTGCTGGGCGAACATCAGGCGGGTGTACCAGTTGCGCGTGTCGCAGGCCGGGTTGTACGCCATTGGCAACCAGCGCAGGTAGCTGTTGCAGGCGGCGACCTCGTCGCCTTCACGTACTGGTTGCAGCCCCGCACCCAGCAGCGCGCTGGCCAGGCTGACCGAGCGCTGGTGCAACTGCTGTTCATCGTGACCGCGCACGTAGAACGCCAGGGTGCCGCGGTACAGCTTGTGCTGGCGGCCGATGATCGCGCGAGCCTCTTCGACATCCTGGCGGGTCTGGGTCGAGGCCAGGTTTTCACCGATGGCTTTGCGCGCCAGGCGGTTCAACTGATCCTCAAGTACATCCTGCGGTTTGACCACCAAGGTCAGGCTCATCACCGTGCCTTCAGGCAACTGGTCGAACAGCGCATTGACTGCATCACCCTTATAGGTTTCTCCGGTGAGTTGACCAATCGACGGTGCCCGGCGCAGTTTGTCCACCACCATCACCCGGTGGGGCTGATCGTCGAAGAACCAGAGCCCGTGCTGCACATCCGAACGCGGTTCGTTGAAGAACAGCCGCTCGGCGAAGTCATGATCGAAGGGTAGTTCCACCGACTCACCGTCGCCCGATTCCGGATAAGCCACGCGGCGGTAGAACTCCTCGGGCGCTTCATCGGTGAGCCGGGGTGCCGGATTGAACCAGGACAGCAGCCAGGCATACAGACCTCGGCCATCGACTCGCGTCGATTGCACCCCGCACGCCTGCAACGAAGCCGCGATCCGTTCGCAAGCCTGTTGCAGGGATTGCACCGGGGTGAGTCCTGTCTCCTCAGCGTCAGACTCGAGCCAGCGATAGACCACCAGGCGCACCCGGCGGTTATTGCCACGCCAGGGCAGGCGCGTCACCACCTTATCTTCAAACAGACCACCGGGCTTGGCGATGGCCTTTAGATGACGGCGACTGAGCTCCAAATAGGCTTCGGTGAAGACGGTGCCTCGTGCTCTTTCTTGGATATAGTCGGTGAGCCGGGTCAGGTAGGGGATAAAGTCGTTGTCGTCCTGGCAGAAAAACTGCGCCACCCAAGGCGCTTGATCCAACTCATCAAAACTGTCCTGCAGGGCATCCTCAAGGGCATCGCGGGCCGCCATCAACCAATCGGGTTCGCGCCCTTCAGTGCCGATGGGCAGTAACTCGAACACCGCACCCACCGAGCGATTGTCATCCAGTAGAAAACACTGTTCGCTGTCGAGGTATTCGACCCACGGCAGGTGATCGGTGAAGCTGGGGTGGTGCGCGTACAGTGCGGCCTCATCAGCCAAGGTCGCGCGAGGGCGCAATGGGTGGCGCCAAGCTTTCCACGCAGGAGTACGGTTGCCCGAATCGCCGGTACGCACTACAAGTCTTCCTGACGTTCACCCGGCAATGCGTACTGCACCCGTTGGTAAAACGGAAAGACGGTCGAGTAACCCGGGACCGGTGCCTGCTCGGTACCACTCAAATGCGGATACACGTACAGCACCAGATCGGGATTGGGCAAGCGAGGGAACAGGTTGCGGATCTCGTTCGCCGCTGTGCGCGTGTACGGCTCCTGGAGATAAGCGGAGACATCTGCCTGAGCCAGCGGGCGGCGTAGTTGCTGTCGAGCCTCCAGCAGTTGCTGCTGAGTGCCTTGCGAACCGGCGCCGTTCCAGATGTCCAGCATGGTTTGCTCGCCATGAGGTAGAAGCGTGTCCTTGTCGGTGGAGCACCCCGCCAGTATCCAGCAGAGCAAACTAATCCAGGTCAGGCAGAGAAGCTTGATCTTTTTCATGGCGAACGCTCCGGCCCTTGGGCTCGTAGTCGATGGTGATCTCATGGTCGAGGTGCAGTGCGACTTGGGCGGCCGGTGGCACGTACACGGCGGCAAAGGCCTCGCCATACAGTTTGTTGACCCACTCGCGGATGTCGCTGACCCCACCGCTGAGAATTGAATTCAGCGCGCTATTGCCACTGCTGCTGGTGACTCCAAGCGTACTGCCGCCCGAACTGATCACGCTGCTGTTGTTCTGCTCATCACCGAGCAAGGCGGCGACACCCGCGCCAGCCGCGGTGATCAGACTTTGGCTTCCAAGGTACTGCTGGGCGTTCGAGCGGCGCTCGCCGGCGATGCAAGGAATGCCATACGGATCGGACAGGTAACCGAGTCCACCGCGGATCTTGTCGGTGTTTGAGCTCTGGGTGGTGGAGGCAGTGCGGCTGGCTACCGCCTTCGGCTGAGGCACCGTGCGGATGGTGCCATCGGTAAACACAAAGGTGATCGACTCGACCTGTCCGCGTACGCAAGACAGGGTCCAGTCACCGGACGCCGTACCGCTCATCACCGCGCCCTCGACGTCCGGCAGGTCGATGCCGTTGGCAGTCAGGTTCTCCGGACCGACCAGCACCTTGAAGGGATAGGGGTCATTCACGGTGCCGTCCACCGGGACTCGGCCGATCAGCGCGGTCATGGCGACCGAGCCCATCAGCGTGGCGTTTTCGGGGATCGTGTAGACCGGCTTCGCGCCTTCGGTACGCTCAACGGATCGCGTCAAGTCGCGCTCACCCTGGGTGGCAGCTCGTAGCTGTTTCTGGCTGCGATCAATCGCGTTCTCGTTCAAGTCTTCCAGTGAGTGGAAGGCGGTAGGCAGGCTCAGTGCGGAGGAAGTCGTGGTTTTGCCTCGGGCGTCGGTGGACGGAGCATCCGAGGGTTCAATCCACTGCAGCGCATCCTTGGTAGAGTGTCGCCCTTCGAACTGAGCGCCTTCGCCGGGCTCAAGCCCCAATCCGATCGGCATGTCCTTGCCGTTGCCAGCCAGCCCCGACAACTGGTTCTGCAATTGCGTCAGCAGGCCGCGAGCCTGACGACTGTCTTGTTCCGCTTTGAGTCGGGCCTCGTTGGCTTGGCGGCGGCCTTCGTCGACCTGCTGGGTCACACTGCCAAGCGCCGTCTGGATACGCGAATCGACACTGTTTTCCCGCTCGCGTAGGCGGTTGTTTTCCGTCTGCAGTGAGTCATTGTGTTTCTTCAAACCGAGCATGTCGCTGCGCATGGCCTTCACCTGGCCGACCAGGGTGGCGACCGTGTCGCGTGGGGTATCGCCCGCAATGCCGAGCGACTTGGCTTGCTCGGCGGATAATTGAATTTTGCCCTGATCAACTCGGTGCTCTGGAGAAGGTGTGCTGCCACCCGGGACCCAGGTTTTCAGGATGATCAGCACCACGCCCAGCAGCGCAGCCGGTACCAGCCATTTGAGCAAGGCGTTAGCTTTCATCGTCAGCACCTCGCGCAACGGGCGGGAGCAGCAGCGCGTGTTCGAGGCCGGCACCGCGAGTGACGAGGTAGGCGATCGTGGTGTCTTCAGCACTGCCGACCGGTCCGAGGAAAGTATGCTGGAAGGCCGCGGCGAACAGCTTGGCCTGAAGCCGACGCGGATCGAGTTGCACCGTCGCTGGACCACGGTTGCGCAACTTCACCGCCGTCACCCAGTAATCACCGAGTCGCCAGGCGGCGATGGGCGTGCTGGACACGTTTTCGGTCGGCAGCAGGGTCGGCAGTTCGCTGCGCAGCTTGAGCGGTACGCGACGTACGCCGGGTAGGGACTCTACGGTGCGTAGCGGCGCGTACAGGCTTTGCGCGGCGTAGCGCGTCAAAGCGACCGGGATCGGCGTACGTTCTGAAGCAGGGGCGGTGCTAGATTCTGCCTCGGCAGCCTGCACCGGAGCATGCTTGAGAATACGCACAGGCTCCAGCGGTTGATCGCCGGGCGTGGTCGCGATATCCAGCAGGATGATCTCACCCGTCGCGACCGATTGCAGTTGCAGTCGGGTCGGGGCAATGGCTTCCGACGCGCGCAGGTACAGCGTGCCGCCGGTGGATTGCACGCGCAGCTTGCCCGTCAAGGTTGAGGGCACGCCGACGCGAACAGCCTCATCGACAAAGACCACCCGCTCCTGATTGATCACCAGCGGGACCGCGAGGGGGAGGCGTTCCCAATGCATCAGCTCGACGGCCTGTGCCGCGACTCCCCACAGCGTTAGTGCGACGGTGAGTCCCAGGGTCGACATCCGCTTCATGGTTCACCTCCAGGCAGGAAGATTTTTTGCGGAGTGCCCTGGTAGCAGTCCAGCGCCAGCCCCCACTTGTTGCGCTCGGGATCCAGGTCAAAACGCACCACGCGCAATGGATAGCGCACCACCACCCGTTTTACCGGTTCGGCGGCGTAATACTCATCGGCGTTGAGGTCGAGCTTGACCAGCCAGCTGTCGCGGTCGAGTTGCTTGACCCTGAGTTCCGGATCTTCGCTGTAGCCGCGGCCCAGAATTTCGTAGACGCCACGCACCCGCTGGCGCAACTCGCCGGCGGCCTTGCGGTACTCGTAGTCACCGTCGAGGAAGGCCTTGCAGGCGGGTGTCAGGTAGGACTGCAAGCCATAGATGGCGCGGCGATAGTCCTGCTCGCCATCCGAGGGCCAGCGGTTGAGCTGACCAAAGATGTACAAGGCAAAGGCATACACATTCTCTGAGGGGATATCCCACCACTTGCGCGTGCTGCCCGAGCGCAGATCCGGGGGGACATGCACGGTCAGATCGGTCGGCGCCGAGCGCCAGCCAAACCAGAGCCCGGCGCAGACTAGGGCAAGGATCATTACCGCCAGACGCAGGCTAAAGATATGGGCCTGTTGGGCGTCCACCTTGTTCCGAAAGCGACTCATGGTTGCCACCGAGACAGGGCAGGACGCAGCCGACGTGAACGGCGGACCGTCCAGGCGCCTGAGTGGAGGATCAGACTGCCGCGACCCAGGCGCCAACGGCTGGCCAGTACCCATTCGAGTTTGCGGTACAACCAGGTCTCGGGGCGAGCCCGTTTGGTCCGGCGCAGTAGCGTGCCACCGGCCAATAACACCACCGTCATGCCTGCGATCATGCCAGTCGGCGCTATGGCCATGGAGGCGGTGGCAATCGCTAGAGGAACGCCCAGCAGTAGGCCAATGACGGCGCCGGTGCCGAGTGCTACCCACATCTCATCATTGGTCAACCCTCGCAATACGGCGGGATCACGATTGAGTCGCTCTGGGAGAAAGACCAAGGTGCCGTCAGCCAGGCGTTCGATAGTGTCTTTCATGTCGACCTCACAGAATCGCGGCAGCTTTGGTCAAAAACCAGATAATAATCACCACCAACAGGGCGCCGATACCGACCACAGCGCCGAGATCCTTCCAGGTCTTGCGCTGATTCTGTACGTCGGCATAGACGGTCAGCGAGTGCCAAGCCACGCCGAGAAAAGCGAGCAGGGCGATCAGCAAACCGAGCAGGATGCCGCCGTCATAGGCGTAGTTTTTGATTGTTTCGATCAACCCAGATCCTTCGCCACGCGAAGGGGCTTCCATGGTGGGGAGTTCGGCAAAAGCCAGGCTTGGACCGAGCACCAGCAGCAGACCGATCAAGCGCTGGCTGGCACGATCACGCAGGTTGTTTTTCAGGGGGGCAAGGCACTTGAGCATGACGGCGATCTCCTGGTTAGGACAGGGTGAAGAAGATTAGGACGATTAGGGCGAGCAAGACGCGCGCAGCGCTGCCACCGAAGGCGCCGAAGCGCACGCTGCCGACCGCCCAACTTCGGTAAGCCGTCCACATCACCCAGGCGCACCAAAGCAAAGCCAGAACGAGAACCAGGGATAGCCAGAGCGTTGAACTACTCTGCGGTGCGAAGCCGGAGGCGTTTTGGAATGCTGCGATCTGAGCGTCAGTCATGCTCATGGCGAGGACTCCGGGGGCAGCGTGTCGAGGCGGTAATCACCGACCAATTCAGCGGGATCGCGGGGTTGAGCACGGGAAGGGAACAGGTAGCCCTGCACTCCGTGACGGATGCGCTTAATGTCCTGGATCAGTCGGGGATAGTCGAAGCGATAGCGTTCGTTTTGTTCAGTCGTATTGGCTAACTCAGTTTGCGTCGCAAGGCGTTCGATATTGTCGAGCTGCTGCTGAACCATGCTGAGCCGTATCTGCTCATCCGCTGATGCGGCATAGCCGCTGCCATGAGCGATGGCCAGTGAAAGGAGTAAAAAGCAACGAAAGACGGTAGTCGACATGATGCTGGTCCATGTGGAGGTGGAGCCAGCATCAAGTTAGCGGTTGAGTTACTCAGTATTAAACGCGAGATGGGATGTATCGCTTTTTTGGAGGCGAGCGGGAAAAATTTACCCACGCATACGCCAGCAATCGATTGGGTGAAAAAGAGAGCCCAGTCTAACAATCCTTCCCCATTAATAATGTGTTGCTTATAAGGCAATGAGTGGATTTACTTCTACTTGAAGGGCGTATGGGTGACGAAGAGTCAATCATCGCTTAGCATGGGGGCGTTCACTTCTAATTTTCCTAACCTGAAGGAAGTTTCACATGTCTCGTTTGGCTGAATTTCGCAAGCTTGAACAACAACTGGCCGAACAGCTCGCAGAGCTCGAGTCGATGAAAAGTGACTCCGGTCTGAAAAAAGAAATGGAATTTGAGAGCAAACTACGTGCGTTGCTTGGCGAGTACGGCTTCAGCTTGAAGAACATCATTGGCATCCTGGATCCAGAAGCTGGTCGTCGTACCTCGACACCAATAGCTGCCCCCGTAAGGGCAGTCCGTAAGGCTCGCGAAGTGAAGATTTACAAGAACCCAAACTCTGGTGAGGTGATCGAAACCAAGGGAGGAAATCATCGACAACTGAAAGAGTGGGAAGTCGAGTTTGGCGCAGACGTTGTTGACTCGTGGCGTACTCAGTAAGATCGGTTTGATGATCAGGGGCCTGTAAGGGCCCTTTTTTATTGGTGAGAATTATAAGTCAAGAGTGCAAGTCTTGACCCAGTCCTGCACCAGTTTAATTGGTGGTTAGATTCTTGATATTCCCCCAAATCTTGGAAGCCTACATTTTTATCTGATGCTCTAATCCATAGTGGGAGTCGAGGACGACCTCTAGCAGCTTTATTTGCATTCGTATGGTGTGTCAGTTTTCGGTCGCTAGATAACTATCCTGGCATCGGGACATGTAAAGAAAAAACTGGTTTTTCCGAATCAGAGATACTTCTTGAATGTCGTTGCCGTGATTGCCGTAATGATGCCGAGCATCACAGCACAAGGGAAAAACACAGCCATAGGATTGAACGAAAAGGGTAGGGACAAGTAGATAACCCAGGGCACGATCAGCAGTGGTATCACGGCTCGTTTAGCTCGATGGTAGACAAAGCTACTTTCTCGCCCTGCGCCAAATTTACGTAGGTCCCGGCGCATCAGTCCATCAACAAATCCAGTGAACATGGCCAGCAGAAACAGGGGGATGGCCAGGACCAGAATGGTTAGGCGCACCACGAAGGTAAAGGTCACATACACAGCCGCCAGCACGAAATCCTCAATGGTTACGTAGAACTGGTTGATCCACTCCCAGAAGCCGTCGCCCTGGCTCGCCACCCGCGCCTGCTGGGCAAAATCTGCAAAGCCGGTCTTGACCAACAACCACTGATTGAGAAAATCCAGTACCTGGATGATCGTTTGCCCAGGCTGCTGGAGGATGAGTGAAGATTTGAAGTGTTCGCTAAGCCAGTCCAGTTCATTGGTCAGCATGGCCTGGCTGTGCCGCCAGCCCTGATCGCCCCAGAACAGCAGTAGGCCTGCAAACTCGATCAGGATCGAGAACAGCAACGAGGCGATCAGTACACCGATAATGCGTAAAACCAAGCCAATCGCCGAGACGATTAATCCTGGGCGCTGGATCGGTTGTGGCGGCGTGTTATGTGTGGAAGTCGCCATCGTTCACTCCATTGCGCGCCGCAGAGTTGATGCCGTCACGGCGCTTTCCGAAGGTGTGCTTGCTGAATTTAAACCTAAGTCAGGGTTACCCCACCTGTTCTAAATCGAAGTCAATTGTTGGCCCACCACCGCTTGCGCTCCACCATTGCCCCGCCTGCTCGTTGTAAACCGCCCGCATCCGTTGAGTGAGCTCCTGTAGATCCTTGGGCATGGCGTCGTCGTTGGAGGGTTTGGGCAACGGCATGCGGACTTTCCAGAGCTGCCCACCGGTCTGGAAGGAAAACATTTGCCCCTTGGGCAAGCTGACGATGTGAGCAGGCTCGATCAGCGGCACGTTGGTACTGCTGACGCGGTCCTGTGAGGACGAAGTGAAATCCGTGTTGGATTCTGGATCGGAGGTGTCGATCGCACCTGACACCAGGGTCTTGGTCAGCACGTTGACCTTGGGCAACTGCTGGGTAAGCAGTTCAGCGGTGGCGGTTTCGCGCACCCGCAGCATCTGCAGGGTGTTGAAGTTGCCGATCACCTGGCCGGCCTTGGCGCGATTACCGATTCGCGCCTCGATATCGCTGAGGGTCTGGGTGTAGGCGGTTACCTGGATACCGGCACCGCCGCCCTTATTGATCAGCGGGATGAATTCATCACCCATCAACTCGTTGAATTCATCGGCGTGCAGGTTGATCGGCAACTTGTCACTGTTGTTACCCGATTGGGGCAGGCCATGGTCGATGCCGTGTTTGTAGATGTGTCCGGCGACCGAGACCAAGTCGGCGAACATGGAGTTGCCCACAGCGGCGGCCACCTCGGCGTCGGTCAGCGCATCCAGACCGACGTAGACGATGCCGCGTTTTCGGATGATCTGCATCCAGTCGAAGATTGGCCGCGGGTCATCTAAATCGGTGTAGTTGGGGGCCAGTAACTGGGCGGTCTTGCCGGTGGTGAGTTTTTCCAGCAGCGGCAGTAGTGAGGCAACGATTTTGTCGAAGTAAGTACGGTCATATCGTACCGCCGAACGCAGTCCATCCAGCACCGGATCAAATACCCGCTTCACCGCCAGGTACTGCTCAATGGCCACCACACGCTTTTCGCGCCCGATCATATGCCGGGGGATGTTCTTCTCGGTGAGCTTGCCTTCAAGCTGAACGATCACCTCCCACGCCTTCGGGTCGGTCTTGGCGAAAAACTGCTGGGCGTACTCGATGAACAGTGCGTCGATGTTGACCACATGCCGTTGGATCTGCAGGTAGTCCGGACGCCGGCCTAACTCGATCAGGGCACGGGCGATGATGTTGACGAAACGCCAGGCAAACTCGCGAAAGGCCGCGGAGTTACCTTCGCCGCTGAGCTGCCCGGCGATGCGTGACGCCACTTCCGAGATACGCCCGAAGCGTCCCACGGCGTTGTAACGAGCGGAGATCTCTGGCCAGCCTAGATGGAACACATAGAGCTCCTTTTCCCGACCGGCCCGCTTGGCTTCAACGTACATCCGTTTGAGCAAGTCGGCATCGCCCTTCGGATCGAAGACGATGACCACCTCATGTTCGATGCGATGAATGTCCTGGGTGATGTACACCTCGGCGAGTCGCGTCTTGCCGACACGGGTCGTGCCCAACACCAGGGTGTGTCCGACCCGTTCGCCCAGCGGCAGACTAACTTCCGTTTCGTCGGGCTCGACCCCATGCAGCAATGGTGAGCCGCCTACCGGGGGCAAAGGGCGCAGCGGATTGAAGGCGCTGTCCCAAGCCGTGACACGGGCCAGTGTCGAGAACGGAAACAGTGCATGTTCCAGGCGACGTTCGAGTCCACGGGCCAGGCGGTAACGGGTCGGTTGGTCGACATAGTGAGCGACAGCCGGATCCTGGGCCTCGACCAAGCGCTGGGTGTGCAGACGGGTCCAGCGAAAGCCGCGGCCCATGAACAGACGTTTGCGGCTGACCGGAATCTGCCGGCTGGTCAGTTCGTAGCGGGGCAGCCGGCGGATATTGCGCCGATAGCGCAGCACCTCCCAGGCTTGTCGCAGGCGGATCAGGCCGAACAGGGCATAGGCCAGTGCCGCTATCAGGCCGATCTCGGGTGACAGCGCCACCGCCCAGGGCGAGTACACGCACAACACCGCGGCGGCGATGCAGATTGCTACGGTGTACAGCTCCACCGCTGGCCGGAGCTTGGACTCCATCGCATGCTCGGCCATGATCTGGACTCACTGTTCCAGTGAGGTGGCGGTGATCAAGACGGGGTAGTGCTCAATCTGCAGGCGGGTGGCGATGTCGTTGCCGTTGACCGGCAGGATGGTGATGCCCTGAGCGGCTGCACGAATCCGGGACAGGGCTTCAGTATCGGCCACTTCGACGGCGAGGCCAGCCGCGCCTATTTCCTGCAGTTCAGCCGCACGGTGACGCAACCAAGCCAGTGATTGGGGATCGTCACCGACCAGGAAAAATGGCTGCAATCCCGGCATGCTCAGGGCGCGGGACGTGATCGGGCCGGGGCTCAAGTGAGAGCTGCGGACGGGCAGTATCCAGGCTTCATCGGCAAACGTGGACAGGTCCGCATGCATGGCCCGATCAGGTTGGGGCTTGTTGTTTATGGGCGGTCTGGAAACTTGATAATGGGGCCGGGTGAAGTCGCTAGGCTGCCCCCCAGCTATGGTTAGTTCCGGCTGGGCGAAAGGTGCCAAGAGCAGGAGGAAATAGCAGGTAAGGGATCTGCGCTTCATGGCGATGTGCCCTGTTCGAAGGAAACCAGCAACCGTTCGAGTTGCCGAGAAAAACCTGCGCGGTAACGCGCGGCGGGCGCTCCTCCGGCCGGGCGGTGATAGCGTCCGGCAGTTGACACCCAATCACCGGTGGCGGCGTGATGCTCCTGCAACAGCGCGGCGGTGACGGCGAGATTTCGGTAGGGATCGAGGGCTTCGCAGGGACTGGAAAAACGTTGCCCGTGGTAACCCAGGTTGGTTTGTCCAAGACCGACATCGACCCGCTTGGCGTCATGCCGGGCGAGCGCCTGAAGCAAGGCGTGACAGGCGGCCTGGCGAGTGGCGAAGCGGTAGGGTATTCCGGCGATGTTCAGGGTCCAGGGCCAGGGCAGCAATTGACCACGGACGCGGATACCGCTCTCCTGCAGGGCAATCGCGAACAGCACCGTAGAAGGGATGTCGGCGTCATGCGCCGCCAGTTGGTAGGCAGGCGGCGGAAGTTCGTCCGCCTGGACGGCGAGTACCGTCAGCAGGAGCGCTATACCGCTTAGTCGAGGCGTTGCCATTGTCCATTCACCTGCTGGAACGTGACGGGTAATGGCCCCGGGGCCCCCAGGCTGAACCAGCGTCCACGGTCATGGTTAAGGGTGATCTGCCGGCGTTGCACCTTGGCCGGATCGATGTCTGCTTGCCGAGCCCAGCTACGCACGCGTTCATCCTCGCCTTGGCTGCCCACCAGGTAGACATCGAACGCCGTATCACTGCTTTGCAGACGCTGCGCTTCGGCAGTGCACGCCGGGCAGTGGTCCTCCACAAACAGGGCTTGGCGCAACGCGACCGCAGAGTTGGTAGGGGCCGGGGATGCCTTGCCCTGGATCGGCAGCAACCCGGGAAACAGCTTGGCCCAGGCCGCGGTGTAAGCGTTTTGATAGGCCAACTCTCGCTGGGCGCGTTTGGCTTCAAGCGCTACCTGTAATTGGGCATAGCGCTGGCGCTCTTGGTCGGTTTCGGCCTCGACTCCGAGTGCGGTCAACGGGTCGAGGTTCGGGCTCCAGAAACCGCGCGGGCCGGCTTGGATCTGTTCGAAGCGCGTCCACTCCTGCTCCGTTAGACCCCAGCTTGCAGCCTGTTCAGAATGAGAGCGCCCCAGGGGAGAAGACAGCGTGTCCTGGATCCGTGAGTGTGTCGCGACAGGGTTGCCAATCGCAGCGCCCGTGGTAAGTAGAGAAACGAGACAGACGACGGCGGGCAGTAGCGCTCTGTTCATGATCGCTTCTCAAGGGAGGTGCACGGTTTGGTCTGGCTGAGCGGCCACTGTGAAGATGGCTGAGTTCGGTTCCAGCACTTTCAGGTGCCAAGTTCCGAGCTGCTCGCCGATATGCAGCAGCCGAACATCCATGAGCGAGCGACTGTCATGAGGAGCGACCGCCAGAAAGCGCTCACCACCGCGGGACTCGACACTCAACACTGAAAACGGCGGCGAGAGCGGGACGGGTTTGGGGTGAGCGGTCTGTTTCGGCTTGGCCGTGGAAGACGTCGATGGTGGAGTTGATGGCTGGGTCTTGAGCTCCAGGAGCTGTTGCTCGACTTGCTCAAGGCGCGTGCGTAGCGCTGTCATGTCCGCTGCGGTGGCGCGGGCTGTCAGACCGTCGCGCAGTTCCTGTATTTCTTGCGCCCATTGATCCAGCATGGGATCGAGGGTATTGGCCTGTTGCTCACCAGTATCGACCATCTGCTTCAGGTCTTTCAGCGCGTACTGCAGTTTCTCCTGTGCATCCTTGAGGGCGTTTGAACCACGTTGCAGGGTGTCCAGGGTTTGTTGGTATTGCGTGTTCATGTTCTGCAGTTCGGCCACGCGCTGATACTGGTTATACAAACCGCCGCTCAGCCCAGCGAACGCTAGGCAAAGTAAGCCGACAATGAGGGTTTGAAACGTTGAGGCTTTCATGGACGCGCCTCCAACTGAAGGGGCGAGACGGGTGTGATCAGCGCGACGCCGGCATCCGTTTTCTGCTGTTCGAAGCAGACCGAACGGCTGACTTCATCGGTCGTGAGTTGCCAGGCGGGGCCAGCCAGCACTTGCAGCGCGCGGCGCAAAGAGATCGGGCCGAGCCGGTAATGGGCCGCGGGCAGGGGGCGAGTAAAGAGCACCCTTACGGACGCGGAAACTGGACAGAGCGAATAGCCCGAGCGCTGCAATACGTGCTGCAACGCCTCCTGCACCGAAGGGCTCAGGCTGGACGGGATACTCACTTCAATGATTTGCGCCAGAAGATCGCGTTGTTCCGTGGTGGGCTCGGTGCTGACCAGCGTATAGCGGCCATAGCGGAGTTCTGCCGGATGATCCGTCGAGAACTGGGTCCGATTGGAACTACTGTCGATGTCTGGATCGGTCGGCAATGTATTGTGGACATGCGCGGTGCAGGCACTCAACAAACCCAGCAAGCAGACAGGCGTGAAAAAACGCTCCATGGAAAAACCTCATGTCAGATTCAGTGCAGAACCTGACATGAGGTGAAGGAGCGATTCAGCGAGAAAGTTGATTCAAGACGTGTCGTGTAAAAGCAGAACAGAACACGTTGCTACTCATAAAAAATCGCGAGCCCATCCAAAACGGCAGCGTCGGGGTCGAAAATTAACAATCGGACATCCGCCAATGCCGCGAGGTACAGCACTTCGACCAAGGCTTCCGGCGTGCCGGCGTCGAGTTGCTCTTGTTTGAGGCTTGAATAAGGCTGGCCCTCAATGTTCTGTAAGTTGTCGTCCGTCCATGGCGTGCCGATTAGTTTGCAACCGATGCCGCCGCAGTCTGGCAACGTGAACAGCTCGAACAAGAGGCCGGTTTGCCTCGGAGCCGAGTGACTGACCCACGCCTCCAGACACAGCATCGCTTCATCGGGAAGGTGTGCGGTACTGATCTCCCAGGCTCGACTGTAGTGTCCCGTTTCGAAGTTCAAGCGATGGACCATGGCTTGGGCTTCTTCCAGGGAGTACAGGTCGCCGACGTGATGCCGCTCGCTGAGCACTTCGCCCATCACGGCGTAGATCACTTGGCGCACCAGGCCGGTGGATTGGCAGCGGTCATCCAACCCCTCCGAAATGGATTGGCCTTCGCTGATCAAGGCGAAATCGTCATTGAACAGACAGGGGAACAGCTGCAGCTCATCGTCGGGCAGATGGGCTTGTGAGTCGTGTACGGGTCGAAAGCAGGGAGGGCAGTCGTCTTCGTAGGTGATCTGCAGCAGCCGTTCGATATGAAGGTTGTCGTAGCCGCCAGCAAATGGGTTTGAAGCTGCCAGCAGGGTTGGGGCTTGGGGTGTGGGGCATGAGAGTTCTCCTGGATGAAAATGAACAAGGCGCCCGAAGACGCCTGTGAGGGTTAAAGCCAGCCATATTCGGCAAGGGAGAGAGGACGACCTTCACCCACGATGAAGTGATCCAGTAGGCGCACTTCGATCAAGGCCAAGGCCTCCTTCAGCCGTGCGGTCAAGACGCGATCCGCCTGGCTGGGTTCCGTACAACCTGAGGGGTGGTTGTGAACAAAAATGGCGGCCGCAGCGTTATGCGCGAGGGAGCGCTTAACGACTTGGCGGGGGTAAACGCTGGCGCCATCAATGCTGCCGTGAAAGAGGACTTCGAACGCCAGCACCCGGTGCTGGGCATCGAGAAAGATCACACCGAAGACTTCATGCTCCTGTTGTACAAGGTGCAGTTTTAGGTATGAGGCCACGGTGTCAGGTGATGTCAGGTTGGGGCCGCGAGTGAACAGCCGACGATCCAGAATATGCAGCGCGTCGTCGATCAGCTGGTTTTCTTGGACGATACGATCAGCCTCGAAATCCGAGGTTTCAATCAGTGTGAGTTGGATGCTCATGGTGGTACCTCCGAAGGGAACAATCAGGGGTACACGCCCGAGGGGAGTGGTGTCCCCGAGGTGGATAGAGTGTCGCGGGCGATAGCCGATGGCGCGCTGTTTACAGCCGAGTGAATCGATGGCGTTGACCGTGTAGGGGTGAACCACAGCCGTCGCAGGGCGATGAGGAGAAGGCTCTTATTCCCCGGCCGGTTTCGGGATCGAAGTCGGCACTGATGGGCATCAACCGCACCAGCCCACGTTGTATCGCGGTAATGCGTTGTTCTACCTCATCATCCGAGTGGTACAGCGATAACATGCCGTAGTCCTCGTACGCAGCCGCGAACAGGCAGTCGTCGCAAAGCCAGAAGGATTCCATGTCGGTTCTCCTGTGCGGATTGAAGAAAAGGCGCTCGGGGGAGCGCCTTGATGAGGAACATCGTGGACTGTTCAGGCGGACTGAACGGTACGGGTGGCATCACGGCGAGCCGTGCGGGGAGTGGACTGAGTGTCAGCTTCGATCCGAGAATCTGTCGGAGTTTCACTCTCCCAAGCTTCGGCATCAGCCGATGGTGGGGATGACACACTGGTGGGCGCTTGCTCAGCAGGTGCTGTTGCTTCCTGCTTGGCGGGCGCTTTGTACTCGAATGTGCCGTCGACCTTGATCCAGTCGATGAACAGCAAACGACCTTTCAGACTGGCGCCTGGTTGACCTTGTTTATCGCCTTTCTCGTAGAGAAACGGATCGATCCACAGGTCGCCAATACGGAACGACAGCAAGACCTTTTTCTCGGCCTTGACGGCGTCCATATAAAGACGAATCAAGCGTTCAGCTTCACCCCCCGCGACTTTGCAGTCGAAGCGGGTGTACTCCACCGCATCGGTGGCGCCGTGCAGGGCTGCGATATCGCAGGCCATGAATGGCTGGCCGCGGCGGACTTGGACTTCACGAACACGGTTAAGGTAGCCGATACCGACGGTGTGCAGATTGAAGTAAGTGGTCGCTTCTTGGGATTGGTTGGCGTGGGCCATGGTGGTTCTCCTGTTTCAAGGGAAAACGGTGGCGCACAGACCCTGACGGGGAAGTGAGCCCCCGTCAGGGTGGGTAAGGTGAAGGCGAGCGATGAACGACTCTCCACCGGCAAGCCGATGACGAGCAGAACGATGCGTCTGGGGGAGTAGCGGTGCAGCAGAGGAACGTCTGCGGTAGTGATCCGCAGGCAAGGGTAGTGAGCATTCATCACCGCTGAAGCGATAATCGCGCGAGCTTCCGAACGCTGATCGCACTTGGGTAAACCACCACGAACGTGGCGTAGCCTTGAAGGTTCTGGCTACCTGGGCTGGGCTGTCAACGACAGCGAACCACGCCCTTTGTATAAGCCCCTCACAGGGGAGCGTCAAGACGCTGCAACCCGATTTTTTATGGCCGGAACACAGTAGTAGTCACTGGACTGAAAAAGTGAAGAGTGGGCCTGGTGGGGGTGCCAGGCGAGGAACAGAAAAGCCACCTTTGGCGGTCTTACGCAGCCGACAAGCTCCTCGCAAAACTTGGTTTAACTGCGCCATGATTCGCCAACCGACCCTTGTCATGGCCTGGGTCGGAACATGCTGGCACGCATCCGCGCACAAAGGGTGCCCAGTGTTTCCCCGATGGGCTCCGGGACTGAATATGATCGCCGAAGCGGATGACCGCTGTTGTCTGGCAAAGGCAACAGTGGTCATCCGCCACCGTGATCAGGTTGAGCACAAAGCGGGAATGTAATTCCGCAGAAGAGAAGGCTCCGAACTCTAAGAGTTCGACCGAGCTACCCGGAGCGAATCGGTCTTGGGTCGCCGTTGGCGATGATCCTGAGGCACTACAGCAGAGAGGATGGGACGACGTCAAGGCGATGTGCGCGGCCTAAAAGATCGACCAATATTCCTGCTGATATCCATTGCGACTTCATGGGCATGACGTATCTTTTCTGATCGGCACAGTGCCCTTGCAGTCCGGGTAGTGGGTGCATGACCAGAACGGCCCTGATTTTCCCTTTCGTCTGAGCATTGAGGCGCTACAAATGGGGCAAGCCGGTCCGGCTTCGACCAGTAACGCCAAGGTGAGCGCTCGGCAGTGTTCGACCAATTGCGCAATCCAGTTCGCCTGCTTGGCGACGAAGGCATCCAGGGTCAGGCGTCCCACTTCGATTTCATCCAGGGCCTGCTCCCAGATCGCGGTCATGCCCGGATCCGCGATGGCCGCGGGTACCGCCTCAATCAGGGTATGAGCCGCGGCGGAGGCCATCAAGGCGCGTTTTTTCTTCAGCAAATAGCCGCGATCGATCAAGCCCTTGATGATGCCGGCGCGCGTGGCTTCGGTGCCGATGCCGGTGGTGTCCCGAAGCTTCTGTTTCAGACGCGGGTCGTTGACCAGTTTGGCCACGTTTTTCATCGCCTTGATCAGATCGCCCTCGGTCAGCGGTTTGGGAGCTATGGTGCGCATGGACTTGAGTTCGACGTCGTTTACTGCGCACTGCGTACCCTGTTGCAAGACGGGTAAGACTTGGAATTTTTGACTGGACTCATCCTCCTCGGTGTTGTCGTAGAGCAAGCCTTTCCAGCCTTGGACCAGGATCTGTTTGCCAACCGCGGTCAATCGTTCTTTGCCACACTCCAGTTCGACCTGGGTTCGATCAAATTCATGGTGCGGCAGAAATTGCGCGAGGTAGTGGCTGCGGATCAATTCGTAGACTTGGCGTTGTTGTTCGGACATCCGAGCTAGGTTCGCCGGTTCAGTGGTGGGGATGATGCCGTGGTGTGCGGTGACCTTGGCGTCGTTCCATGCTCGTGAGCGCAATGATCGATCGAGTCTTCCGAATGTGGGCTGCAGCGCCGGATCCGTTTTGAGCAGGGCATCGAATACCGCGGGTACTTCGTTGAACATACTCTCTGGCAAGTAGCGGCAATCGCTGCGCGGGTAGGTGGTGGCTTTGTGGGTTTCATAAAGGGCTTGGGCGATGTTCAGGACTTCCTGAACGCCAAGCCCCAGCTTGCGCGAGCAGACTTCTTGCAGTGTGCTCAGGTCGAAGGGCAGGGGCGGAGCTTCGCGAAAATGCTCCGTCTGCAGCGAGAGGACTGTGGCGGTCTTGCTGCAAGAGATCGCTTGGACCGTTTGACGGGCGAGCGCCTGTTGCAGGCAACGACCGGCTTCATCTTGTCCTGAGCTTGGTGGTTGCCACGACGCGATGAATGATTGCCCCATTGAGGACAGGTGCACATCCACTTCCCAATAGGGCACCGAGACGAAGCTGGCAATCGCACGATCCCGATCGACCACCAGACGTAAAGTGGGTGTCTGGACGCGTCCGACTGACAATACACCGTCGTAACCCACCCGCCGACCGAGGAGAGTAAACAAACGACTCAGGTTCATGCCGATCAGCCAGTCGGCGCGGCTGCGGGCGAGGGCTGAGTGATAGAGCGGTAAGGTCTCCTGACCAGACTTCAGCGAGGACAATGCTTTCCGAATCGACGCCTCGTTGAGTGCGGACAACCAGAGGCGCTGAACGGGGCCTTGATACTGGCAATGCACCAGTAACTCGCGGGCAATCATTTCACCTTCGCGATCGGCGTCGGTCGCGATAACGACGGTGGTGGCTTCGCTAAGCAGGCGCTTGATGACGTTGAACTGTGCCGCGGTCTTGGGTTTGACCTCGACCTGCCAACGCGCGGGAATGATCGGTAGCTGATCCAATGACCAGTTCTTGTACTGCATGCCATAGGCTTCGGGCGGGGCAGTCTCCAGCAGGTGGCCGATGCACCAGGTGACGGTTGTCTGTGTGCCGATCAGGCAACCCTCACCACGTCGAGTGGCGCCGAGCACCTTGGCGATGTCCCGACCCTGGGACGGTTTCTCGCAGAGGAAGAGGCGCATAGAGCTGCTCCGAATTGAGTTCGGAGCAGTGTGGTTGGAAACAGCAGTGGCGAGATATGAGAAACCTGAATGGCAGGTTCCTCACATTAGATGGTGAGGGCAGGCTTGAATGGGCCGAGGCGGCTACCCGTTTGTAGTGTGGACGACAGGTGGGTCTTCACGAGCAGCGAGTAACGACAGGCCAGCCACTTCGCGCAGAGGCGCAATTTTTATGCCTGAAGTCTGTCAGTCCGACGGTGGTAGCCCTCTGCGTTTTTTGGGTTTCGACGCAGGTGAACCAGCCTGCTCTGTAGGTTGCCCGGCGTGTGTCGCAGATGCCGCCGGCTCATTGGAGCGTTCCCGCATAACCACGCTGTGTAGCCGGTGAGGCAGGATGCCGACTCGACGGGCCTCGATCTTGAACGTCACTCGCGCATTGTCTTCGCTGTCCTCCCATTCATCGCGCACGGTGCGGCCTTCGACCAGCACGCGCATGCCTTTCTGGTACAGCGTGCTCCAGTGTTCAGCCTCGCGGTGCCAGAGCTCAACCGGCGCCCAATAGCCGCCTCGATCCTCATAGCCGCTCTCGCGTGGCACCGGGTTGTCGAAGTACACATTCAGCCGTAGCAAACGCCGTGGCTCGTCATTGCCTGATGGAAATTCCTGGAACTCTGGCGCACAGCCGATATTGCCTTCGCCGACGAAAAAAGTGCTCATCCTGATACCTCTGCTGCAGTTGTGAACTGGCGCAGCAGCCGTTCGGCACTGGCCATTTTGATCGCACAGGTTGTGGCCTGGCGGTAGAGCGAGTGCACCACGCTCATCTGCAGGTTCAGTGCAATGCGCTCGCCTTCGAAACGGTGCAACCCCTCTCGCACGACCTGCGGCAGAGCTTGGTTACCGACCTGGCGTTCCCAGACCGCAACCCCCATACGGGCGAAATCACGGGTGCGCCAACGCAAAAAGGTGCTACCCGCGCTGGTGTTTTGCAGCACCAATCGAATATCCAGCAGTGAGTAAGGGGGCTGTCCGGCTTGCTGCACCACAGCCTCCATCAGATGACATAACTGCGCCTCGATTTCCCTCGCCACCTGCGCCAGGTGCTCCAACTCCCCCTTACCCTTAAAAGGTTTTAAAAGGCCTTTTAGGGAGGCGGTGTGTTCGAGCTGTCGATAGGCATCCGGTGTCAACGTTTCGAAGGGCATCGGCTGAGCCGAAGTCAGGGGATTCATGCTTCGTCCTCCGGCTCATCCACCGTTGCAGATAGCTCTCCTGCCTCCTCTGCCAGCGCGTCAGCGTCATCCACTGCCACCGCACCATGACGAATGATCGGTGGCGCGAACTGGGAGCGGCGATGCCCCTCAAGGATGTCCATCGGAGGTAACCCAAATTTCTCAACGGCCGCCAGGGCGCGGGCATTGTTTGCCGCCATGTCATCGCGCGTGACGCCAGCATGCCGATAGCGCTGTGCCTGGCCGAACAGGCTGCGCAACAGATGGGCACCGTCGTCGATCCAGGCTTCCATGTCGACGCGGCCAATCAGGGCTGTGTGATGGGCCAATAGGGTCCGGCGCACCAGGGTGTCGTAGTCGGTCAGCAGGTAGACCGCCAGAAAGCCCAGCTGGCTGCTGATGAACAACGGCAAGGTGACAGGGTGGATGTTGAGGTTGTCGCCCATGTCGATCTGTGTCGGCAGCTCCTGTGTGATCCGATCCAGCTGTTGGGTCAGTTCCAGCATTCCAGCCTTGGCTTGCATCAGTTTTTCTTCGAGCTGCACGATGGCCCAGTCGGCATAGGGATCGTCCTGGGCCGCAGTTTGTTTGATCAGGTTGGTGACACTGATGTAACCGGCCATGCCCATGATCGAGTGGACGCCTTCGCGTGCGGTTCGACCTTGCCAGATACGGGCGGCATGGTGAGTGTGCAGGGTCAAGGTGATGCTGCTGCGCAATGACCCCAGGTTGAGTTGGTAGTGATCGGCCACGGTGTTGTCCTCGCATCGGCTTGGACGGGGACATTGCGACAGATGAGGGTCAAGGGCAGCCAAAAAGCTGAATGCGCTCTGTTCGGTTTGGTTTAAGAGGGTTAATTTCGGAGACGTTCGTGAGTGATGCGGGCGATGGCCATATCAGTCGGAGTGCGCAGGTTCGACGCTTTGCGATCTCATAATAGAACTCAGTAGATTTGATGCCACTGGCATCAAATCTACTGACGTCCAGGACGTTTGCCGCGCAGTTGGCGCAACTCATTCAGGCACACTTGGGCGAGGACGGAGGCGGGTTCGCCCTGTTGTCGGGACGGGCGTGATGGGCCTGTTGGCGGCGGTTCTGCAATGGGGGAGGGCTCTGTCTGACTTGCCCAAGGATGAAAATCACCGTTCAGTGCGCGCTGGATCAGACCCATCAGATAGGCCGCGGGCTTGCGGATACCTCCTGCCTTGCAGCGTGCCCCCGCTTCGTTGAGCACCATCTGACGATCCGCTGGTTTGAGCTTATTCAGTGCCACGGCGACGGACTGACGCTCGCTTGGACTCAGCTGCAGTGGATCGGGCCAGTGCAGGTTATCCACCGCTGGGGTCGCGCGCGGTACAGTACAAATACTTTCTTTTAATACAGTACAGGCGGCATTCGGATTCCGAACGCTGCCGGAGATAGGGGCGTTCAAGCCCGGTTCGGAATCCGAACGAGGGCCTGCACGATTCCGAACGCGGTGATCGTCACCCAGTTCGGAATCGTGTAACGCGTCATCGGTTGCCAAATCCAATCCTTGCTGCGTCCAGTGTTCGTCCCAGCTGTCGAGCCGGGTGGGGAGGCGACTCTGATCGATATCCGTGTCTTGGCGGACCTCTGTCACAACGTGCTGAGCGACAATTCGCACCGCCTTGGCTTTATGTGTGAGGCAATGTCCGACCAGCTCCAGGTAATCCTGATCCAGTTCCATGGCTTCGGCGGAAGTTAACGGTTCATCGTGCAGGATGTACAGAGAACCTTGTAGGCGCCCGCTGAGCTGATCGCGGCTACGACTCACCAAGCTGAGCCAGCGCGTCAGCCTGAGCATCGTCAAGACGCGAGCGATGGTTTCACGGGAGGCTGACGCGCCATAGGGCACGCTCGACAGGTAAGGTTGCAAATCCTCATAGCGGGGCGTGACCACACCCTGGCCTTGCAGCATGAGTCGAAACACCTGCCAGGCATTACGTTCCAGTGGCGTCAGCCGATGATCCAACAGCAACCGACGTGGCACGACTTCGTGTGATTGGCCGCTGAACAGAAAGCCAGCCTGCAGAGCCTGGTAGGAGGGCTGTTCAGTGGTAGGGCGTGTGGGCCAGCGTTCACTCAGCTGCTGGGTGCATTGCTGCAGGACACGCTGCCAGCGACTGGAAGGGGCAGTGTTCATGCTCCGTTGCTGTACTGGTCGATCTGCTGCCAAACGATGGTCAAACTGATCTGTTGTTCTTCGGCCAGCATCATCATGGCATCGAGCTGATCCTCGGTTCCGTCCTGCGCGCGTAGCTGGCACCATCGCTGCCAGAGCGCATGTTCCTGCGCTTCGCTCAAATGCTGAGGGCGACCCTTACGGGTTTCTATCTTGAGCAGACGTCGGCGCAGGGCAGTTTCCGAATGCGCCAAGCCGAAGCGCTGATACATGATGGTGCTGCTGGCGCCTAGCTTGAGCGCTCGGTTGATCAAGCGCTCGTTCTGTTCGTCGTGGTCGGCTTGCTCGATCAGCCGGTGCAGCACTGGCGAGTCGATCTTGACCTCGACCCAAGATACCGTGGCATGGGCCAGGCGCGATAGCGTGGTGGGGGGTAAAGATTGCAGCAGGTAGATGTCGTCCTCACTCAATCCGAGTGCCTTACAGCGTTGCAGATTGCCCAGGCGTAGCTCATGCAGTACCTGGGTCAGCATGGCCTGGTTGAGCACATTGAAGGACGGGCTCATGGCAGCTCCTTCGGTGAGTTGTCATCAGGGGGGAGCGTTAAGTCGATCAGACGGCGAGCCAAACGAATCAGCCGATACAGCTTGATTAACAAACTGTCGGGCAGTCGCTCCAGTCCTACGTCCACGGCGGGACGACCTGTCAGCGGGAGTTGATAGATCCCCAGCAACAGCTGGCCAAACAGGGCTGAGGGCAGTTGTTTGCGATCCTCCCAGTTCACGTCGTCTTGAGCGCGCAACAGGGCCAGGAGCAGTAGGTGAATGCTGGTAGAGCGAGGTGTCGTAAGATCTACCCGCTCCATATCCAGGGCAAAACCCAATCCATGCGGCTGATCGATGATGCTCTCGGGATGTCCGGCATAGGCGGCCATTTCCCGCGCCAGTCCGGCGATGGCTAAACGCAGTTGTTCGGGGCTATCCAGTGCTGGTGCAATGGGACAGATGTCGTCGATCGTGCAGCCTTCGTCGGTCGGTGCTGTTTCGGTGGCGGTCTCGCGATCGATCTGTTCGCGAATCTGTTGAACGCGTGACGAAGGGCTGATCGCTGATACAACATTCGTTTCAGGTGGTGTGAGCACTTCCTCTCGCGCTGTTTCGGTCTGGGTTCTGGGCTCAGTTGATTGGGGATGGGACTCGGAGGAGGAAGGTCCTGGCGCGGCTTCACCAACGCTCGGCGGATGGCTGTTCTCTGAGGGGGTGGCGACGACAACGCCAGGCGTCGAGATGACCCGTTGGGTGTCGCTCAGCTCCAGGGCCAACATGCGGTAAGACTGTCCGTGCAAACGGCTCATGCGCACGAGCAGTTCATCCTGGATCTGCTCAAGATCGAAGTATCCGGGATCGGCATCGAAGTCGCCCAGGGTCTCGAGCCAAAATTCGGCGAACGCAATGGTGGCGGTTGGATAACGGTTCCAGGTTCGTTCAGCCTGGCTACGTAGGCCGATCAGGCGTTCGATCTGCGGCTTACCCAATCCGGCATACAGGGTTTGTGGAATGGCGGGCAGTAAGTGTTCAAGGGTGTCCAGCATCCGGCTGATATGTGACTGCGAAATGGGATAGCCACCAGCTGCAAGACGTCGTGCCAGCTCCCGTTGCGAGAGCGCAGCGCCATCTGGTTCGAGCATGGATTTGAGTTTGGCCACAGCCAGTGCTCGTTCGATGAATGTGAGTTGTCCGTGCAGATCGCTTTCGGCCAGATGGCCGAGTAGGGTGGTGATTTCATTGGCCCAAGGTCGGAACAGACAATGAATACGAAAGAAACGCTCGTCACGGGTTTCC
This sequence comes from Pseudomonas sp. B21-040, assembly GCF_024748695.1. NCBI lineage: Bacteria > Pseudomonadati > Pseudomonadota > Gammaproteobacteria > Pseudomonadales > Pseudomonadaceae > Pseudomonas > Pseudomonas sp. B21-040. The sequence continues at coordinate 3,052,893 of NZ_CP087176.1, forward strand.
TGCCACAGTTCGCCAAGAATCGCCAGGCGCGTATTACCGCCATTGCGGATGATGAAATAGCCTTCTCCCGGGCGGCGGGTAATCGGTGGTGGTTGATCCAACCCACGTTCCCGGATCGACGCCTTGATATCGTCGTATAGCGGATTACGGATGAAGCGAGGGTTGTGTTCGTAGGGCCGCAACTGCTCCAGCGTGACCAGCATAGGCGTGTCGGTGAGCGGATCGGACAGTCGTTCCAGCTCTGGACCCCGAGGAAAGTTGTCCTGATGCAGCTTGTCGGTGATTTGCTCCTGACTGAGCTTCTTCATTTGAACATCCTCAGTTAACGCCGGTTGCACAAATGGTCACCGACCTCGAACTTGACGATCTCGGCAGTCCCTGAACCTTTGACATGACGGGACAGTTCTGCGAGGAACCACCCCATGGCCGAGCGCCCACCTTGCAGACGAAAGACAACGGTGCAGTACTCTTCGCTAGGTGGATGGTGTGGTCGAACGGATGGCTGAACGATGATGGGAAGTTGATTCGGCATCACAGAACTCCTTGCCAAACGCTGTTGGCCTCAATGTTGGTCAAACAAAATGACTGAGTAAGAAATGCGGGCTTTTCGATTCGCCTCATTGAACCTCCGCGCACCTGCTCACCCTAGAGATCGCTTCGCGCCACTCCGGGAATAGTTCGATGGCCAGCGCTTGCATGCTTTCCAGTGCGGATGGAGAGCGTCGTTCACGTGAGCGACGAGTCTCGATTCGGTGGACCGGTAAGCCGAGGGAGGCGGCATTGAGATACGGCACTCTGTCCGGAATTACGGTATCCAGAACCGAGATATTGGTAGCTTCGGCGAAAGTCTCGCGCATGCCCCGGATGATCATCCGTGTGTCCACTCGAATGCTATTCACCTGGTTCAGCAACAGTCGCAAGGGTGGCGGTGGAATGCCCAGGTGGCGGAAGGGTTCGAGGTCGCTGAGCAGCTTCAAGGTGCCGCGGTGCAGTTCGCGGGCGGCAAGCATTTCCGGGGTGATGGGCGAGAGGGCGAGATCGGAAGCCAGGATGGCCATCTCTAGCAGCACGCTACGTGCGCCCTGAGTGTCGATCAAAAGCAGGTCAAAATGGGGGAGGAAATTGGCCAGCAAATTGCGCAGCCGTAATCGCCCATCGGGGGCATGCAGCAGCAAGGGGGGCAGTCGGCCTTGATCGTCATTGGAGAGGATCAGGTCCAGCCCTGCAATCACTGTCCTGGAAACAATCTGCGCAGGCGTTGTTAAGTTGAGTGCAATGAGCTCGTACGCACCAGCAACAGCTTTCTGGCTCAAGGCGTAATAGCTGGAGAGGGTGGGTTGGCTATCCAGATCGAGCAGCAGGACGCGTAGGCCAGCATCCGCCAATAGGCCGCCGAGATTGGCGGCTACTGTGGTTTTGCCTACCCCACCTTTGGTGGAAACCACCGATACCACGCGCATAGCATCAGGCCTGTTGGCCCAAACGCTCAACGACCCACCGTTCGATCTCCAGCGAGTCCCAACCGACTGCACGCAATCCAATGCGTTTGGCTTGCGGGAATTTCCCTTCCTTCATCAGGTTGTAGATGTGCGCGCGTTTGAAGCCGGTTTTCCGCTCCACTTCGTCGCGCCGCATGATGTGACGTTCGACTTGTGGTAGAGGTGCTTCAGCGATGGGGGAGGGTTGGATGGACATGCTGATCACTCCTGGCGCCGCTTGGCGCGTGATGGGAAGTGACCTGAAGTGAATAGCAGAAAAGTGAGGGAGTCATTGCACTGCAATCGAGTGCATTGCAGTGCAATTATTTGGCTCAAGTGCTCTTTTTGAGAGTGCGATTGGCTGCCGCGAACTTTTTATCCAGTGTTCGTTTGCTGAGACCGGGAATGTCATTGTGGCGCGCGGTCAAAGCATCGACGATTGCGGCTTGGCTCTTGAACACGGAAAGAGGTTTACCTGCGGGCGACACGTCTAAGACGGTGTTGACCAAGGCACCGATGATCTGCAGGTAGGTGTGCTCACTACGATCGCTGAGTTGTCCCTGCGTTTTGACCAACGCTTTCAGGCTTTCTTGTTCAAGTCCCAGTGCCTGTAGATCAACCTCAAGATCCCGTAGCTGGCGTTGGAGAGCGTTCCGCTCTCGCAGAAGGATGTCTCTATCTGCTTGTAAGGCAAGGAAAGCTCCTAAGCTAATTTTTTCATGGGCGTCGCTGTCGGACTCAAATAAAAAACTAGGTCTTTGATCGGGGTAGTAAACCTGCATCCAACGGCGTAAGTCAGAATGACGGATTGTTAGTTGGTAAGGTTCCACATAACTACCCATAGGGACTGAAATACCAAGGCAACCGTATGGCAGTTCTCTATTGCGTATCGCATCGTAGATTTTTTCAGTATTTGCGTGCAGAGCCGGCCACTGTGGGAATAGGGAGATAAGCTTCTCGGGGCAGCACAATGCAGCTTGGACTATTTGTGCTTCATAATGAATGAGATTACACCAGCGCAATGCTGCGTCTATGGGGCGGTAAAAGGTTTTTGTATGCGGGTTAAAAACATAAGGTGACATGATAGCAATGGACCTCCATTACTAATGGCAAGGCCTCTCGCCGAAAACCTGCATATTAAACCATGTCTGGTGGCAGCGGCTGTTTTTCGGGGCTCAACCCGATGAGGTCATTCCATTTTCCTATTACTTGATATTGTTTTGATGTTTGCGCAATAGTCTTTCCCATGAGTGGGAAATTTTCGTCCCGGGCTGATGCCTTCGCGTTATTATTGGAATGTCTCCAGTTGCATCGATGCAACTGATAATGGCCGATGTACCGTTACAGGTCTGTACCTGCTAGACACGGTCAATATCCACTCCATTTTCTACCTCTAGACTCCGTATTCCAAAAACTACCGTAGCGGTTAATGTCCTGGTGCATTCGATGACGTCTGAAGCTTTGGATACTATCAACATATATAGAAGTATACCTCGCTGCCCATAAGCCATCTGTATATGGAGTTTCCGATAACACTCCTCCTCGGTTCTTGCTCACATCAGGAACGCCGCCCAAGTGTCGTCTCAACAGATCGGCCTGTTTCAACAATACGTTGCGACACGTGTGGGTACTACTTTGGATCCCTCGTTCAGACCACGGTAGTCAATTTCCTTCGCTGCAATGTCAAATGGGGACAGCGTCGGCGCTCCGTCGATGCGATACGTTCATAGGGTTGCCTTGGTCGCGATCAAACAAACGTCGGTTTCGGCTTTGGTAAGGCGTCGAAGGCCAACCTTATAGGATTTGCAACCAAACAGTAGGCTTGAATGTCGGTTTTTGCAACGCCGAATCGGATTTAAATTCGCCGGACGACTTATCGTCAGTGGCTTAGCTCCGACACGTAGTATTAGGTAAGGTGAATCTCGCAAAAGCCCGATAATTACGAATTATCTTATTTTTTTGAGTCGCTCTTTGATTTAGGTTTGGATGATCGACTCTGAACGCTTGGTTCAGCATGAGGACGTGTCAGGGTCTTATGTTAGTAGAGATCAGCGAGGCACGAAATGAACCATAATGAAGCACTAAGTCTGAATCTCGGTGTTGGCGCTTGCTCTGTGTTGTTGGTTGAAGATCATGCGTTTCAGCGAGAGTACGTTGCCCAACAGTTACGTGCCAATGTAGGCGTATGCGTCGATTGCGCAGCTAACGGCCTCGAGGCGTTACAGTTGCTGAAACGCAAGTACTACAATTTGGTTGTTTGCGATCTTGCAATGCCGATTATGGATGGGGTTATATTTATCAAACGCTTATGTGAGTTAAAGGACAAGCCTCATATAATCGTGCTTTCTGCGCAGTCAGAATCAATTATACAGCTGGTGCAGAAGTTAGCCATCTCATTGGGCATCCAGTATTTTTGTGCTTTGACTAAGCCTTTGGTGATGGCTGAGTTCATTGAGGCGATGCAAGCCTTTGATCAGCAGCATAATGGAATAGCCGCTGTGGAATGTTTGCGACCAACTTTGAACATAAATTCCGAAGAGATACTGGAAGGCTTGATTCGCAAACAGTTTGCACCGTGGTATCAGCCGCAATATGACCTCGACACAGGTCGCATTGTCGGAGTAGAGGTGCTCGCGCGTTGGAATCACCCGGTGCGCGGGCTTTTGCCGCCGTCTATATTTATGGACACTATAATCAAGTCAAACTGGACCCATCACCTTAATTCGATGTTGTTAGATAGTGCTTTGCATGCGCAATCAGTCTGGCGAAAACGAGGTCAAGATTTGACTATTTCTTTCAACATCCCTGTTTCTCTGCTCGCGGAAGAGTCGCTGCCTGAGCGCTTGCTCAATATTGTCGACGACTGTGGTGGCGACCCGACAACACTGATGCTGGAATTGACCGAGACCACGGTGACTGATCACTTCAGCGAGTACCTGGCGGGTGCTGCACGTCTTAAATTGCAAGGCTTCAAGTTGTCTATCGACGATTACGGAACGGGATATTCATCTTTGCTCAACCTGATGTCGGTGCCTTTCGACGAAATCAAGCTAGACCGTGTCTTTGTACACGGTGCACACAAAAACCTGGCTGCACAGGCTGCGCTCGAGAGCAGTATGTCCCTTGCTCACCGCCTGAACATGAAAGTCATTGCCGAAGGCGTGGAAGACCCAGAAGACCTCAATTTGCTACGGCGTTTGGGATGTCATACGGCGCAAGGCTTTTTGTTGGGTAAGCCCATGACCGAAAGCGCACTTGAAGAATTGTTGTTTGGATTTAAGTAGAAAAAAGCGAAGTCGAGGACACTGTTCTCTGCATTATAAGAATTGTCTCATTCCTTGGCAACAAAGCGCTTGTTACGCTCTTCTCATGATCAAGAATAAGCGCTCTCTTTTTTTTTCGAATGGTTTGATATTGCATCCACGCTTCGCATTGAGCCTGATTGGTTGTTTGTCAGTTGCATTTGTGTTGGGCGTACTGGGCAGCGTCGCGATGTATTGTTATGCAACGGTCATGTCCGAAATCTCTGATTATCGTAAGGTGTTCAATAATGGCTATACGCAAAGCCGGGATTTTTTCGAATCCAAGGAGCTGCTGCTTGCCGGCATAATTAAGTCCGTGGATGTAGTTCCTGATGCAACGCCGTCGAAAAATGTGCCAGACAGAAAAGCTTTTCACTATGATTCTGGCACTACAGTCAAGGATTGGGGGGAGCTGTGGCACCTTTCTGCGCCGTTGCGACGGGATCTTAAAGAGTCGAACGTCAACATCATCTATGTGAATAGGGAGACTGGTGAGGCGCAGTATGTTTTCAAAGCTCAATCGAGTGTGTCCGATAATCTGAAGGACGTATCCGTTCAATTGCAAGATGCTGAACTGGACAGCAACCTGGCAGGAGTGAAGTTGTTTCGCCTTGGCAGTGGAGACGAAAGAAAGTCATACGTGTTCGAGCCCATTTCACCTCGTCTCATGCCTACCGAGTGGCTTGGTCTGGAGGTGCCGTATAAACAGGTGCATGAATCCATTGCACACGAAATCGATGCGGCTCCGGATCGGGCTATCCATTTTTTGCTTCTCGATGAAAATGGCAAGCTCGTTGACGGGGCACCGAAGCAGGGTGAAGGGGAGCCCGTGGACGACGTCTTCCTGGATGCGTTGAAACTACAACCAGAGGGTTTTTTCTGTTTTAGCGCACCTATCTTCAAAATAACCTTGAAAAAAGAGCTCGGCGGACGGCAGCGCTGGGTGGTCTATTATGCAAGCTATCTGGATATTTTCAGGCAGGTTAAATACACATTCCTGTTCGGTCTGGGTCTTTTCATTGCATCGATTGTCTCAGCATTAATATCGATAAGGTATATCAAACGGGCTGTGTTTCTTCCTGCACAAGAACAGGCCGTTCAGCTTCTCGAACGAGAGGCGTTCAACCGGACAATGCTTGAATTAGCCCCCGTGGGCATCTGTGTGCTCAATCGAAAAACCGGCGAGCTGATGATCCAGAGTGAAAAAGCCAAGCGATTACTGGCATTAAGCGTTGAGGTAAATGGGCACTGCCAAAGCTTGCGCGAATATTTCTTGACCATTCCGTTGAATGCTCAAGGGATTCCTTTTGGCATGGGGGTCGCAGCTATTGCGGCTAATGACAGAACGCCCTGTTACATTCAGGTTTCATTGGCAGAGCTGCAATACAACGATCAACCAGTACTGTTCTGTTCGTTCGTCGATGATAGCGAACGCCGGAATGCCGAGTTGATGCTGGCTGCAGCGAAAGAGGCAGCCGACCAAGCCAACTCCGCCAAATCAACGTTTCTAGCAATGATGAGTCACGAAATTCGCACGCCACTTTATGGTGTGCTTGGCACACTCGAACTGTTGGGCAACACTGCATTGCTACCGCGCCAGCGGGACTATCTGGGCACCATAGAATTGTCATCCAGTAACCTGTTGCAGATCATCAACGACATTCTCGACTTTTCAAAAATTGAAGCCCACCAACTTGCATTGGAAGCCGAGTCGTTTAATTTGGTTGAACTGGTCGAAGGCGTTGCACGGGGTTTCGTACCTTTAGCGCGAAAGAAACGTGTACAGCTTTTCTGCTGTTTGCAGCCAGACTTGCCTCTTCTCATCGGTGACCGCAATCGTCTTCAGCAGGTATTGAATAACCTGCTGAGCAATGCCGTAAAATTTACTGACAGTGGGAAAATCGTCGTTCGCCTGACCGGAGCTGTAGTCGAAGCGGGTCAGGTTCTTGTCAAGCTGCAAATCACGGATTCGGGCGTGGGTATCTCCAAAATGTCCCAAGCCACGCTTTTCGAGCCCTTCACGCAGGCCGATAATTCGACCTCGCGCCGGTTTGGTGGGACTGGCCTGGGACTTTCGATTTGCCGCAGACTGGCCCAGTTGATGGGGGGAGAGATAGAGCTGGTCAGCGAGTTAGGGCTTGGCAGCAGTTTTACCCTATCGCTGCAGCTCCCGGTTGCCGGGCCCTCCAATTCAATCCATCTTCACGGCTTGCCTACCGTTCACATTGCGGCCGGTACCCATGATCAATGTGAAACGTTGCAGGCCCTGATCCTTCATGCGGGCGGTCAAGCGCAGCCGTTGTCGCAAACGCTGCCAGTGTGCGCACCTGCCGAGTACTTGTTGGTAGCCTGGCCACATCATACTGAGATCTCCTCTGCGAATGGTTTCGCCGGCATTATCTGGCTGGATCCTGCAGACGCGCCGACGCCGCAATGGCGTGAAGACGGCTGGCATGTGAGCAGCTTGAGTCAACAAGGCCTGCTACAAGCATTACAATACCTGAGTGGGAATACGCCGGATGTAACAAAAATAACTGCTGGGCAGCTGCCATTGGCGTCCAGAAAGCTGCGAGTGCTGGCAGTCGAGGATCACCCGGTCAATCAACAGGTACTGACCGAGCAACTTGAGCATTTAGGCTGCCATGTCACGATGGCTGCTCACGGTCTGGAAGCCCTGCAACGCTGGCAGCGGGGTGAAACATACGATGTGATGTTGACCGACGTAAACATGCCACAGCTTGATGGTTATCAATTGACCCGATGGCTGAGGGATAGAGGAATTAACGTTCCCATCGTGGGCGTTACTGCTAATGCCCGAGCTGAAGATGGCGAGCATTGCCGGCTTGCGGGCATGAACGAGTACTTGACCAAGCCGGTTTCTCTGGCCGCGTTGAGGCAAGTCCTTGACAGCCTCTGGAAACTTTCATAACGAGCAGTCAGGACCACCTCGAAGCCGGAAATGTTGCTATACATGGTATGGACTAGGGTCATGCCGACAAGAGGTGGTGCAGTGGATAAGCGGCAATTTCAACTGTCGAATGGATTGCTCAACTACGCGACTACTTTGGCGGTATTGCTGTTGTGTGCATTCTTTTGCTTTCATCTCTACAGCGTTTTTCTGAGTGCTGTCAGCCGTTATGACAACTGGAGCAACGAGCATACCCAAACTCTGTTTTTACGTACTGAGGCTGAAGCGTTATTCATCAGCAGCACCTCCAGAATAATCCAGTCAACGAGTAACACCGACACTAAAGATCATACAGCGGTATTCTCCCGCTTGAGCAAAATGCCCGCAATGTCAGTGAATGAGACTGATGGAGTTAACGGCTTTGGGCGAGGGGTATTGGTTCGTGGAAAAGACGCCTTGAGCGAACAGGGTGAGCATAATTTTTTTACTCAAGCCATGTACCTCTCTAACATTCAGGATACGGTATGGCAAGATACCTACAATCCAAGTCATCGATTCCTGGTGGCTGCCGCGACGGACGAGATTTTCAGCCTGCCGACGGCCACTAACGACTGGGAAAACCTAGCTCAGAATAATCCCGTCACGATCGATTTATTTTCCAGGATTCGTGATCCGATACTGCGCGACTATTCTCGACTGATGCAAAACCGCGAAGTAGGTGGATGGACTGAGGCTCACGCCAGTCCATTACACCAAGACAGGGTGATCAGTCGCTACACACCTGTTTCCAATAGCCAGGGCACCCTTGTATCGTTTTTGGTGGGTGAAATTCCGGTATCGGAACTCGTCAACCGTAAGTGGCTGCAGAAATATGACATGCGCCTTGCCATTTTTGATCCGAGTCTAAAATTGGTAGCGGCCGATAGTGGTTTCGACAATGCAGAAAAACTACGAGCGAACGTCACAGCGGTCAGCAGTAGTTCCAATCTGAATTTTGAAATTGATGGAGGCTGGTTATTAATTTATTCCGTTGCCCCGCAATCCCACTGGCGAATGGTGTACGGGGTTCCGTTAGCTACCGTTCTAGTCGACAACGCTATGGCGATTGGCTTTTCACTGGCTTACCTGATCATAGGGCTTACCGCGATTTTTTTTGCGGCAAGGGGGGTGCGCCGATATTTACTGGTTCCTGCGCAACGTAGGGTTATGAAAATCTCCGAGAGCCATGAGCTGATTCAGGTGTTGATGGATCATTCGCCGGTCGGCTTGTGCTTGATGCGGCGTCCGGACGGTGCCGTGTTGATTCAGAATGAACAAGCTCGCCAATTACTGAAATTTACCGTTAACGAGAGTGGGCAACCGTGTGTGTTCGGGGAATTTTTATTGAACATCCCCGCTGAAAATTTACGTAGTTCATCTACGGTGGAGATCAATGTGCAAGCTGTCGACAGCGACAAGCATGTGCACATTCTGGCGACGTTGAAAGATGTTCAGTATCACGATCAGCCAGTTCTTTTTTGCGCCCTTGTAGATTACAGCGAACGCAAGAGTGCGGAGTTGTTGCTGGCCACCGCCAAAAAAACAGCCGACGAGGCCAACGCCGCAAAATCGACGTTTTTGGCCATGATGAGCCACGAAATTCGTACCCCCCTGTATGGTGTACTCGGTACGCTGGAGTTGTTGGCCAATACTGCCTTACAACCGCAACAGCTTGATTATCTGAACACCATCGAACTTTCGTCCAGCAACCTGCTGCAAATCATCAATGACATTCTCGACTTTTCCAAGATTGAGGCTAAGCAGCTCACACTGGAGTGCGCACCGTTCAACCTGCTTGACTTGGTTGAAAGCGTTGCCAGGGGGTTTCTGCCTATTGCGTGGAAGAGACACGTTGAGCTTTATGGTTGCCTGCAGCCGGATGTGCCATCCCTCATGGGGGATCGTAACCGGTTGCATCAGGTATTGAATAATTTGCTCAGCAACGCTGTGAAATTCACGGATAGCGGCAAAATCGTGGTTCGGTTGGAGGGGCATGAAGTCGAGTCTGGCCAATTCAATGTGAAGTTGCAGATCACCGATTCGGGAATTGGCATCGCCAAGGCGTCTCAGGCGAAGTTGTTCGAACCATTTATCCAGGCCGACAATTCCACTGCACGTCAGTTTGGCGGGACAGGCTTGGGGCTGTCGATTTGTCGGCGATTGGTTCAGTTGATGGGGGGTAGAATCGAACTGGTGAGTGAACTGGGGCTAGGTAGTAGTTTTACCGTAACGCTGCGACTGCCAATCGCGGGACCGGCATCTTCCATACACTTGGATCACTTGCTGACGGTGTATATCCTGGCGGATGCCGGTGATCAGCGCGAAAATCTGCAAGCCCAGATTCAGCATGCGGGAGGGCAAGCGCAAGCTCTTGGAGAGACACGGTCGCCGTCGACGCTGACCAGTTTTCTTGTGGTTGCTCGACCGCACGACCCTGACCCTGACATTTGTGAGGACTTCGCTGCGGTTATTTGGCTGGAGCCCGATGGTGTCACGACCCCACAATGGCGTGAAGACGGCTGGCATGTGAGCAGTCTCAGTCAACAAGGGTTGTTGCAGGCATTACAACTGGCTAACGGAAACGTATCGACAGTCTCGAATCTCTACAACGACCGGCATCCGGAAACGCCCAAAGCGCTGCACGTGTTGGCGGTGGAAGATCATCCGATCAACCAACTGGTCCTCACCGAGCAGCTTGAGCAACTGGGCTGCCAGGTGACGATGGCCTCTGACGGTCGTGAGGCGTTGCAAATCTGGCAGCGTGGCGACACATTCGACGTGATGTTGACTGATGTGAACATGCCGCATCTGGACGGTTACCAGTTGGCCCGACAGTTGAGGGCAGACGGAGTTGACATTCCGATTGTGGGCGTCACCGCAAATGCTCATGCGGAGGAGGGTGAGCGTTGTCGCCAGGCCGGGATGGATGCGCATCTCGCCAAACCGTTTTCACTCGCGAGTTTGCGAGAGGCCTTAAACATTGTGGGGGCCATAGTTGATGCTCCCGAAGAAGATTCGTCCACCGCGAATATATTGTCGACATTGAATGGAATCAAACCTTCCATGCGCGAATTGTTTGTTTCAACCACTAGAAGTGACTGGGCCACCATGATGGCCGCGATCTCGGATGAGGATGCAGTCGTTGTCTCTCAATATGCGCATCGACTCAAAGGTGCATTCGCCACTGTCGGACTAATTGGCGCTGCCGAGAATTGCTCGCAGATTGAAACACTGTCTGCGTCAGGGCGACTGTCCCAGATCGACGAGCACCTGCAGCGTCTGAAACAGTTTTTGAATCCTATTCTGGAGGCATCTTCATGAGCCTGAAGGTAATACTTGCCGATGATCATCCTATCGTCTTGTTAGGTGTTCGTATGGCCCTTGAGCACGAACCGGGGATTGAAATTCATGGTGAGGCTGCGGACTCGACTGAACTCGTCGCACTGATGGATAAGGTAAAACCCGACATTTTGATCAGCGATTTTTACATGCCCGGTGGCGCCCATGGCGACGGGCTGACTCTCCTGACATTCGTGAAACGCCGCTATCCGCAAGTAAAGCTGATCATCCTGACCATGATGACAAATCCGTTGATCCTGGAGAACATCATTTGCGCCGGTACCGAAGGGGTTTTGCTGAAAAGTGGAGGGCAGGATGAAGTTCTCGACGCGATTCGGCAGGTCGCCTCAGGCCAGCAATACATAGGAGCAGCGGTCAAGAAACTGCTCCAGGATTTCAAGCTCGATCATTTGAATTCGCGGGGTGATGCGAGCCACAAGGCGCTCTCAAAAAAAGAATCCGAAGTGTTGAGATTATTCGTGAATGGGCATACCGTCTCGGAAATAGCGACCGTGCTGAATCGAAGTGTCAAAACCATCAGTCACCAAAAGATTTCCGCACAACAGAAGTTGGGGATTGCCAACGACAAACAACTCTACGAATACGCTTTGCGCAATGGCCTGTTATAGTGGGTTGTGTCGACCAAGACTGCTCGACAAAACCTGCTCAGCAAATATTGGTATGGAGTTTCGACAGAGTGTTGTAGCCGTTCGCTAGTTCCATGCTGATTCTACTCGCGGCCAAACGGGCCCCGGGAGTGCAGTACCTTCACTGATACGAAAGCGTGAATGTGACAACGCCATTAGCAACACCACTGCTCACAGTGTTATTGGTTTTCACATAAGTTGCGGTGAAGGGGAGTGTTATGGTTCCTGCTACTGTCCCCCCCAGACTTAGCTGATGCAATGTGCCAGGCGAAGACGAGTCGGGGCCGAAGCTCACGATGGGCCCATTGATTTTGCGAATGCGGATGCCCACACCGGAGGCCACTGAGTTACCGGGCGTTAAACTGAGCACATCAGAAATATTGGCCAGATTGTTGCCATCGGTGAAAGTGGCAAATAGATTGATCCCACTACTACAATTCTCCAGTACGATATTGAAGTCGCCGTTGCCTGCGGTAGTACTGACTACACCAAAATCACTTGTTCTAACTTCACCAAGGAGGACAGATAAGTTTCTTGAGCCTGCACTGACGCTGCAGCTTTTGGCCTGTACCACGGTGGATGTTACGAGATTGAGTGGAACCTCCGAGGTCGTGCTACCACTGCTTTTTTCTATAACGCGCATCAACCCCACTTGGCCGCCGACCACGGTTCCGCTGATGATTGGCTCGCCTGTAGCTATCAATCGAATGGCTACACTGGCATCCCAGAAAGACGACCAGCCTTGAAGTAGATCGGTATATGATGTTTGCACCGCGAATAAGCCACTGTGTTTGTCTTTGGCCGAAAAAATTATGCCCACACCGGGTACACTAGTTTCATACACGGTGTAAGTAATGCCAGTATCAACGACGGTTTTGCCGGTTGCAATCAGAGTGCTACGAGCCTGAATGTAGGTCGTGGTTGTATCGGTAGCAGTGCAGCCACTGAGAATTTGCGATTCCGGAGGCTGTATCCAGGCGCTCAGAGGCGCTCCAGGATTCAAGTCGCGGGGAGGGCTGATCGATATAGGCAATGAAACGCTGATGCCCGGGGAAGTCGTGGTGCAGGTGATAGTCGCATTTGCGGCATGGGATAACGCTAGTCCGGTAAAAAATAAAACTCCTTCTATTGCACGAATAACGTAATTCGTCCAACGGAGTACATCGAAGAATTCGGATACGTGTTTTTTTGAATTTGAGCGATTACGGTTCATTGGTTTCCAGCGTACTAAATTGATTGATTGTTCTTGGGGGATCAGCTATTGAAGCTTCCTCATGCTATCGCTTCTCTCAATACTTGCATGTCAGATCAATCGCGTCTAGGTTCGATGCGTCTTTGCCTTTTGCCCCAGACCTTGCCATTTACGTATATGCAACTTGCCTTGATTACCATTTATCCGGGCCAAGACAAGCAATTGTATGGATATGCGTTGTGCAACGGCTTGCTGTAGAAGGTGGCTCGATCAGGATGTCATACGCGCCAACTGATCTCGCAAGTGCACAAGTGCCTTCACTGATATGAAAGGGTGAAGGTGACTATTCCATTGGCAATGCCACTGGTGATGGTGTTGCTTGTTTTCACATAGCTTGCTGTGAAGGGGAGGGTGACCGTACCTATTGACGAAGGACCCAATGTCATCTGATTAAGCGTACCAGGCAAATAGGAGTCAGGTCCGAAACGCACTGTTGCGCCGTTGCCAGTAAGGAGGCGAATCCCCACACCGCTGGCTGTTTGACTGTCGTTGGTCAGGCTAAGTACATTTGAGGTGTTGCCGGGGTTATTGGCATCCGTGAAGGTGGCAAACAAGTTGATTCCTGTACTGCAATTTTCCAGGGCGATGCTGAAGTTGGCGTTACCGGCGGTGGAGCCTGAAGCGCCAAACTCGCTTGTTTTTACAATCCCAAGGGGAACGGAAAGGTTTTTTGAACTGGCGCTGACAGCGCAGGTCAATGCATTGATGACGGTGCCGTCTGCCACACTCCAAGTTACGCTGGGGCTGTTGCTGCAGTCACCCGAATAACTAATGGTCATTGAGGGCAACGCTGTCAAGATACCTGACTGAATAGGGCCAATGACAACCAATTGGGCTTGGACGTAATTTACGCCGCCTCCCGCCCCCGTCTTGCTGAAAGTTGTTGTGAATGGAGCATCGCTGAACCCCCCAAGCCAACCATAAGTGGCTTGGAATTTGATTCCTATACCATTTAAATTGGTTTTGTAAACGTTAGTGAATCCTGGAGCGAGGGGGCCGTTGACCGTAGCCGTTTGAATTACATTGTCCGCACTTGACATCAAGCCCAAGCCTGGATTCGAATAAGTACTTTGCAATACGGTATTTAGCGTTTTGCTGCCAGCAGTGGTGACTGGACTGTTAAACTGTAAAACCGTAGATACTGGATTATTTGGATAGATGCAGGTGGTTGAGGCAGCCTGTGCCGCATGAGGGAGCAGTAACCCGAGCAGTAACACCCAGAAAGAAAGTGTTCGGCGAGATCCGCTCAATACGTTCAGGCAATTATTCATTTTTGATCCTCATAAATTGTGGAGGTATTGGGCTGGAGCAACCGGCGGACGATGAAATGAATCTACGCAATCAAACAAGTTGTCTGCGGCGTTTTGTAACTCTCAGCGCTTGCAAGTCAGATCAACGGTTTCCAGCTTCGATGAAACTTCGTCTTTCACCTTCGGGGCCAGTTGATAGGCCAGGTGGCATGGACTGGAGTCCTTGCCGTCGCCGCTGATGCGCAACGTACCTTGGTCACCCTCAACCCGGGCAAAGATCTGTCCGCCCTGGCCAACCGCACCCACGTCTTTCCCTTGTTCATCGTATACCCCGGCACCGAAAGGCAAAGGCTTGCCGTCGACTTGATGAGCGTTGATCAGCAGCGCCCGGCCAGCGACGGTGTTGAATTTGGCCATGATCACCGAACCACTGCGTGGAACAACTTCCTGACTGGTGCGCTGCAGTTCTACGTCATCGGAAATGCCTTTCGGATCCAGTTCCAGAGTGTTTATCCGGTAAGGGTTCAAGTAAGGCACCACCGCTTGACCGCTCTGATCGAGCTTTACCCCTGTTGCATTGGTGAGCGTTGCACCTACGGCATCAGGGGCAACGACAATCGCAATCGAGTCACCCAGTGGCTGGCCAAAAGTGATGCCGGCCGGGTGGACGACCACCGAACCGCTCGCACCCAAGGACGCTTGCTGGAAATCGTTGCCCTTACTGGCGGAGGCGCTGAGGTTGGCCGCGGAGGTTCGGTATTGCCCGTTACCACTGATATTGGTGGTTCTGTCGCCCTCGGCTGGACGATTGTTGCTGCTGGTAATGCCATAACTGAGCGATTGGTCGTCGCCGCTGGTGCCGCTTAGGGTCGTTTGGAAATTGGCACTGCCATCACTGCTGGAAGTGGCGCTCGCACTCAGGTAAGGCCGATTGTGAGAACTGGCCGAACCCAAGGGAATGGACACGTTGAAGATGTATTGGGTGGTGTCGTTTCCCGACATGTCCTGGGTACGCGAGGCACCTATACCGGCGCTACCCCAACTGAAGTTTTGGCTGAAACCGGCCTGATACTGCTTGTCGGTGCCCGAACTGTTCCAGTAGCTCTGTACGGAGCTATTGATGTACAGGTAAGAACGGCTGCCGAGATTCTGACTGACGTTGAGTTGTGCCTTGCTGCGGGCGTGTCGGAACGAATCCACACCGCCTTGGCTATCTCCGAGTGCGTCCAATTGATCGCGGGCATTGAGAGCGTCGTTGATGCCGAAATAGCCTGCGGTGGAATAACGGTAAGCAGCGACTGTGAAGTTGGTCCCGGTGCTTTGCAGAATCTTGTTATAGGTCACGCGGGCCGATTGACCGGTAAAGGTCTTGCCTTCCAAATCGGTTTTCGACGTGGTGAGGTCTGCACCAATCGCGCCGTATTCGCTGTTCAACACGCCACCGAGAATCGCCGAGCCGTAGCCTTCGGTGGCGGAAAAGCCGGTGTAACCGGTGACGAGGTTGGTCAGGCCACGCTGGTAAGTACCCTGTGTAACCAGCGGTTTGCTCCCATAAGGCAGTTCGCGAGCCTGGCCGACTGTCGCAGTGTAGCGTGACGTACCTTCGCGCAACGAACGGCTGACCGACGAAAACGGCACGATGAAATGTTTTTCCTGGCCATCGGCCTCGGTCACTGTGACGTCGAGGTCGCCACTGGTGCTCGCGGGATTGAGGTCGGTGATCGCGAAGGCACCCGGTGCGACGGTGGTTTCCTGGATGATGAAGCCGTTCTGGCGGATGGTGACGCGGGCGTTGGTCGAGGCCACGCCCCGGATGACTGGAGCATAACCGCGCTGAGAGTCCGGCAGCATTCGATCGTCAGTTGCCATGCGCACACCTCGGGTCGCGACGGTGTCGAACAGTTCGCCGTCGGTGAAGCTGTCTCCCAAGGTCAGCTGAGAACTCAGGGTGTCGATGTCCCGTTGTGCATAACTGTCGACAGCTTGGTAGTCCTTGCCGGTTTGTTTGTCCCAGTTCAGCGTCGAACGCTGGCGCAGGCGCCAGTCACCTAGGTTTATGCCCGCCTTGAGGTTCGCGTAGGCGGTATTGTTCTGAACACCCTGGCTAGTTGTCTGGTAGGTGTTGACGTTGTAGTCGACGAACGCCGCATCAACACCCCGATCCCAGCGTGTCGGGCTGACATAACCGCGTGGACGATTGAGCAACGCTACCTGCGGAATGCTCAATTCCAGCCGTTGATCAGCACTGTTGTATCGATAGGTGGCATCCGGGATGAGATTGAGCAGATCGTGAGCCGGTGCGCTGTCGGTACTGCTTTGAAGCTTTTCGGTATTGACGCCGACCTTCTCAAGCAACTCGATCGACAACTCGGGCTTGGCGTGGTCAGCAGTTGTCCCGGAAACGAAGGTGACATCGTAGCGACCGGCAGGGGTGCCATTGAGGCTGACGTCCACGCTGTAGGTGCCAGGCTCGACCGGGTTACCTTCGCTATAACGGTCGACATTCAGTGACTGCGCGCCTGCGCCCCAAAGCATGCTGTTGTCGAAACTGGCAAGCTCTTTGGAAGTGTCGCGATTTTCTACGGCACTGACGCTGGTCGCCAGGCTGCCACCGGCAAACATGATGGCGACGGTGAGTGGCTTCAAGCAAAAACGAGCAGCAGACATAGCGTTGATAACAGTGAGACCGTAGTTGCAATGCTTGATCATGTTTCAAAGTCCTGCATACAAGATTCAATGGCTGCGTGACTGTTTCCAATGCCGTCTTTCGTGCAGCCGGAGAGCGTCACGGGAACTTGTGAGTTCGTGATCTGAATAGGTGCTATGACTGCTTAAAATTGGAGGAACAGTGCTTCCATCCCAAATAGAATCAGAAAAATAATGCTGAAGTGTCGGGGTGTATGGCCCAAATTACACCCTTATGCAACCAGAGCGGTTCAGCAGTAAAGTTTACTGCGTGAGAGGCTGTATAAGCGTTTGGATTCCTCCGTAGTCATTGATTGCAGAAAACTCAACTTGCTTTACGCCTGGTGCATCTGTTGTGCCCTTGAGTGGCAATGTCTTGTGTTCGCCAGGTGCGAATATACTGTTTGTCAGGTCCAGTTCTGCACTGGCGCTACCGACTTTTACAGCACTCAGGTTTAAGTAATAGGGTGTAGGGTTAGTTGCGTCCAAACCCCATGAGTCGGCATTCCTGACCAACCGCCATTGCATTTGCTGTGCGATCTGCAAAGTATCGAGCTTTAATGCCGTTGGGCGATAAAAGAATTTGACCCTACTGCGGAAGGCAATTTTGAGTTTGTTCTGACCATCATCGGTGGAGGGGGGCACTTCCAGCACGTTCAGCCAGAAAATCGATTCTCTGTCCTGCGCCAGGCTCTTCTGACCGGTGAAGCGCACCCGTAAGGTTTGCCCTTCATGCTTATCGATTCGGGCAATGGGCGGGGTAAGAACAAAAGGTGCCTTTGAGTTATCGGGCGTGGAGTGAGCATCACCTTCGTCGATCCAGGACTGAACGAGCAAGGGAGCTTCGCCGTTGTTATCGAGTTTTACGCTGATTTCTTTTTGATCGGAGGGGTAGATCACACGGGTGCCATTAATAACGATGGCTGCCTGGGCTTGAGAAACGAACAAACTGCCAGCCAGGATCAACCCAGAAAGCAAGCACTGAGAGAAGATAAAAGATTTCATGGTGTCTCATATGGATGGCGGGTGTTGTTAAGGGGTTAGCGGATCGCCTGAACGATCCGCTGGCACGCTGTTTAGAAATACACGACCGAATAAACTACGCTCGAAGTTACAGTGCCTGCGCCTGGAGTAGCGCTGGTGGCATAGTACTTAACTGTGTAAGGCAGTGTGGCGGACCCGTTCGGTGTAGCGCCGGTCATGGATTTGTATGCCGCAGTCGGCGCTACTCCCAGGTTCAGCGGGCTTGCGGCGTTGGTTTCATACAAAGCCAGATCTACACCGGTGGCCGCACCATTGTTGGTCAGGCGTCCGTTGGCATTCACATTGACACCGGGTTCGAAGTGAACAGCAACACCGCTACCGGAAACGTCAGTACCCGAGCAGTTGGTCAGCTCAATGTTGAAGTTGGTGTCGCCTGCGGTTGCACCTACAGTGGTCAAAGCGCTTTTGGTGATGGTCGGCAAAGTGACGGTCGAAATACCACTGGTTCCGGCGGCCTGTACGGTACAGGTAACATCTTTGATCGCACCAACGAAGTTGATGGTGCCATCGGAAGCTTGGGCTGGTAGCGCGAATACTACAGTCAGACCGGCGGCGACGGAAAGAGCCAATAGAGTTTTGAGCATAAAACAACCTCGGTGTTGGTAAGTGTGGTTTATTTTGAAGCAAGTCGCTATTAACTTAAGCTTTGAAGAGGGGTGGTGTCAGTTGCGACGGGGGGCAATGTAATGCGTGAAGCGGTCGATCCATATAGGAATTCTCTTAAAATTCAGAAAGGCATGAGGTTTGTTGTTTTGAGTGTCGGTGATTATGTAGTGTAAATAAGAAAATTCTGAAATTTATATAAGTCAGCGGAAAGCAGTACTTTACTAATTAGTGATTGTTTATTGAATGTTTGAGCGGAAAATTGCTCGGTGCAGGGAAGTAGAGATTGTCGAAATATTATATGGCACATTAGGGCCGTATGTTTACTGGCCGGTCTGCGTGCTATCCTCGGTCTTGTTGAAGATCTAGCTACGGTTATCTCAACCGCATCCAGTCGAGACGACGGCTAGAGCGAGAAGCTCAACGCAACGTCGAACTGATGTGGCTGACCGGGTGTTTGATGCCCGACTTCAAGACCAACAGCAAGGCCATCCGAGGCGTCTGGCGACAGATCGTTGTGCTGTGTCAGCAGTTGGGATTGTTCGGAGAACATCTGGTCGCCATCGATGGTAGCAAATTCAAAACAGTCAACAACCGCGACCGCAATTTCACCAGCGCCAAACTGAAGCGGCGAAGGGAAGAGGTTGAATCGAGCATCAGCCGTTACCTGACGGCAAACTCCCAGCTGCCGAGCCCAGCATCGTGCGGTTGGAAGAGAAAATCGGCAGGCTCAAAGCGCAAATGTAGGAGCTTCAAACGATCGAAATCCGGCTCAGCGATTCGCCGGACGCGTCGAGCGATCGTTCACGCAGGCCACTGCCTAAGGGTGGAGGAGATCATGAAATCTAAGCTTTTTTCAGAAGTTGTATTTGCGGTCGCGGCATCGGTTGAAATTGTGGCGTCCAATGCACGTGAGGTTGATTGCCCATGAGACCTCCTTGTCTGTTTTTTGATACAGAGCTGAAGAATAGCCCTGCAAAGTCCAGAGAGGGTTTACGAAAGTTAACAGTTTAAAACCGGGCGCCAGCAGGATCGTAAATAGCCATCTCAATGATCAGCCAGTCGATATGGCAAGGCGCTGTCGACAGTGCGCGCGCCCAACGGGCTTTTTTGATGAGCATCGCACCTCCGGGCGGAATTTGAACGTCACTCAGGCAAGGGAATGACCAGTGCTAGCCACGTGTTCCAGCCTTCAGCTCGTTTTTTTGAGTCAAACTCATAATAGCCCTTTAGGTTGGCATACCAGGTCTGCTTTCCTACTTTGAAAAAATGCCCAAGTTGGGGCCCCACGGCGGTGACCTTGGACTTGAAGTCTCCTTGTGTAGCACCAGATCCGCTATCGCCGGTCATTTGATGATAAAAGTAGCCAACCAAGCCGAGGTGGGTCTCGTCCGTGAAGAAGTGTGAGGCGCTCCAGTCCAAGTGAGCATCTATCCCATTCTGGTAACGGGTGTCGGTGTTTTCCCAGTTGTAAGTGATCCCCGCCACTGCCGTAAATTCGTTTTCCCGGTCAAAAAAGGTATAGCCGCCGCCGACGTCTAGAGCGGCATGTCCCAGGCCTAGATTGACCAAACGATCTGGATCATAAGCGCCGACAGGCAGGTTTCCCATGCTGTACACCATGAAGTTGTGAGATCCGTGATTCCATTTCAAGCTGCCCTGTACGTAGACATCACCGCTGCCAGATAGCGCGTCGTCGGTACCTCCGGAGAAGCTCCGTCCACGGGGGCCTGTAAGTGTTGCATCGACACTTACTTTGGAGCGGCCCACTGGCGCGATCAATGAAACAGCCGCCTGAGCACCGAAAACAGGTTCGCTGAAGGTATAGGCTGGCCCCAGGAATAACAGGTCTGCTTCAGCGTTGACACCCAGAGTCGTCCGGCCGCCTCGGGGAAACGGTTTCCCGCTACCTTCGCTTGCTTTGGCATGGTAATAGACAAACGCCAAGCTCCATCCTGGCGCGGTAGGAACCGCAGCCAGGGCACCGAATTGTCCAGGCAACCAGAAACTCAGGCCTCCTTCGTCCGCGTGCGAAGCCATCACTGAAATCAAAGCAGAAATGCCTACTAGCCATCTACAACTCATTCCGTTATCCCCAATGCTCCCGGAAACGAAAGGGGCCTGATGCCTCGGCCCCTCCGATTTTTTTCGAGATTTACGGCTTAGGCTGGAGCCTTAATGCGCCGTACAGCGCACTGACCATCACGCGTCCCTCGGCATCGATCACGGGCTGCGAATAAAAGCTGTTGAAGCGTGCGCCTCCTAGTACGTAATGGAACTTAGATGCGCCTGTAGCCCAATCAACGCCCTCAAGAGTCCACTGGTCATCTCGCGCACCCATCATGTACACAGTCCCTGAACCCGTCGAAACAAATGGGACTCCGTTTATATCGCTGGCGTCATTGTTAACCCAGGCTGGATTGAGCGTGCGCGTCTTGGGATTCCATTCGAATTTTTGTACACCACGCGGCTGATATTCCTTCAGATATGCGAGATATCCAATAAACATCTTTTTCGATAACCGGTCGTCTATGATTGAGGTGGGCACATTACGAGGCTCGTTGTTGACCACTACCATGCCGTAGCCGGAAGTCACGACGGACTGCTCAGATTGCGCAGCAGTTAGCTTAGGGTCACCGAAATTAGCGGGACGCAAACCTGCGATCCGGCGTGATGGGGCGTCTGGCAGCTGCTTCCAATCCGAAGGGATATCATCTCGCCAGTAAGCCGTCACATTCATCAACTTGTCGCCATCGGTGATGACTACCAGTTTGTCGGGCTCGTTGCCGAAGCCGACGAGAGTGGGCGTCGATCCGCTGCCCCGTTCAAGCGAATTTCGAAAAGGCTCGTTCCATGCACCGTCCTGCTCGCTAGTCGATAGCTTGGAACCGTTCCAAACCACTTTGTGCAGGATATGTTGGGAGGGGATGTAGATACCGCCATTCTCATCAATTGCGAAACTGTTACGCAGCCAGCCTAAACCCTTTGGTTGTTTGGGTACCTCCTGCTCAGCACCGGGGAGGCGGATGGTCTTCACATCATTAAAGTCACGCGAGAGCGCTATGACATAGCCGTCGGACGTCGCCAGGACGATGCGCCCGTCAAATGTCATGTTCATCCCGATGAATTCGCCAGTGACATCTTTAGGCTGATCCCACTGCCCTTTTACGACGATGCCCGAAAGTCGGTCTCCAGGTGTCGAATCGCCATACACCCGGATAAAGCCTTTACCAGCAACAACGTACTGATTGTCTTTATCAAGCAGAGTGTAAACGCCTGAGATCGGCGGATACCCAGACTTCTGCACAACCGCCCACTTCTCATCAAAGCTCGACTTCGCGTCGAGCGCGGTTAGCAGACGCTCATGCGTGAGCACATCTGCATGATCCTCGCCAGGCAGACGCAGGGTAGCCACGATATCAAACGTGTCGTGGTCTAGCTTAGTCATGAACTGACTACCGTTCGTCCAGACCACCCGCTTACCATCCTTGTAAGGACTGGAGATTACGTAGGCCAAGTTGAACATCCCTAAGTCCTGGTAGCGCATCTCATCGTCGCGAAGCTGACGTGTGGGCCCTACGGGGCCTGGATCAACCGTTGAATCGGTTTGGGCTGAGTTGGCGTGGCCCATGCTGTAATTCGAGTCCGCAAGAAATGGGTTGCGAGGAGGCTGTACGACAGCAGCACTGAAAGCGGACGGCGCTATGAGCAGGAGAGCAGCATATAGGGCAGCAAATTTCATAGCGTTTACCTCGGTGGATAACATCCTGACAAAGAAAACAACGTGGCTGAGATCAGCGCGTCTTCAACTTGAGATACGACTGATGCAGGTCTGAAGCCCAGCCGTCCAAAACGGCCTTCACGTCCTGGAGGTGAGTTTTGAGTATCGTTTTCCAGCGGCTGGCCGGTGCCCTTGAGAACCATTTGAGCGATTACTTGCTGGTTGTTGCCTTCGAGAAAGTCGGCCTCAGCCGCGATGTCAACTTCCTGATCGCGGATACCTGAAGCCGTACTGACCGCAGCAACCATTAGGGCTATGGGGATGAGTTCGTAAGGTTTGAGGCTCTGGGTCTTGCTATTGCTATTGACGCCAGTGATGGCAGGACGCACCACAATCCCCCCTGGGCGGGGCCCTGTTGCCAATGGCAGCGACTTACCCAGTTCGCGCTTGAGCGCCTGGTCATAGTAGACAGTGATGGCATTAAGAGGCTGCTGGGAGATTTTCTCGGTCGGTTGTGGCCTGGGATAGAACTGACTGGGCTCGACATAGACACCGCTGTAGTTGCTGAGGTCCAGCTTTGGGGCGATCCATTTCATTACCGTACCGCCCGAGGGTGACTGACCTTGTGAAAGTCGGCGGTAATCATGGAGAAAACTGGAATATTGGCTCGTATCCACTGTACTGCTAGAGCAACCAGCCAATCCCATCGCTAGGGCGCCAACCGGTCCCACAGCAAGCGCTCCTTTCATAATTGCTCCTATTTGGTTTCCATTTCGGACGCGATAGGTATAGCCAATATCCAGGAAAATGCACCCCGAACTCAGTTCATGGCAGCTGATAGCCGAACCTTCGGGCACCAGCTCACGCTGGGCGATCATCCAGGCATGCAACGTATCCATCACCGCTACGGCTTTTTCTTGCCGTATTTGGCGGTGTATATCCAACTGCAGGTCGCGGATTTTACTTTCGATTTCGCACAGCAGTAGCGCAGGGCCTGCTCGGCAAGCGTGCTCTTGTTGGTGGTGTGTAGTCCGAAGAACTTTCGCCGCGCGTGGGCCATGCAACCGATCTCGGTCACGCCAAGTTCGAAGCTGGCCTTGTAACCGGCGTTATGAGTTGCAAAACATAATGGCGGCTACAAAGCAAGCTTCCAGCAAGGCATCACCGAAATCGGCTGCATGGCCCACGCCCGCCGCAAGTTTTTCGATCTGCACGCGACGAACAAAAGCCAACTAGCCGAACAGGCACTGCACTCAATTGGCGGGTTGTACGAAATTGAACGGCAAGCGCGGGAGATGACCGACGACGATCGCTGGCGAATACGCCAGGAAAAAGCGGCACCCCTTATCGACGCACTGCATACCTGGATGTTGGCCCAGCGCGACCTTGTGCCCGAAGGATCGGCTATTGCCAAAGCGCTGGATTACAGCCTCAAGCGCTGGACGGCACTGACTCGATATGTCGAGGACGGCGCTGTGCCCATAGATAATAACGCGGTCGAAAATCAGATAAGGCCGTGGGCGCTTGGACGCTCGAACTGGTTGTTCGCCGGGTCGCTTCGCAGCGGCAAGCGGGCAGCTGCGATCATGAGTTTGATCCAGTCGGCGCGCATGAATGGGCATGATCCGTATGCCTATCTCAAAGATGTGCTGACGCGGCTGCCGACGCAGCGGGCAAGCGATATCGACCAACTGCTGCCGCATCAGTGGATGCCTTCCTGACTTACACAAGGTGAGTTGGGCGGACGCTTACGAACCGTCACCGTTCAGAGTTGCCCAACGCGCCTCGTATTCTGATCGGTAGAAACGCCCCAAAGGCCTAGGATATTGAGAGACGGTTTTATCCACCCTTTTTTACCCAGCCTCCTGCACACTTGGTTTATCGTCGCCGAGACATGCATGCAGCCAAGTTATGAGTTTTTGCATAAAAGCGCATAAAGCCAGATCTTTAGATTTTTCTGTTGACTACGGCGCGTGAAGGGCAAAATAAATCTAAAATATCTAGTATTTAAACCAGTATACGATTCGTTTATTTCGCCAGCGGCTGTGGCGTTATCGAATGCGCCAGAGCATGAGTCGCCGGGGAAGTTGTTGGGACAATGCGCCGATGGAGCGTGTGTTCCGCAGCTTGAAAACTGAATGGATACCGACCATGGGCTACAGAACTGCTCAAGAAGCCCAGCGCGATATCAGCCAATTCTTGATGCATCGGTACAACTGGGTTCGACCCCATCAATTCAACGGTGGGCTGGCGCTAGCTCGGGCCGAAGAAAAACTTAACGTCGTGTCCGGGATTAGTTGGCCACTACAAAAGCATCGCCATGCCATTCTGTTGCCGCTGACCGAAAACTGAGCCAGTAAAGGCATTACTGCGTTCACAATGCCGTCACTCGATACTTGGATTCTTCAAGGAGCAGATTCTGGAGGTTAACATCCAGAATCCCATCGCATCCCTCTCGCCATTTTTTCTGCTAGTAATTCAAGTCGACCGCTTTGCCGCTAGTCCATCTGGACTCGGTCTGCAACTTCGGATGCCGTGAGTATTTCCAATCGGCTATCCGCCTTGGCCTTTCTGAGCAATCGTTCGATTACTGATAGGTGCTCGTCGTCCACCCCAGACACAAACGCATGGATGATGAAAGTGATGAGTTCCGCGCCTGCGGCGGCTTGCTCCAACTGTGCACTCCAGTAACTCTCTAGCTGGGCCGGAGTACGCGGGCCATCAGGGTGCATGTAGTACTGGTAATAGTCGATCAGCGGCCACTGCCATGGCACATTCACAATGCCGCCCTCAAGTAGTCTAGGGGTCATGGTCACTGCGGGGTCTTCGACGCTGCTGTCGTATACAAGGCCAAGTTTCTGCAGGATTTCCACCGTGTACTTCCCACGTGTACCGCCTGGGGCCCGGAAACCGCGAGGTTCGACGCCAATGTTTCGAAATGCCGCCAGTGCATCAATGAGCACGCGCTCGGCGTCGATCCTGTCGAGTTGGTGAAAAACCTCATGAGCCCATCCATGCAGGCCCACCTCGTGGCCGCGCTTGATCAGTTCAGTAACGTGCTCTGGATGATGCAAAGCATTCCAGCCCTCAATGAAAAAGGTTGCCTTGAGATCCAACGAGTCAAGTAAATCAAGTACGCGAGGATAACCAAGAACAAGATCTCTATCCTTGGGGTCCGGACCACTCACCTCCCGACGTCCAACTTTCGCAGCGCTTCCCATATTGTCAAAAGTCAGGCAAAGCACCCCTTTTTTTGTTAGAACCATGTCATTACATCCTCTCTTGGGTAACGCTAGGTGATCTTATACCCAGCTACTACTTGAACCGCAATTTACCTAGTACAACACGTCGTTGCTGAGCTACTGTTTAAGACCTAATGACTTAGCTGGCTGATCTGCGCTGAAGATCCGCGAATCACCTTGGTTCCAATCAGAAATTTGCACCTTCCGATTGTCCTTCATGGAAAATTGCTGAACCGATAATTGCTTGGAATTGGGACATAGCAGGCGCCAGCGATTCCGCTATCTGTACTGCTTTTGGTGTCGGCTCCACGTATTTGCCACGGGGTATGAAAAGACGATCGTCAAATCTACGGCGTAGCTTGCCCAATGAGTTGCTCACGGCAGGCTGAGTGACATTCAACATCCGAGCGGCGCGGGACACACCTTTTTCCCGGTATACAACCATGAAGGTCACTAAGGCATTGAGATCAAACTTGTAGAAGATCTCCTCATCGAATGGCATGCACAGGCTCCTCGCAGTTGAAATCGGAGAAACTGTTGAAGCAAATCCTCACACCGTACTTATCGAGTGTTTTTGCTAGGCCTGGGATTTGATCGGATTGGAAGTGCCGATCCATCTCGTTCCGATTCGACCAATAGCCGCTTAGTACCCATAAATCTGGTTTGCGGATACTGCGGGCCAGCCCATATGCCAGGCATCCAGGAGCATCTCGAAATCGGATTGAAATTTGCGCAACACAACGCTCCAAGCCTACCTCTGCCCATCGAGGAACAGTTTTCTCCAGTATGCTCACCGCTTTGATCAACATGGCATCACCTATCAAGGAACCCTGTCGCCAGAATGCTTCAACAGGGCAGCCATCTCGTGGATTATTCCGAGGGCGCTGGCCGTCAGGTCAACGCCCTCGGTTCGTTGGGTACGAGGCCGGAAGCCGTCAAGCGCATGAGCTCTGACGTGGCAGCAATTGGGGGTGGACAAGCTTCCTGATATCCAAGTCGCTACCGCATCAGCGAATGCCATCGATATGCTGAAAGATGGTCAGCGCCGAACTCTCGCAAATACGCTCGATGTTTATTCTTCGACGATCTCTACGTTGAGGTGTCCGAGCCCGGTAATTTCCGCTTCGATCTTGTCACCGAGTTTGAGGTAGGTGCCGGTGACGAAACCAACACCTGCCGGCGATCCTGTGAACAGGAGGTCGCCCGGTTCGAGAGTGAGATGTTGGGATATCGCGGAAATCTGCTCCGCAATCGACCAGATCATTTCACGCGTGTTGGAGTTCTGTTTGAGCTCACCATTCACCCATAGTTTGATATCGAGGCTTTCCGGATTGATGTAGCGCGACGGGACGATCTTCGGGCCGAACGGGCTACTGTCGTCGAGGACCTTACCGCCGAACAGATCAAACTTCTTCGGATGGCGGTCACTCATTTGCCAGTCGCGAGCAGACAGGTCCAGGCCAATGGCATAGCCGGCCACATGGGACATCGCGTCTTCAAGCTGGATGCGCTTGCCGCCTTTGCCAATCACTACTGCCAGCTCGACTTCCCAGTCGAGGGCGTTCGACTGGATCGGATAGCGCACCGACTTGCCAGAACCCGTCAGCGCGGTGGCGGGCTTGAGGAAGAACAGTGGGTCGAAGTCCTCCTTTCGAAAGTCGGTCATCTTCATGTCTACACGCACGTGATCCCAGTAGTTCGCGCCGGTCATAATTATCTTCGACGGGAACTGCAGGGGGGTGAGGAAGTCATCGTCCTGTGGGTCGACTTCGAGGGCGCGAACCGGATGGATGCCTTCCAACAGCTGCAAGGCTAGCGCCAGCAGTTTCGTCTCGTTAGCTTGCCAATTTTTGAAAATCTCGATCAGCCCGCATCCGTGCGGTGGCAGAAGCTCGGGGGCGACTTCGGCGAGGCTCCAGTATTTGCCGCCCACCTCTATAACTGGAGTGGGCTGGCCTTGATGGCGAATTGTAGATAGGGAGTAGGACATGATGTGGGGTCTCCTAAAAGTGGTTCAAACAGGCTAGTTGCAAGCCACGTTCTGACGGGTGTTTCTGCCCAGGCCGGCGGCACCGATGAACTCCAGACTTTGGTCTTCTTCAATGCGCAGCAGCTGGTTGTACTTGGCCAGGCGCTCCGAACTGCGCACTGAGCCGATCTTGATCTGTCCAGCGCCGGTACCCACTGCCAGGTCGGCGATGAAAGTGTCCTCAGTTTCTCCAGAACGGGCCGAGACAACGGTGGTGTAGCCCGCGCGCCAGGCGGTTTCCATTGCGTCGAGGGTACCGCTGAGGGTGCCGTTCTGATTAACCTTTATCAGCACGCCGTTGGCAGCACTGCATTCGATGCCCATCGTAATGCGCTTCTGGTTAGTCACGAATAGGTCATCGCCGATGACTTGCACGCCAGGTACTGAGGCCGTGAACGTCTGCCAGTTGAGCCAGTCGTCCTGTTCGAGGGCATCCTCTACCGAAATGATCGGATACCTCCTGACGCATTCAGTGATAAAGCTGGCCATCTCTTCCCCACTGAATTGGAAACCGTGGCGGACTAGCTCGTAGCGACCATTAACGAACAATTCGCTGGCTGCAACGTCGATGGCGATGGCCATGTCCTGGCCCGGCACTAACCCGGCCGCCTCGAAGGACTGCACCATCAGGTCCAATGCTTCATGCGCATGTTTGAAGCCCGGACTCAGGCCGCCTTCATCGGCGAGCAGCACGGAGTAGCCCCTATCGGCCAGCAGGCGGGTGGCGCTCACGCGCACACGGGAGATCATTTCCAGTGCTTCGCTGTAACTGGAGGCTCCCACAGGTATCGCTAGGAAGTCCTGGAGATCCATTCCGCGCCCCGCATGCGCCCCGCCGCTGAGGATGTTCACCATTGGCAGTGGCAGGCTCATCGGGCGGCCGCGGCAGAGGCTATTTATGTAGCGGTACAGAGGATTGTGCGAGTGAACGGCAGCGGCACGACATACGGCCATGGATGTGGCCAGTACGGCATTGGCACCTAGGCGACTGAGATTGGCTGAGCCGTCCAGCGAAATGAGCAGTCTGTCGATTTGACGCTGGTCCAGTGCGTCCTCGCCCAGCAGTCGGTCGGCTATCTCACTGCGGACATTGTTCACCGCCTGACCTACTCCTAGGCCATCATACTGACTGGTGTTGTGATCCCGGAGCTCTATGGCTTCATGCCGCCCTGTGGAGGCGCCGGACGGAACGCAGCTACGACCAAAGCTACCGTCAACGAGCTCCACTTCCGCCTCGACCGTTGGGCGGCCGCGCGAGTCCAAGATCTGGCGCGCATGCACCCGTGCTATTCGAGAGGCTTTGTAGGTCACAGTGCAAACTCCTGCATTAGAGGGAAATATGCTCCAGGTCCATCCTGGGGCTCACAAATCATGCTCGTGGCGATCCGGCGTACCGCGGCGGTGTCGAGTCGGTCGAGGTAGTCCACCGGTGAGTCGCCATCGAGCCGCGCCAGGATCAGGCAGCCGAGAATGCCGACTAGTGCGCAATCGAGTACGGCAGGGCCATCCGCCCTGTACGCCTCAATGAAGGCATGGGCTGTAGCCGCGAGCTGCTGGCGAGGGGCTCCGAGGATGTGGCTCTTAAGAAGTAGGTGGGACAGGCAGAAGGCCAGGTCGAAACGCGGATCGCCCCAGTGGGCAACTTCGCAGTCGAGCATTACTACGTCAGCGCCGTCGGCGAGGATATTCTTCGGACTGAAATCGCCATGCACCAAGGCGTCGCGACGCTTGGACATGCCCTCGACGATATTCTGGATCTCCTCGGCCAGTGAGGGGTTCTTCTGAGCGACGCGATGGAAATACGGCTCTATGCGCAGCGTCTCGAAATAGCTAAGGTCGTCGAAGCGATCGCGAAGATCGTGATCCATTGCGGAGCGCGCATGCATGGCGCCGAGCAGCGCGCCAACCTTTGTCGCGGTACGGTCGTCAATGTGTCCTGCGAGCAAGTCCTGTTTCCAGTTGCGTAGGCGCGGCTCGATCAGGCGCATAGCGAAGGAGTTGGTTGCCGTGTCGGTCCACAGTACCTCAGGAACCGCATCTTGGCCGATCAGGTCGGCGATAGCGCATAGCGCCGCCACCTCGGTCGACGAGCGTGCCGGATCGGATAGCCACTCCGCTGCGACCCGCAATTTTTCCAGCGCCTGCTTAACCACATAGGGTCCGTCTTCACCCTGGACCAGGCGGATATCGCTGGCGACCCCACCGGCCAAGCGCTGATCGGCCAGAGAGGATGCGTCCGTGGGCGTGTTACACGGATGCAAGGGCTGCTCGCCACGCAGGACTCGTACCACCTCCTCGCAGGCGCGGCGACGCAACTCGATCAATGAGGCGTTGGAGAGAAAAGCGATATGCGGGGTGGCAATGACCCGCGAATGCGCAATGACAACTTCCGGCGGCTGAGGCTCGCCCTCTACGACATCAAGGGCTGCACCTGACAATTTGCCGGAATCCAGGCCACGTAGCAGCGCATCGTTGTCGATCAAGCCTCCACGGCTGACGTTTACCAGGAGCGGACGTCTAGTGCAGCAGTCGATGAAGGCATCGTCGACCAGATGATGAGTGGATTCCTGAAGTGGCAGGTGCAGGACGATCGCATCGGACTGCTGGCGAAGAGTCTGTAGGTCGACGACCTCGACATTGGCTGGAGCCTGCGCTTGAGTCAACCGCGGCCCATGGGCAAGGACGCGGCAGCCGAATGCTAGGAGCCTGGATGCGGTGGCACGGCCGATCCGTCCAAAACCGATGATACCCACTGTCAGTTCGCTGATGCGCTCAGGACTGGCGCCTTCGATAGCCCAGGTGGAGGACTTCTTGACCTGGCGGTCGTACTGAACGATACGGCGGAAGTGGGCCAGTAGCAGCGCAACGGCGTGGTCGGAAACCTCCTGCACACAATAGTCGGGCACATTCGTGACCCATGCGCCGCGCTGAGTGGCGCTATCGACGGCGATATTGTCGAGACCTACGCCCAGGCGAGCGACGATGCGCAGATTGCGGGGAGACTCGATGGCAGCGGTGGAAACCGGTGCCCAGCAGGTAATGATGGCGGCAGGGTCGGTTCGGGCGATCAGGGCTTGTACCTCTTCGGCGCTGGTTGCCGTTGCCGGTCCAGTGATCAATTCGATACCCGCCTTGTTGAAGATTGCCTGCTCGACGTCCAGATCGGGCCAGGGGTGGTCGGTCAGCACGACTCGGTCGCGGCGGGTTTCCTTGTTCGTTGTCATTTCGGATGCACTCGCTGGGTTGATATCTAATATTGCTAACGATAGCATAAGATTA
Organism: Pseudomonas sp. B21-040; assembly: GCF_024748695.1. Classification (NCBI taxonomy): domain Bacteria; kingdom Pseudomonadati; phylum Pseudomonadota; class Gammaproteobacteria; order Pseudomonadales; family Pseudomonadaceae; genus Pseudomonas; species Pseudomonas sp. B21-040. Next base: position 3,083,711 of record NZ_CP087176.1, read on the forward strand.
TGAAAGTGACGCTGGTTCGTCAATACCTGAGCTTTCTCTTGTGTTATAGGCCAGTCCGAGGCATTTCAGGTAACCTTCGGGAATCGATAGAGTCGATGCCTTTGCAATGCATCTGCGCATTCGATTGCATCAGTGAATGCTGCGAAGAATTTTGAGGGAGGAGAGTCAATGGTCACGGCGAAACAGGTGGCGGAACAATTGGGAATCGCGGTATCCACTGTCGGCAGAGCGATGTCGGACGATCCGCGCGTCAGCGCCGAAACCAAGGCGCGGGTACGAAAGGCCGCCGAGCAATTGGGTTATGTAGGTAACACGGCGGCCCGGGTAATGCGTGGCGGCTCGAGTAAACTGATCGGTTTGCTGCTTCCGGACGTCACCAACGATTTCTACGCCACCATCGCCCAGGCGTTGTCGGAATGCTGCGATGCGGAGGGCTACCGCCTGATCCTGTCGATACACAACGATGATCGCGAAGTCGAGTTCCGACATATCAAAGAGTTGGTGGCCGCGCGCGTTGCGGGCGTCATCGCGGTGCCCACAGCTGCGCCGCGGCGGGAGAGCATTAGCCTTATGCGCACGGTGCCGCACGCGCAGTTGCTGCGAAGCGTTCCGGCGCTGGCGCCGATTTGTTTCGGCATCGACGACGAGATGGCATTGCGGGAGGCTACTACCCATCTGCTCAATCTCGGCCATCGGCGCATTGCCTATATCGGCGGCCGCGAGATGCTTTCCACTGGGGCGGCGCGGGTTGCCGGTTTCCGTCGGGCCTACGCCGAGCTAAATATCGATCGGGATCAGGCAATCGAAAAACTCGGCCAGCCGAACCGGATGTTCGGCGCGCAATCGATGACCGAGTTGCTGCGTGCCAAGCAAAAGCCCACCGCCATCGTCATGGGTTCCATCCATGCCACGATGGGGGTACTGGAGGTGCTCAGCGAACAACGTATCGCGATACCTGACGAACTGTCTCTCATCGGCTTCGGTGATCCGTCATGGTTCACTTGGTGGGGGCCGGGGGTGACCACTGTTCGCCCGCCGATGCAGGAACTGGCCACTACCTGCGGGTTGTGGTTTCTGCATCACCTGAAAAACCTCGGCAAAAAAAGTACAGGGGACTGTCATAAGGCTATTTCTAGTTCTGCTCTAGTGGTTCGTGGCACGACAGCAGTTGTGACTACGAGCTCGAATGGCAGGGCAAAGACACCGGCCAAGGCTAGGGTGAGCTGATCACCGGCCTCTCTTCATTCGTTGGTTTATAAAAGACCTTTGCCGTACTTCGCTGGTCATGCCATGACCAGCGCCTCCAAGCTACCAATTTTTCGATCGTTAGCAAAATTTCTTCATCAAGAAGCTTGCTGACACGTTTGCCTGCGTTCGTGCATCGGTAGCTTTTCGGCTCTCTCTGCCCATCACTAAGTATCGTTGAGCGCGCCGTCTAGTCATCCTGGCGATTGCTTAAAGCATTGTTTTTGCTTGGCTTCCATATCTTTAGCTGGCTCGGTCCGCGAATCGTGTTCAAACATTTGACTTTCTGAGTGGGGCCTTTCACCGCGTACGCAAATTTTGTGTTGACGGTCTCTGAGCTGTCTTTTAGTCTATTGCTATCGATAGCATTTATCTGCTTAATACGTGCTTTCGATCGTGAGCTTGCGCAGGTGTGGAGGCATCGAATTCCCGGGAGTAGGAAGCTTTAGAAGTGGATTTCGAGGTGGTGGCCTGCTGGATATGCGAAAGAGGCGCAGCGGGCTAGCTAGGTGAGCGTGCACAACAACTACAAGAAAAAGAGGTGTGTCAGCATGAAATCGATTGCGCAAAGGTCTTTCCCGACCCCAGCAGGCCTAAAAAAAGGCCTCGCTACGAAGCCGGCAAAAATACTGGCTCTCGCTATTGCCTCCCTAGGCGCACAAAACGCGGCGATGGCGCTTGACCTGGATCTCGGCAACCCAGACCTGAAGCTGTCTTGGGACAACACCATCAAATACAACACCGCGTTCCGTGTGGAGGGGCAATCCAAGAAGCTGACTTCGAATCCCAACCTGGACGACGGTGACCGCAATTTCGACAAGGGTCTGATCTCCAATCGGATTGACCTCCTGTCGCAAATGGATCTGTCGTACAAGAAGGACTACGGTGTGCGAGTCAGCGGTGCCGCTTGGTACGATGATGTCTACAACCAGGGCAACGACAACGACTCCCCGGAAACCAGCAACAATTACTCGAAACGCCATGACCAGTTCGTCACCAAGACCCGCGACTTGCATGGCCGCGATGCTGAGTTTCTTGACTACTTCGCCTACGGAAGGTGGTCGCCGTTCGATATGGCGACCACTGTACGTTTCGGCAGTCACGCGCTGATCTACGGGGAGAGCTTGTTCTTTGGAAACAATGGCATAGCCGGTGGGCAGTCACCGGTCGACGTGGTGAAGCTGCTTTCGGTACCTAACTCACAGTTTCAGGAAATCGTCCGCCCAGTTAACCAAATATCCACGCAGATCCAGTTGCGCGATAACCTGGCGATCGGCGCCTATTACCAGTTCAAATGGGATGAAACCCGTATCCCGGGAAGTGGCAGCTACTTCTCTTCCGCTGATGTGTTTGAAGGCGGCGAACGCTTGCTGTTCGGCCCAGTCGACCCAGCAACTCGGATCGGCCCGGCCCTATTCCGCGGCAAGGACATTACCGCTAAGGATTCCGGCCAGTTCGGCGGGCAAGTCCGCTGGAGGCCGGAGGGCTCCGATTTGGAGTTCGGCTTCTACGCGACTCGCTACCACGACAAGACGCCGCAGGTTTATTTGACCCCTGGCGAAAATCTGGATCCCACTATCGGCAAAGTCGGCGAATACCGGCTGGTGTATCCCGAGGACATCAAGGCCTACGGGATGAGCGTAAGCACGCAGGTGGGCGAAGCCAGTGTGGCGGCGGAGTTTTCGATCCGTCGCGACACACCGCTGGTCAGTGACCCGCAGACCGTCTCCCCGGGTTCGAATGCCGACAACGACAAACATGCGGCCTATGCCGTGGGCAATTCCGCCCATGCGCAAGTGTCCAGCGTCTACATCTTAAATCCGAGTCGTTTCTGGAGCAGTGCTACCGCGCTTGGCGAGATCGCCTGGAATCGTCGTACTAGCATCACCAAAAATCCGGACGCGGTGGCCGCAAACTCCTCCCGCGATGCTTGGGCGATGCGTGGCGTTTTCGAGCCGGCTTGGTATCAGGTTGCGCCCGGCCTGGACCTTTCTGCGCCAGTCGGCATTGGTTTCAGTACCCATGGCAATTCTTCGGTCGTGAACTCATTCAACCCTGGTGGCAAGAAAGGAGGAGATCTCAACTTCGGTATCGCAGGCTTGTACCAACAGACCTACAAGTTCGGTGCCAGTTACACCCACTTCTTCGGCGACAAAGGTAACGCTCTGAACGACGCCAATGAGCTGTCGTTCGACCAGAGCTTTGCCGATCGCGACTTCATTTCGATGTATGTGCAGCGGTCCTTTTAAACATTTGAATTTGATCCAGGAGATGACAATGAACAATTACAAGAGTGTCTCTTACAAGGCCGGCGCAATGTTCGCCGTTCTGTTCGGCCTTGCCACCTCCGTGCACGCCGCAGTTACTCCGGAGCAAGCGGCGCGACTCCAGAAAGACCTCACTCCGCTGGGCGGTGAACGCGCGGCAAACAAGGATGGCAGCATTCCTGCCTGGGATGGCGGCTACACCAAGATTCCAGCCGGCTATAAGTCGGGGCAGCCGCGACCTGATCCCTTCGCCAACGAGAAGCCGCTGTTCACCATCACGTCGAAGAACATGGCGGAGCACGCTGACAAATTGTCCGCCGGGGAGAAGGAGCTGTTGACCAAGTACCCGAACACCTACCGCATGGATATCTATCCGACTCACCGTACCGCATCGGCGCCGGATTGGCTCTACAAGTTCACCGTTGAAAACGCCACCCGTGCGAAGTCATCCGCCAACGGACAGTCGATCGAAGGTGCTTATGGTGGCATCCCGTTCCCCATCCCGCAGAGCGGCGCCGAAGTGATGTGGAACCACCTGCTGCGCTGGAAGGGGGATTCCGTCCTGTACCAGGCAGGTAGTTACGTCGTTTCTGGCGGCAAGCCGGTGCTGGCAAGTGCTACTCGCAACGAGATGAACTATCCCTACAACTTCGAGGACGGCTCGCTGGCGAACTTCAATGGCGACTTCTGGCACTACTACATGGTGACCACTGCGCCGTCGTTCAAATCCGGTGAGACCATCCTTATTCGCGAGCCGGTGGATTTCGTCGGCAAGGGCCGCCAAGCCTGGCAGTACTTGCTAGGGCAGCGCCGTGTGCGGCGAGCTCCGAGCATCGGTTACGACACACCAAACTCGGTGACCTCCGGTGCCGACTTTTTCGACGAGGTTTCGCTATTCCTGGGTGGGCTTGATCGCTACGACTGGAAACTCGTCGGCAAAAAAGAGATGTACATCCCCTACAACATGAACAACTTCCACCTGCAAAAGGTTGACGATGTCCTGGGGCAAAATCACCTGAATCCGCAATTTGTGCGCTGGGAGAAGCATCGGGTCTGGGTGGTCGAGGCGAACCTGGCGGCCGGACAACGGCATACGGTGCCGAAGAAGGTGTTTTATGTCGACGAGGATACCTGGAATGCCTCGCTGTATGACGGCTGGGATGCTCAAGGCCGTCTGTGGCGTACGGGTTCCGCTCTGCCAATCCTTGCTTATGACTTCCCTGGTCAACTGCTCAATCCCTTCATGATTACCGACTTCATCAAGGGTTCTTATGAGGCGACCATCATTAACGAGCAGTCGGTACAGTACGGACGCGTTCCAAAGTGGCCAGAAGACAACTATACGCCTGAAGCCGTAGCCGCGCGGGGTGTGAGGTGAGTTCAACTCGCCGGGTATCCGGCCTGTTCGCTTGCGTAGTGATCGCATCGTTGCACGGTGTCGATACCTTCGCTGACGACGCCGTGATTGATCCGTTGAACCGCGCCTCAATCGTCAGTGCGCGCGCAAGTGTGGCGCTGTTGACGGCGGTAGAGCCGACTGGCGGACACTTGGTTGCGGTCGGCGAGCGGGGCATCATCCTGCTCTCCAAGGACGATGGGAGGACCTGGGTGCAAGCCCAGGTTCCCACCAGTTTGATGCTCACCAGTGTGCGTTTCGCCAACACAGAAAACGGTTGGGCGGTCGGACACGGAGGGATCATCTTGGCGACGTCCGATGGTGGCCGCGCCTGGCAAAAGCAGTTGGACGGCATCTCAGCCGCCCAGCTGCTGCTCGAAGCTGCACGCGCCAATCAAGACGCTGACCCACACCAGCTCGCTTACGCTGAACGCATGGTCAGCGAGGGCGCGGACAAACCGTTCCTCGATCTGCTCGTCCAGGATGAACGGACTATCACCGTGGTCGGCGCCTTCGGCCTGGCGTTTCGCAGCAATGATGGTGGGCGCAGTTGGCAGCCTTGGAGTTCGCACATTCCTAACGGCCAGGGCAGCCATCTGTACGCGATCCGGCAAATTGCTCAGACCCAATACATTGCTGGTGAAATGGGCGCAGTGTTTCGCTCAAACGATGGTGGCGAGAGTTTCACTCGCATCGAGACTCCATACGAAGGCAGTTTTTTCGGCCTCGTCCTGGTTTCTCCAGAGCATATGTTGGTCTACGGCCTGCGTGGCAATGTCTATCTCTCCAAAGATGGCGGGGCGAACTGGCAGAAATCCCAGCTCGATACCGAGGAAAGCCTAACCGCGGGTTCAGTGCTGAAGGATGGTTCGATCGTTCTGGGCAACCAGGCGGGCGGGTTGTATCGCAGCACCGATGGTGGGCTCTCATTCGCTTCTGTTCCCCTCGGCAATCCAGCACCCATCGTCGCCTTGGCAGAGTCCGCCGGCAACAGCCTGATCCTGGCTGGCGCGCGTGGCACTGTCCGCCTGAGCGAAGCGGCCCTAAATGTAGGTAACAAGCAATGAACGCAATTCCCTCGACCGCTCCGAAGCAGGGTGTCGTCTGCGAACTCAACCAGTTCGACCAGAATTCGGGCTCGTTCGCCGAGCGGCTGTTTTTCAACAACCGTATGGTGGTCGTCCTGTTGTGCTTGCTTGCAACACTGCTGCTGGGTTATCAGGCGACGAAGCTCGAACTCAATTCCAGTTTCGAGAAGATGATTCCTATTGATCATCCCTACATTGGCAACTATCTAGCCCACAAGGCCGATCTGAGCGGCCAAGGCAACGTATTGCGCATCGCGGTGGAAACTCGCAAGGGCTCAATCTTCGATGCGCATTACCTCGAGACGTTGCGCAAGATCAATGACGAAGTGTTCCTTCTGCCCGGTGTCGACCGGGCTTTCATGAAGTCGCTGTGGACACCCAATACGCGCTGGATGGCAGTGACCGAGGACGGTCTTGATGGCGGCCCGGTAATCCCGGCCAGCTACGATGGCTCCGGGCGCAGCATTGAGCAGTTGAGCACGAACGTCGAACGTTCGGGCGAAATCGGCCAGCTAGTGGCGCCGAATTACCAATCGTCGATTATTTTCGTACCCTTGCTGGACAGTGATGCCGATACCGGCAAACCGCTGGACTACAAGGCACTGTCAGACCAGCTCGAACAAATACGCGGCAAGTACGCCTCGGACGACCTGAAGATACACATCATCGGTTTCGGCAAACTGGTGGGTGATCTGATCGATGGGCTGCATCAAGTGTTGGTGTTCTTCGCCTTCGCCATCATCATTTCTGCTGCGGTGCTGTACTGGTACACCCGCTGCATCAGAAGCACCTTGCTGGTAGTGGTGTGTTCATTGGTGGCGGTGGTCTGGCTGCTAGGGCTATTGCCGACTCTAGGTTACTCCCTCGATCCGTACTCGGTCCTGGTGCCGTTCCTGGTCTTCGCCATTGGCATGAGTCACGGCGCGCAGAAGATGAACGGCATCATGCAGGACGTCGGCCGCGGTCTGCATCGACTGGTGGCGGCGCGTTATACCTTCCGTCGACTGTTCCTTGCCGGCCTCACTGCGCTGGTGGCGGACGCCGTGGGATTCGCTGTGCTGATGTTAATCCGCATCGAGGTGATCCAGAGCCTGGCAATCGCCGCTAGCATCGGTGTGGCGCTGTTGATCTTCACCAACCTTGTATTGCTTCCGATCCTGTTGTCCTACTGCGGCGTCAGCGAGTCTGCGGCTCATCGCAGCCTGCAGGCCGAGCAAAGCGATTCCGAAAGTGGCGACCACCGAAAGCACGTCTTCTGGGATTTTCTCGACCGCTTCACCACGCGTAAGTGGGCGATACTGGCGCTGGTTGGCGCCACGCTAATCGGCGGCTTGGGCTACCTTGTTAGCCTTAACCTGAAGATTGGTGATCTTGATAGTGGAGCCCCGGAGCTGCGCGCGGACTCGCGCTACAACCGCGACAATGCTTACATCGTTTCCAACTACGCGGCAAACAGCGACGTTTTGGTGGTCATGGTCACCACGCCCGCCGAGCAGTGCGCATCCTACGGCACACTGGTCAAGTTGGATGCTCTGGAGTGGCAGTTACAGCAACTGCCTGCGGTAGAGTCGACCAACTCGTTTGCCGCGTTGACCCGCCGCACCATGGCCGGGCTCTCGGAAGGCAACATGAAGTGGGGTGAGATCCTCAACAGTCAGGACTCGATCAATGCCGTGACTACCCGCGCCCCGCGGGAACTGTTCAACCAGCGCTGCGACTTCCTGTCCCTCTATGTCTATCTGAAGGACCACAAGGCGGACAGCCTGGAGCAGGTGGTCGGAGTGGTGGAGACATTCGCCAAGGCCAACAACACCTCTGACGTGCACTTCATCTTGGGTGCGGGCAATGCGGGTATTGAGGCGGCCACCAACATTGTGGTGAAGGCTGCCAATCGGCAGATGCTGTTCCTGGTGTTCGGTGCTGTGACCATCTTATCGTTCATTGCCTTCCGCTCTTGGCGTGCTGTGGTCTGCGCGGTATTGCCGTTGCTTCTTACCTCGATTCTCTGTGAAGCGTTGATGGTGGGATTGGGTATCGGTGTGAAAGTCGCCACGTTGCCTGTGATCGCGCTTGGTATCGGCATCGGAGTCGACTACGCGCTGTACGTGCTGACGGTAACTCTGGCGGGTTTAAGAGCGGGACATAGTTTGTCGGAGGCCTATTACCGAACGTTGCTGTTCACTGGCAAGGTAGTCGTACTCACCGGCTTCACCCTGGGAGTCGGTGTGGCAACCTGGGCGCTGTCGCCCATCAAGTTTCAGGCGGATATGGGCATCCTGCTGGCCTTCATGTTCATCGGCAATATGCTCGGCGCTCTGATCATCTTGCCTGCGCTCGCCTACCTGCTATTGCGTGATAAGGAACCACAACCTGACCAAGTTTCAGATGGTCACGCTGTCTAGGTTCCGAACGACGCGCCTAACCCCGCTGATATAAAACCGTCCCGCATTCCGGCGGGCCGGCCCCCTCCAGCTTTGATCCAAGAGTAGAGAAGGCAATCGCATGGAAATCAACGCACGCTTGCGTGAAGACGTTCATCAGTTGGGCGAACTGCTTGGTCATGCAATTTCCGACCAAATGGGTGGCGCATTTCTCGACAAGATCGAGCGTGTTCGCAAGGGGGCAAAAACGTCGCGTCAGGGCTCTCAGGAAGGGCACCGGCAACTTGCGGAAACCCTTAGTGAGCTGGATGACTCGGAATTGTTGCCAATGACGCGGGCGTTCAACCAATTCCTCAACTTGGCCAATATCGCCGAGCAATGCCACCGGGTGCGCAGACGCCGCCCGGGTGAAGCCGAGCCTAGCGAGAATCAGGCCTTCTCGGCGTTGCTGGAACGTCTGGGCCTGGCAGGTCATAGTCCCGAGGTGCTGACGGAGGAAATCTCCAAGTTGGACATTGAGCTGGTCCTCACCGCTCATCCCACGGAGGTTACCCGACGCACGTTAATCCAAAAGTACGACAGCATCGCAGTCCAATTGGCACGACAGGATCATTCCGACCTGCCAGAAGTTGAGCGTCAGGAAATTTCTCGACGCCTGCGGGAAATCATCACCGAGGCTTGGCACACCGACGAAATCCGTCGCCAGCGACCCACCCCGGTGGATGAAGCGAAGTGGGGCTTTGCGGTCATAGAAAACTCGTTGTGGCAAGCCTTGCCAAAGTTACTGCGCAGTGTCGACGAGGCGCTTTTTTCAGCCACCGGTGAGCGTCTACCGCCAACCGCTGCGCCAATCCGTTTTGCCTCCTGGATGGGTGGTGATCGGGACGGCAATCCCAATGTTACCGCAGCGGTCACTCGCGAAGTCTTGCTGCTGGCTCGCTGGATGGCCGCTGATCTGCATCTCAAAGATGTCGAGCAACTGACTGCAGAACTGTCCATGCAGGCGGCCTCCGCCGAATTGCGCGACCGAGTTGGTGATCACCCCGAGCCCTATCGTGCGCTGTTGAAGCAGTTACGCGAGCGCTTGCGAGACACCCGTGAATGGGCGCACTTGCTGCTGCGCGGGGAACGTAGCGAAGGCCTGCGTGTACTGACGGACAATGCTGAGTTGGTCGAGCCGCTGCTGCTCTGTTATCGCTCGCTGCAAGCGTGTGGCATGGGTGTGATCGCCGACGGCTTGTTACTGGACTGTCTGCGGCGTGCCAGCAGTTTTGGTCTTTTTTTGGCCCGCTTGGACATTCGCCAGGATGCAAGGCGTCATGCCTCGGCAATCGATGAAATTACGACAACACTGGGTCTTGGTCGCTACCTTGACTGGAGCGAGGCAGAGCGCCTCGAGTTTCTCTCGCGGGAGTTGGCCAATCCGCGACCGATCCTGCCTGCGTGCTTCGCGCCCAGCACAGAAGTGGCGGAAGTACTCGATACTTGTCGGGTGATCGCAGAGACCCCGTCTGCAGGACTTGGCTCCTACGTGATATCGATGGCCGGTCGCGCATCTGACGTATTGGCTGTGCAACTGCTGCTCAAGGAGTGCGGGGTAAGATGGCCGATGCGCGTCGTCCCGCTGTTCGAGACATTGGATGACCTGGAGAACGCTGGAGCGGTTATCGACGGCTTGCTCGCTCAAAGCGATTACCGAAACCGCTTGGCCGGTCCGCAGGAAGTGATGATCGGATACTCCGACTCTGCCAAAGACGCCGGTACGTTGGCCGCCGCCTGGGCTCAGTATCGCGCCCAGGAGCGTCTGGTGGAGGTGTGCCGCAACCATGATGTCGAGCTGGTGCTTTTCCATGGTCGGGGAGGCACTGTCGGGCGTGGCGGCGGACCCGCCCGAGAGGCAATCATTTCGCAACCTCCTGGTTCTGTGACTGGCCGCTTTCGGGTTACCGAACAAGGGGAAATGATCCGCTTCAAGTTCGGACAGCCAGATATCGCTCAGCAAAATCTCACGCTCTATTTGGCCGCAGTTCTTGAGGCGGTGCTGCTGCCTCCAGCTGCTCCACCAGAGATTTGGCGGGAGACCATGCAGAAACTTTCGGCGGACAGCCTGGAGGAGTACCGTGGAGTGGTGCGAGAACGCCCTGGCTTTGTTGACTACTTCCGTCAGGCTACGCCTGAGCTTGAGCTAGGTCGGCTGCCGTTGGGCAGTCGTCCCGCTCGCCGCGGAACTGGTGGCATCGAAAGTCTAAGGGCGATTCCCTGGATATTCGCTTGGACGCAGTCTCGCTTAATGTTGCCGGCCTGGCTGGGCTGGGAGTCCGCTTTAGCGCAGGCCTTGGCGAGAGGGGAGGGGCCGATACTGAAGGAAATGCGTGAGCATTGGCCGTTTTTCCGAACGCGGATTGACATGCTAGAGATGGTACTGGCCAAAGCCGACGGAGAAATCCAGCGTTTGTACGACGATCGTTTGGTGGATTCGTCCCTAAGGAGTTTGGGCATGGAGTTGCGTACGCTTCTATCTCGGGCTACGGAAATTGTCGTGGGAATCTTGGATGTCCCCGAACTCATGGCCGCTCATCCCGAGACCCAGGCGTTCATCAACGTTCGCAACGCATATTTGGACCCTCTGCATCGGCTACAGATCGAACTGCTAGCACGTTCCCGCAATGCTCATGGAATATCCGACAGCGCGGTGGATCAAGCATTGCTGGTTAGTGTCGCAGGTATTGCGGCGGGGCTACGCAATACTGCATGAACCACATACGAGGAGTATTGGTTGACAGTCAGATAGGCAGAACTTAGTATAATTGCTATCGTTAGCACAAAGTAATTAACAACCATCAATCGAAGCTACACCAAAGACAAGAAATGCGTCAGGAGGGTTATATGAACAACAACATCAGCCTCGTCGATCGTACCGATTCAGCTCGCCACACTGCGGCTCAGCGTCGTTCAAAGACCAGCATTCAGCAGCTGTCGCATAGCGCCGTGCGGGTTCGCGATATGGAAAAGACCCGCAGCTTCTACGAGGACCTCTTGGGGCTGCCGTTGACGTCCTCTCTCGTAGCCCAATTCGATGTGGTGACCAACGCACCCTCCAATTACATTCACTGTTTTTTCGAACTGGCTGACGGTAGTGCAGTGGCGTTTTTCCAGTTCGAAGAGGGCTATCGTGATGAGCCGTTCCCGCGTATCAGCGATCCGTACGAACGTCATACGGCGTTGCGCGCTGATAGCGAAGAAAGTGTTATCCACCTTCACAAGCGCGCGGAATCCGCTGGCGTGGAGTGCTTTACTGTCGATCACGAGTGGTGCTATTCCCTTTACCTCACCGATCCAGATGGTGAAATCATAGAGATCACCGCTCATCGACCGTCCGCCGAAGAAGTTTTAGATCACGAGGGTGCGCGCGACATTCTCAAGCAGTGGCTGGCTGCTCAAAGAAAGTAACTTCCGTTCTCTTTGTAACTGCGGGCCTGAATAGCCAGGGTATCTGTCCGGTTGAGGATACGCTTGGCTTAACGGTCATCTTGGGTCTTCCACTTGGGAAGGTGCAGTATGAGACTGAATATTGCGAAATTTTACGAAGTAGTCGATTCCGGGGATTTAGAAGAGTTCTCCAGCTATTTGGCTGGAGATCTGGTATTTAAGTTCGGGAACTCTCCAGAGCTCCACGGGATTCCGGAAGTTATTGAGGCTCTCCGGGGTTTCTATCTACGGATTAGCGGCGTAAAGCACTTCCTATATAAAGTTATTGATTCTGGTGATCACACCTTCATTACTTGTGACGTCCAATACTGGCGCCTTGATGGAACAGTGCTCAAGGTTCCTGCTGCTGTACTGTTACGTCATGTTGATGGCCAAATAAGCGATTATCGCATATTTGTCGATAATAGCAGTCTTTGATTTTTTAAGTGCTTTTGATTCTGTTTCCTTCAAGGCCCGATAGGCATAATTATATCGGACTTTTTTATAGTTGGCGTCTGCTCCAGACTGGTTTCTTAATGTGAGTGCGGTAACTTTAAAACATTATCGACGAGCTCAAACTAAAAGTTTTTGCATTTATGTTGGTAGATTCATGTAGCCATTCTGTGGAGAGTGGACGCGTGGGTCGGCAACTGTATTCACTCGTCTGGTCTCAGGGGAGCGACAGGATGTCGGAATCGGAGTTTTCGCTGCTATAGGAGCGGCTAGCACTCCGCTGTCATATGCGGGAGGCGTATGCGATCGCACGGCGCCACGACCGTCTGGCGATTTACTAAACCACACACACCAGTGGGCAGCGGGTTCCGGTCACAAGCCGGGGGGCCGCTAGCCTTAGCCGCCTCCAGCGGGAGCGAACCCGCCGTACCCGGCCACTTGGGTGAAATAGTACAGCCCGTTGAGGTTTTCCGTGATGGTTCACAAATTAGAACTCTACGACCTATTTAGTTGGCTTGGCCGATAGTTGCAGTTGTAGTTTTTTGCGTCCTATCTAGGTGTGAGCTTTGTGGCCTTCTCGGTGGCGACACTTACTGCAGCTTTTTGTGTGGTCCGGATGGGCTGGAGTATCAGATGAAAATAAGCACGAAGACATACCCGCTGGTTTCCAGCCGAGCGCTGTAGCATGAGCAATCCTTTCAGTAGATACGGATAGACCACTTTGCTTGGTTACTTCTCCCACGCTCAGGCTCTGGGCGGACGTGATTTCTTCGTCCATGGTTGTTGACCTCAACTATGGTGTAGGTTTTATAAAATAGTCGCCGCGTCAGAGTTAGGCCCCCCCACCTTTATCTAATTTTGGGAGAGACCACCGATGAAAAAAAGCTAACTGCAATATCTGGGAGTCTTGCGAAAGCGTCGGTGAATACAGCCATTCTTCGTACTGTCGCTGAGCGTGCGCCAGCAGGTGTGGAAGTAGTAGTTTTGGATATTTCAGATATACCGTTATATAACGAGGATTTTGAAACGAATCCGCCGGCTCCAATCCCTATGGCTCACAGTTAAGAACTTGGGCGGCGTTATCCTGGCTTCTCCCGAGTACAAGCATGGAACTCCGGGAGTCATGAAAAATGTGCTTGATTGGTTGTCCCGGCCCTCCGGTGAAGCACACTGACTGGAAAGAAGGTGTTAGTACTCTTCGTCATCTGCATTCACCGGGGGAGTGCGCATTTATCCTCAGCTCAATGCAGCGCTGGATGGTATGAGGGCAGATCGAATTGACTATCCTCAAATTTTAATTGCACGCGCCGACAGCAAAGTCGTTAATGCCATATTTGTTGATGAGGAAAACTTGTCGTTTATCCTATTTCCAATCGATCATTTCTTATGTCTCGGTTCAAGGCGATTGTTATAGAATCAATATTTTTTGGTAATAATTAAGCTTGGCCACTACAACTCCGATAAATTACCAGCGCACACGCAAAAAAAAACCGCCGTATGCGCCTCCTGATCACTTTAGGTTTGATGGACAGCGCCTTTGAAACTGCCAAAGTGACTCTCCAGATTACTACAGGGATTTACAAGTGCATGCACGCCAGCAAATCATTTATAGAGAGCGATTAATGAATATACGAGATATGAGTATCGCACCGCGAGCCTTCCTCAGCTTCGCATTTATAGCCGTATTGGTGATCGCGCTGGGTGCTTTCGCGCAAAACAGAATGACCGTAATTCACCAGGCAACTATGGATATGGATACAAATATGCTACCAAACATTGTATACCTTGGTGACGTAAACGAAAACCTCCTTCGTTTACGCATTACTATATCGGAATTGCTAATTGATCGAGACGCTACACACCTACAAGGGGCATACACCCTAATTCCGAAACTTGTAGAAAAGCTGCAAGAGGCAAAAAATTCTTATGGTTCGACCCCTACTCAGATTGAAGAAAAAGCAGTATTTGCACGGTTTAATACCGAGTTTGAAACCTATATTTTCTTGCAGAACCAGGCACTTGAATTGTCCAGGCAAGGCAGCATCGACAGATTGAACTCCCTAGTAAGTGGCCAGATGGAAAGCACTTCTGAGTCCCTGGCGAGATATTTGGGACGATTGATAGTAATAAACCAAAACGCAGCTAAAGACTCTTCGAAAGTCGCTGGCGAGCAGTATGAAAGGGCATATTTTGCGATCGTTGGCACATCCATTGTGGCCGCTCTGTTGACCATTTTGTTGGCATTGCTGCTTACCCGCAGCATCGTCAAACCTCTTGCCCTTGCCGTCCGAGCCGCCGACGACATTGCCGACGGAAACCTGACAATACCCATACAGGTTGTCGGCAAAGACGAACCTGCAAAGCTTTTAGCTTCGTTAGCAATCATGCAAAAAAAACTGAAAGCGACTATTGAGGAGATTTCTGGCTCTGCCATACAACTGGCCTCGGCTGCCGAGCAATTGACCACCCTCGCGGACGACGCCACCGAGGGCGTGCATCAGCAAAATAATGAGATAGAGCAGGCTGCCACTGCGGTCAATGAGATGACTGCTGCAGTCGAAGAGGTCGCTCGAAATGCTACTTCTACCTCAGAGGCCTCAGAAAAATCCAATCAAATTGCACTTCACGGACGTAATAAAGTTGTTGAGACAGTGGAGGCCATTCAAGCCATGACACGAGATGTGCAGTCGACGTCTGCTTTGGTTGAAGGGCTTGCGTCTCAAGGTCGTGATATCGGAAGAGTACTGGACGTTATCCGCTCGATTGCTGAGCAAACCAATTTACTTGCGCTAAACGCTGCTATCGAAGCAGCTCGTGCAGGTGAGGCGGGAAGAGGTTTCGCAGTAGTTGCCGATGAAGTCCGAGCATTGGCGCATCGTACAGCACAATCGACAGAAGAAATTGAAAATATGGTTGTCGGTATTCAAAACGGCACCAATGAGGCAGTGCAGTCTATGTTTCTAAATGCTAATCGAACCCAGTCGACATTGATTTTAGCGCGTGATGCGGGCGAGGCACTGAAGCAAATAGCCGATTCAATTTACCAAATAAATGAGCGCAACTTGGTAATCGCAAGTGCTTCTGAACAACAAGCTCAAGTGTCCAGAGAAATAGATCGAAACTTGGTAACAATTCGGGATCTATCTATCCAATCGGCAGCTGGAGCCAACCAAGCTAACGCGGCAAGCCATGAGTTAACACGCCTGGCAGTTAATCTTAACACTATGATTTCGCGATTTGTGATTTAGGCACAATAGGAATTGACCTTTTTCTGACGAAGTAGCGTCACCAAAAAAATTGGTGACGTTACTTTATCAATTAACTATCACACTAAAGCTAAGAATCGGATTCTTGTGAATGGGCAATTCGGCCCAGCTGAGCTTCCAGATCAAGGTCTGATGAGTGGAATCTAGCTTATTAATATTAGTTACTGATCCACGGTATGGGAGGTTGGAGTCACATCTCGTTGCATCTCTCCCCAATGACCGCTATGGAGGCACAGCGGTTGTACCGGGCTCTCACCTACAATCAACACTGATATCGAAAAATATGTCCTGATGTGGCAGCCGGCGCTGCTCTGGCACTGCATTCCACGATTCTGCACGGTAGCAACCCTAATCGGAGCGGACAGGAACGAGACGTTATCGTCATCCAGTTTGGATTGCGTGCATCGACTCTTCGTTGCCAAGCGAACGAAGCCTTGTCCCTATCGGCTCGTGAGGATCTTCTGGAATTCTATCGGGATAGTGCAGAGAAACGAAATACCGACTCCTGAACGTCAGCTACTGGCTGTCCGTCGCGAATGGCAGCAATAGGAACTGCGGGCGAGGTAGTCGATCCAAGGTCTTGCATTTTCTGCCCATGTTTCATGTCGGCTGAAGTATTGACCTAGGAACGGGGCTAGTCCTATTCCTGGCTTTACCTCCAAAGGTTGATGGGGCGATGTGTGGATATTGAACAAGTTTACCCCTAGCGGCATAGCCAGGTCCGCTGTGCGTTTGAGATCCCGTGGACTGAACGCCCAAGGCTGCAGGAATGCTCCAAACCTCTCGGCGCCGACTTGTTTGCGCCCATATAAGTGTGCTGCCGATGCAGCCCCATTACATCTGCTAAGTAGGTCGGACGACCCTCACCGTCTGGGGCAGTACCCACATCGCACCCATCGGGACATCGGCGCGACCTCGCATGCTTATGTCTTCACCTAACTGTGGGCGGTTATCTTCGAGTGCTTCGCTGTAAAGCTTCAAACCTCGTTCATGCGCCACATCTGCGAGCGTCTGGAAATACTCGCTGGACACCAATTGCGTGATGGTGCGTCGCCAATCCCAGAGAAATCGATCACTGGCTTCAGAGCTTTCAATCACAAAACCGGCAAAAGTCGGTAGCCATGGTGTCGCATCGTAGCCGCGCAGATGATTGAATTTCTCGAGCAGGGCGGGGGGCCAATTCTGCGGTCCCGATTCGATACTATCGGCCAATAACCCGCGAAGAGCGTTACTTTGATCGCCCATCGAATTGCGATACAGATTCAGATAGTGCTCCAGATATACCCGTCCCATCTGGTTTGACCGACGTTGGGAAGTAGTTAGCTCTTCGCATTCCGGAAGTTGTCGATTGGCACAAGGACGTCGTATGAGCTGTTGCGGCACTTCGGCAAGGACGCAACCGAAAACCGCACAGGCAGTGCACAAGCTAAACGTGGGACTGACGTTCTTTGTGTGCAGTTTTTATCAGGTGTGAATGGCGAAAAACAGCAAGCGACCGACTAGGTGACCGTAACCCCAAACGACTGGCGAGGCGCTAAGATCCCTGCCTCTCCTGCCTTTCAAATGAATTTGCAAGAAAGTCGATTAGGGCGCGCACGGAAGGCAGTAGACCTCGTCGAGAGGGAAAGACTGCGGTGATTACACCTTCATCTGGCCTCCATTGTGGGATAAGCGTTAACAAACGACCGTCGGAGATTTCTTCCCTGACCACGGCTAGCGGCATGCTAGCGATGCCCACCCCCCGACTCACTGCACTTTTGAGTACCGCCATATCGTCGCTGACCAAGCGCGGAACATGGCTGATTTGGGCGGTGGCCCCGTTGGGATCATTCAGGTGCCAGTTGTAGTGCGGTTGAGGCGCTCCCCAATGAATACTCGGAAGATCCACCAAATCCGCCGGTACCATCAACAGCGGGTAGCGTTGCACAAAAATAGGGTTGGCAACCAGTACCTGTGGACTTCTGGCCAGGACTTTCATCACCAATTCGCTACTTTCCAATGGAGGAAAACATAAGCTCAAGGAAATGTCATATCCCTCGCTGATAACGTCAACACGACGGTTGAAACTCTTCACATAGAGTTCCACTGATGGGCATTGCTCCATGAACTCGCCTAGTAATGGGGCCACCCAGAAGTTCAGTAGTGGAGTGGTGCAGCACAGGCGAATAACGCCTCGGGGTTCCGACCGGCTCTGTTCAATGACATCTTCCGCCGACTCAGCTTCCGCCATCATGGCCACGCAATGGCGGTAATAAGCCTGACCGATATCGGTCACTTGGAATTGCCTTGTAGAGCGCTGAATAAGGCGCACACCCAGCCGCATCTCTAGTTGACTGACCCGTCGACTCAAGGTGGATTTTGGCATGTTGAGGGCGCGGCCTGCGGGAGCGAAGCCGGCATGTTCAACCACTTTTGCGTACAAAAAGAGTTCATTGAGATCAATCACTCGTGGCCCCTATCGTTCCATATTTGAGACTGTGAAGTCTAATCCAGCCACTACCGGCATCCAACCTCCACGACTAAGGTGATTCGCTCGGGTCTTTGGTAGGCGATGCAACATGAAGAAAATTCTGGGCATTTACAGCAGCCCCAATCGGCATTGGGTAGGGGATGGGTTTCCGGTCCGCTCGCTTTTCACATATGACACGCTGGGCCGTCATATCAGCCCGTTCCTGTTGTTCGACTACGCAGGACCTGCGGATTTCCCGCCTTCACCGCACCGGCGTGGAGTCGGTCAACATCCGCACCGAGGTTTTGAGACGGTCACCATTGTCTATAAAGGTGAACTCGAGCATCGGGATTCCACTGGCGCTGGCGGCAAGATAGGACCAGGCGATGTGCAGTGGATGTCAGCAGCGTCGGGCATCCTTCATGAGGAGTACCACTCACCAGAATTCAGTCACGCTGGTGGAACATTGGAGATGGTGCAGTTGTGGGTGAATCTACCCGCAAAAGACAAGATGTCTGCGCCTCGATATCAGACGATTTTGAACCGCGACATAGTGCAAGTCAGCCTACCTCACGATGCCGGTTTAGTGCGCGTGATTGCCGGTGAGTACGCCGGGCGTAAAGGCCCCGCGCTGACCTTCACCCCCATGGATGTATGGGACATACGTCTGAACGCAGGCAAGAGCATTTCCCTGCAATTAAGAGCTGGCTTCACCTGTGCAATCGTCCTGCTCAGTGGGGGGGTTGAGGTGAATGGCAGTGCAGTTTTGCAGGAGGCACAGGTGGCGCTGCTTGACCCTGATGGAGTCAAGCTGTTGCTGGAGGCCAGTAGCGACTCAAAACTGGTCCTGCTCTGTGGAGAGCCCATCGATGAACCCATCGTTAGCCATGGTCCGTTTGTCATGAATACCCAAGCAGAAATAGTCCAGGCCATCACAGACTTCAACAGCGGCCACTTTGGACAGATTACCCCCTAACCATTTCGTAGTGCCATTGGTTGACATTACGAAACCCGTCGGCGGCTACGCCGTCTTTTCTCACAGGAGAACGTCATGAGTACCCCGGCTAATTTCAACAACCAGAGACCGGTCATCGACCCATCCAATGTCGCCATGCTGCTGATCGACCACCAGAGTGGTCTGTTCCAGACAGTGGGCGATATGCCGATGCCCGAACTACGCCTGCGCGCCGCGGCGTTGGCCAAGATGGCGTCGTTGGCCAAGATTCCGGTCATCACCACCGCCTCAGTGCCACAAGGCCCAAACGGCCCGTTGATCCCCGAAATTCATGAAAACGCCCCACACGCCCAATACGTGGCGCGCAAGGGTGAAATCAATGCTTGGGACAACCCGGAATTCGTCGCCGCAGTGAAGGCCACGGGCAAGAAACAGCTCATCATCGCCGGCACCATCACCAGCGTCTGCATGGCCTTCCCGTCCATCAGCGCCGTCTATGACGGTTATCAGGTCTTTGCGGTGGTCGATGCCTCCGGCACCTACACCAAGATGGCGCAGGAAATTACGCTCGCCCGAGTGGTGCAGGCGGGTGTAGTCCCGATGGATACCGGTGCTGTTGCGTCTGAGTTACAAAAATCCTGGAACCGCGACGATGCACAACAATGGGCTGAGGTTTACACCAAGATTTTCCCGGCCTATCAGTTGCTGATCGAAAGTTACATGAAGGCTCAAGCTGTAGTGAGTAACCATGAAGTGCTGGACTCCCAGCGCAAGTAACCGAGCCCAACACGGGGGAGTGTCCCTCATCAGTGGAAGCCATCGGGGCTTCCGTTGTTCACCTGGAGAATGAAAATGTCCACTGCCTATAAACGTCTCGATAAAGATCAAGCGGCCGTGTTGTTGGTCGACCATCAGACCGGCCTGTTGTCGCTGGTACGCGACATCGACCCGGACAAGTTCAAGAACAACGTGCTGGCGCTGGCCGATCTGGCCAAGTACTTCAAACTGCCGACCATTCTCACCACCAGCTTTGAAACCGGCCCCAACGGCCCGCTGGTGCCGGAGTTGAAAGCCTTGTTCCCGGACGCCCCTTATATTGCGCGGCCAGGTCAAATCAACGCTTGGGACAACGAGGACTTTGTCAAAGCCATCAAGGCTACCGGCAAGAAGCAACTGATCATTGCCGGGGTGGTGACCGAAGTCTGCGTGGCGTTCCCGGCGCTGTCGGCGATCGAGGCGGGTTTTGAGGTGTTTGTGGTGACCGACGCCTCGGGCACCTTCAATGCCCTGACCCGTGATTCTGCATGGAACCGCATGTCGTCTGCCGGTGCACAATTGATGACCTGGTTCGGTCTGGCCTGCGAGCTGCACCGCGACTGGCGCAACGACATCGAAGGGCTGGGCACGCTGTTCTCCAACCACATTCCCGACTATCGCAACCTGATCACCAGCTACACCAAACTGACCACGGATAAGTAAGCCAAGGCTCAGGGGCTGTCGCAGTACCAACAGCCTCTGAGCACACCGACACGCGATCACGGAGAACCGTTATGACTAACTCAAATATCCAGCGAGACGACACCTTACTAACTGCGGATAACCATGCCCTTTTGCTGATTGACCACCAGTACTTGCAACTGTTGGCCGTGCGCTCTCATCCCGCAGAAACGGTGGTCAGTAACACCACGATGCTGGCCAAAGGCGCAAAGATATTCAATGTCCCGACGTTGTTGACTACTGCCTTTGCTGAACGCCAGGAAATTTTCCAGGAACTGCAAGCGGTGTTTCCTGAGCAGAAGCCAATCGATCGCACCGGCCTCAACTCTTGGGACGATCCGCGGGTGCGCGAATGGGTCTCGAAGACCGGCAAGAAAAAACTGGTAATTGCAGGTTTGTGGACGGAAGTCTGTCTAAGTCTTGCCGTGTTGAGCACCCTTGCCGAAGGTTACGAGGTTTATATCGTTACTGATGCCGCTGGAGGGGGGAGTGCAGAAGGCCATGAGCGAGGCGTACAACGGATGGTGCAAGCCGGCGCCCGGCCACTGACCACAGCCGTCTATGTCAGTGAGCTGCAACGTGACTGGTCCCGCGAAGAAACTGCCGGTGATGTGGCCAAGCTCTTTGCTGAGTTGGGTGGTGCTTTTGGTCAAGGTTTACGTTGGGAATGGCAACTGCTGGGTCTCAAGGAAGGTACGCGGTAATCCGGATGGCTTTGGCGATGGGCTTTGCCTGTCAATAGGTTCATCGGTCACAGCCGCCAGCAACACGAATAGGAGTTTTCAATGAGCGAATCAACGATCCGCGCTTCCTTCGAGGGCACTGCCTTCCAGGTGAAGTTATCGGATGGCTTGCATGCATGGGCCAGCGATGTGCCGCAAACACTCGGCGGCGGAGACACTGGACCCTCGCCGCATCAATTGCTGTTGTCGGCCCTTGGTGCCTGTACGTCGATCACCGTTGCCATGTACGCACAGCGCAAGGGAATTCCGCTTGAGGAGGTTGACGTTAAGCTGAGCATTCTGCGGGAGCGCATCACCCATGATGCGCAGACTCACATCGGTCGAGACATCCACTTGACGGGTGCGCTGAGCCACGAGCAGCGCTTGCGGTTGCTGGAGGTTGCCAACGCCTGCCCCATCCACAAGGTCTTGAGCGGCGAAATCCTCATCAGCAGCCAACTGGCCGAGTGAGGAGCGCGGTCATGGCGAATCTTCCCGAAATCAAGGTCCTGGGGGTCTCCGGCAGTCTGCGCCGCGGCTCCTACAACACGGCCGCTTTGCGCGAGGCGATAGGTCTTGCGCCTGCCGGCATGCACATCGAGATGGGGACATCGCCGAGATCCCGCAGTACAACGAAGATGTTTTCGCTCTCGGTTTTCCCCCGGCGGTCGAGCGTTTTCGCCAGCAGATCCGAGCGGCCGATGCCTTGCTGTGGACCACACCGGAATACAACTACTCGGTTCCTAGTGTGCTGAAAAATGCCATCGACTGGGCCTCCCGTCCACCCGAACAACCCTTTGCCGGCAAGCCGGCCGCGGTGTTCGGGGCCAGTGCCGGACGCTTCGGAACTGCCCGTGCGCAGTATCACTTACGCCAAAGCATGGTGTTTCTCGATGTACACATGATGAATCGGCCAGAGGTCATGATCGCGGGTGCCCCGGCGCTTTTCGATGCTCAGGGGCAGTTGATGGATGAGCGCACACGCGAACAATTGCGCGGTCTGCTTGAGGCTTTTTATGTCTGGGTCATCAAGCACAAAGCTTGGCCGCAAGAGAGGTAACAATGAGCAATCAAGAGCCCCAATGTCAGTTGTCCACGTCATCGGGCTGTCCGGTGGAAGAGGGCATTAGAGCGATTCAGAGAGTCACGGCGCGCTCCGCCGAAGTCGGTGGTGGGATCACGGTCAACCGATTACTGCCCTCAGCGCAGCGACGGATGATTGGCGCCTGGTGTTTTCTCGACCATGCCGGTCCAGCGGTGTTTGAAAAAAAAGCCGGTCTGCGCGTCGGCCCCCATCCGCATATTGGCTTGCAGACTTTCACCTGGATGATCAAGGGTAAAGTGCTGCACCGCGACAGCCTGGGCAACGTCCAGGTCATTCGCCCGGGTCAGGTCAACTTGATGACGGCCGGACGGGGTATCACCCATACAGAAGAGTCGCTGCCTGACGAGCACCATCTGCACGCCGCGCAGCTATGGATTGCCTTACCGGAAGCTGACGAGAACTGCGCTCCGGCGTTCGATCATTATCCAGACTTGCCAGTCTGGGATGACGGGGGGGTAACGATCACCCTGCTGGCCGGGAGTTTCGCCGGCCGCACCGCCCCCAGCCGCATTTTTTCGCCACTGGTGGGAATGGACCTGGCGAGTCAGGGGGCAGCCTCGATTCGATTGTCTGTGGATCCGCGATTCGAGTACGGCATCTTGCCGCTGGAGGGCGCTTACACCATCAACGGCCAGACCTTTGCCCGCAATGAGCTGGCTTACCTGGGGCGTGGCCTCAGTGAGATTGAGTTGTCATCCACTCAGGTCTCGCGTGCCTTGCTGCTGGGGGGCGAACCGTTTGCCGAGGAAATACAGCTGTGGTGGAACTTCGTCGGCCACAGCAAGGAGGAAATCGGCAAGGCCCTTGAGGCCTGGAACAGCCGGGACCTTGAGCGCTTCGGTGACGTAGAGGGGTTTGACGGAGAACGTTTGGTCGCCCCGCGGTTACCATGGTAATGCCTGAGATGCTCGACGACAGAGCTTCCCAATGCAACCCCTGATTAATTATTTCAAGGTTGTTTTTAACCCCGGTCTTGCGGGGCTGCTGTTTGCCTTGCGCACTGTCGCCGCCGGCCTGCTGACCTTGTACCTGGCGTTCATCTTTGACCTTGATCAGCCTAAGTGGTCGGTCATGGCGGTGATCATCGTCAGCCAGCCCCTAGGGGGCATGGCCCTGCAACGCAGCTTCTCGCAGGTCATTGGCACCACGGTGGGCGCTGTGGTGGCGGTGCTGATCATGGCGGTTTTTCCCCAGGCACCACTGCCGTTCATTGTCACATTGGCGCTGTGGTTGGCGTTGTGTACCGCCGGGGGCACCCTGCTGCGCTACACCAGCTCCCACGCTTTTGTACTCAGTGGCTTCACGGCGGTGGTAGTTGCCTTGCTGGCGGTCCCCGAACAGGACAACACCTTAATGCTAGCCATTACCCGGATCACCGAGACGCTGCTGGCTGTCGCCTGTGTGTGCGTGGTCAGCCTGTTGACGGCGCGGCCGGAGGCGGTGGCTCGGGGTTACTTTGCCAAGGTTGATCAGGTGCTGAAGCTGATGGCGCAACACGCGGCGGCGGTGATCCGTACCGAGGAAAGCGAAGCAGATTTTCATAAGCGCCAGTTGCAACTGCTGGGGGAGATCAGTGCGCTGGAGGGCTTGCGTCGGCATCTGTACTTCGATGCACCGCGTTTGCGCAGTGCCAACAGTCTGGTGCAACTGCTGGGCAATCAGTTGGTGTTGTTGACCTCACGCCTGACCGTGTTACGGCATCAACGCACATTGATCGGTGAACGCTGGGAGGGTGAATTTCCTGAGCATATTCAGCGTTTGCGTGAAGATGAACTGCTGTTTCTCGACGAATTGGCCAGGCAGGGCCGCTCGCTGTCCAGTGACGCCCGGCATCAATTCAAGATACTCCAGCAACGTTTTGATCACCTGGCGGAACAGGCCGAACAGCTGAGCGAAAACATGCCGGCCACCCTACGTTCACTAGCGTGGGCGTTACGCTGGGAGCAAGCGCGCCTGCTGCAACAGCTAGAGGAAATTCTTGAACTGAGTGACGCTATTCAGAGCGGCCGTGAGGCCAACTGTGTCTATCAGCAGGCTCGTAGTAACCCGTTGCATTTGGACCTTCGCCTGGCCGCGATGAACGGGACTCGTGCGTTTATCGCATTGCTGGTGTCCGGGTTGATCTGGATCGAAACCGGCTGGGACGGCGCCCGTGCCGGGATGATTCTGGTGGGCATTTTGTGCTCGTTGATGGCGACCTTTCCGCGTCCGCTACTCGCCAGCCAAAACTATGTCCGAGGTTTGGGCTTAGCACTGGTTGTTTCAGCGATTTATCAGTTCATGTTGGTGCCTGCGATTGGCGACTTCGAAATGCTGGCGTTGATCCTGGTGCCGCTGCTTTACGTGATCGCGGTCGGGCTGGCCAGTCCGACGACCGCGGGAATCGGCATGGGCCTTGGACTGTCGACCTTCCTGATGGTCGGCCCACAGAACATTGGGACTTGGCAAAATACCGCGACCCAGTGGTTCGAATTCACCGGGGCTTATGTCTGTGCCGGGGTGCTGTCGTTGCTGGTGTATTCCTGGGTGTTTCCCTTCAATCCGGTGCAGCGCATCTACCGGCTGTTCCGGGAGACCCGTGAGCAGGTTTATCTGCTGCTCAAGACGTCGGCCGTCGACGAACAGCAGTTTGCCTTTGAAAGTCGCATGGTCGATCGCCTGACAATGATGCTGGGGTTATTGCCAGCGGCCAATGACCCTCGCAGCAATCAGTTGTATGAAGTCAGCCTGGCGTGCATGGCGCTGGGCGTAGCCCTCAATCAGCTGAAACAGCAAAGTCAGGACAATGCGCTGTTGAGTCCGCAGGTCAAAGACCGTTTGCAGTCGATCCTGCGCCAAACCGGTCGCTACGTCGCGGATAGACCAGGCATTGATTTCGACGAACTGACGGATGAGTTACGCCGCCTCGGAGAAGAACTGGATCAGTTGCATTCCGGCGAGCTGGCGTCAGGTCACGAACACTTGTGGTCGGTGTTCCGCATTCGCGTCGCGCTGTTGATCGTGGCCTCGTTCATTGAACGTTATCGCGAATTTCTTCAACCCTCGGACGCAGGAGTACCGATCCTTGCCCATTGATTTCGAGCTGGGCGGCGTCTACTTGCCGCCTATTGCTCAGGCCCTGTTATTGGCGTTACCGATTTTTCTGCTGCTGGATTGGTGCGCACGGAGGATCGGTTTGCTGAAGTTCGTCTGGCATGAAGCGTTATTTGAGGGGGCACTCTATGCCTGCGTGTGTGCGGTGGTGATTTTGCTGATGGGTGTCTCATGAGTCTGAAGAAAACCGTTGCACAACTGGTGACTTTGGCCGTTGTAGGGTTGGCGGTTCTGCTCGGTTGGTTTGCTTGGGAGCATTACACTCGATCGCCCTGGACTCGTGATGCGCGGGTGCGTGCCGATGTGGTGACGCTGTCCGCCGACGTCTCGGGACGTATCGTCAGCTTGCAGGTGCAGGACAATCAGCATGTGCAGAAGGGCCAGTTGCTACTGGAAATCGACCCGGCGCGCTACGCACTGGCGGTCGAACACGCGAAGCGTTCAGTCGAAGTGGCGAAAGCCACTCAGGGCCAGTCGCAGGCATCAATCATTTCCAGTGAGGCTTTACTCAAACAACGCCAGAGCGAAGAACGCAGGCGACGGACCCTCAAACAGGGTTTCGCGATCTCCGGCGAAGAGTGGGAAAAGTCCAGTACCGAAGTGGCGGTGGCTCAAGCTGAACTATTGAGAAACCAGGCCAACCTTGGTTTGGCGCAAGCCAATGTGCAGCTGGCCATTGCCGCTTTGTCCCAGGCCGAGCTTGACCTGCAACGGACCCGGGTGGTGGCACCGGTCAGTGGCTATGTGACGAATCTGCTGACCCGCGAGGGCGATTTCGCCAGTGGTGGCAGTGCGCTGTTGGCGCTGGTCGACAGTGAATCATTTTATCTCAGTGGCTACTTCGAAGAAACCAAGCTGCCGAGGATCGAGGAGGGCCGCCCGGTGCGGATTCAGTTGATGAGTGGCGAGACGTTCGGTGGTGTCGTGCAGAGCATTGCCTTCGCCATCACTGATCGGGAGAACTCCCCTGGCAGTCGATTGCTGGCCAACATCAACCCCAGCTACACCTGGGTCAAACTGGCGCAGCGGGTTCCCGTGCGGATTCAGATCGATCCCCAATATGCGGGCAAGGGGCGCTTGCGCGCAGGCACCACTGCCACGGTTACCGTGCTCGAAAATATCAACAATGAGCGGGAGTCACGATGATGGCCGAGACGTTGAAACGACTGCTGGGAATCTCTGTTTCGCTTGGAGTATCGCTGGCGATGGGGAATACCTATGCGGACAACTCGCTGGGCCAACGGGATAACCTCAGTAGTGGAATCAATGATCGACAAAAGGCTGAAAT
The DNA here is from genome assembly GCF_024748695.1 of Pseudomonas sp. B21-040. NCBI lineage: Bacteria > Pseudomonadati > Pseudomonadota > Gammaproteobacteria > Pseudomonadales > Pseudomonadaceae > Pseudomonas > Pseudomonas sp. B21-040. The sequence goes on from NZ_CP087176.1 coordinate 3,110,384, forward strand.
GGGGGTGCCGGCCGGATTTGTCAGTGGCTCGTCGCTCAACGGATTGTTACGCAACTACTATTTCAGCCGTGATAACCACGACACTCCGGCCAGGCTCGACCAGCGGGAGTGGGTACAGGGTGCCTATCTGTCCTTTCGCTCCGGCTACACCGACACACCCATCGGCGTCGGTGTCGATGTACACGGGTTTTATGGACTGAAGCTTGACGGCGGAGGAGGCAGCGGCGGTGCCGGGCTACTCCCGCTGAATTCAAAAAAAGAGCCGGAGTCGGAATTCTCCGCGGCGGGAGCCGCATTGAAATTCAGGGGCTTTGACAGCCTGGTCCAGGCCGGCGATCAATACTTGGAGAACCCGGTGATTGCCAGTGGGGTTAGCCGGGTGTTTCCCCAGACCTTTCGCGGTGTGGCGTTAAAAAACTACAGCGTTCCAGACCTGACCCTCGATGCCGGCTGGGTCGACTCCACACGGCTGCGCAATCAAAGTGGCCAGAGTCATCTGACGACCAGCTACGGCTCCAGCAACAAAGCGGGGGTGCCCGCCGACCGTGAAAGCCCGAATATGACTTGGGCGGGCGGTGTTTACAGCGTACCGGGCGCTATCACCCTGACGGTCTATGGCGGACAATTGAGCGACATCTGGAATCAGTACTACGCAGGCGTTAGCTGGCCACTGAAGTTGACCCAAACATTGACGTTGACGCCGTATCTGCACTATTTCAAAACCCGCGATCAGGGTCATAGTCAGTTCGGACGGATCGACAATGACACCTACAGTGGTGGTCTGACGCTCTCTGGCGCTGGCCAGAGCCTGACCCTGGGTCTGCAAAAAATCGACGGTAATACACCGTTTGACTATATGGTCCAGGATGACCGGACGTTCCTTTACCTGAGCAACTCTCAGCAGTACGCCGACTTCAACGGGCCGGGAGAAAAGTCCTGGAAGCTGCAGTATCAGACCAGCCTGAAATTTGTGGATGCACCGAATGTCCAGTTCAGCGCTTCCTATACCCGCGGCGAAGCCGACCTGACTCGCGTGGATCCCGCCAGTCAAGGGTATGGCTACATCTACAACGCTTCCGGAAAAGATGCACACCATTGGGAACGGGATGTGGCCCTGCGTTACGCGGTGCCCGACGGCAAGGCCAAGGGGTTAAACCTGACCCTGCGTTGGGCGGCTCACCGCTCGGGCGACGGCTACACGGCCCCGGGCAATACCCGAGGCAATTCGAATGCCGATGAGTACCGGGTGATTGTCGATTATCCGTTCAGTATTTTTTAGCCCGCAACGTAGGAAGGTATGACATGCGCCAACAGGCAAGGTTAATCCGGGCCATCGGCATTAGCTCGGTGTTCATCTGCTCACCGAGCAAGGCCGATCGCGTCAGCTTACCGCCTTTGGCATTGGGCAACGCGAGCTTCATGGATGGTGTGGCGGGTCCGGGAATGCTCTTCGAATTGCCCGCGCAAATCTATCGCAGCAACTCGGCGCGTGATGCTCAAGGCCATTCTCTGCCGGGAACGCAAAAAGTTCGTAGCACTACCGTGCTTCCGCATTTTGCCTACTTCAGTTCCAACACTTTTCTGGGGGCCAGCTATGGGGCAGAGGTGCTGTTGCCGATAGTGCATCTGGACCTGGATATCGACCAGGGGCCCGACGGTAGTCGAACTCGGCAGGGCGACATGGTCATCAGTCCGCTGCTGTTGCAGTGGGCGCCGCGCTCGGTACTCGGCAGGCCTTACTGGCAACGGTTGAATTTTGTTTTTTCGTTGCCGACGGGGTCCTACAGCGCTGATTCGGATATCAACACTGGCAGCAATGTCTGGGTGTTCAACCCACATTACGTGTTCACCTGGGAACTGACTGATCGCCTGGAAGTGAGTGGCCGGTTCCATTATGCATGGTCCAGTCGCAACAACGATCCGGCGTCTGTATTAAAGGCAGACAATATCCAGCCGGGTGAGGCGATCCACAGCAATCTGGCGGTGTCTTATGCGGTGTCTGACACCTGGCGGATAGGGGTGGCTGGCTACCAGCTTAAGCAGATCAGTGATGACCGGATCGATGGTCATCGGCAAACAAATTCTCGGGAACAAGTCGTGGGCATTGGGCCGGGTGTGATGTATCGGCAAAGAGCACAAACGATTTTCGCCAACCTCTACTTTGAAAACGGTGCTGAAAACCGCTCGCAGGGAACACAGCTGACGCTACGTTATCTCCACGCATTTTAATGCTCCCTTATTCGGCGGTATCGATTTTCTCAACTCGAGTTTGAATACCCTCAAAAGGGAAAGAGTAAGCTATGTATAATCCGTTCTCAGTGACACTAACACTTATCGCAATGGTCACAATCTCTGCGTGCTCTACTCAGCTAACTGAAAAAGGTTTTAACGTTAATTTGGTCACGGCATCATCATCGGATCAATGCAGCCTAATCAAGATGTTCACCGTTCAGGGTTCAGACCCGGACGAAACATTACGTATGGCCTTTAATGAGGCTGCGGTTCTGGGGGCTGACAGCATGGCTGTGGCGGACGGCAAGGAAACCGCCAGTGGAGCCGAGATAAAGGGGGCTGCCCTAACTTGTCGGAAATGATAGGAAGAGGCTCGTGATCCTTCATAAATGAGAAGCATGTTTAATCGACTTCAACCTGCCTTTTATCTTACGTCGGCTTAAATGAGGCAGCCGCTTTTGGCGGCTGCCTATAAACCATTGATACAAAAAAAGAGTTAAACATCGCTCGTCGTTTGTGGCGCAGGGCGATGGCATACACACTTCCTGTGCCTGACTCGGAATCTACTTTGTGTCAAGTGCGTATATTCCATACCGGCGTCCTGTCTTCTCCTTGTAAGGAGTGAGATATGCTTTCGCTATGACCAGAGAATGATGCATCCCGACTATGCCGCTTCTACGTTGTCCTTGGTTTTCAACAAGACGTGGCGAGGCGCCGTTTCGCACAGGAACAATGCTACGAGCAAGCCCAGCACCGCGCCGCTCAATGCCAGGTAGAGCGTGTTTTCGATACCGTGATGCTGTGCAATGTAACCAGCCAGTGCTGGTGCAACACCGCCACCGAACACCTCACCAATGCCTACGACCAGGCCCGTGGCCGTGGAGACCAGGGCCGGCGGCACTGACTCGCTGGTGAGTGGGCCGACTGTCAGGCAGATCATGCTGAAGTTGAAGAAGGTGGTCGCGAACAGCAGCAGGAACAGTTTTACTGGCTCGGCTCCCGTTTGGATCATCAGCCAAAGTGCCAAGCCGGTGGCGAGGCAAGAAAGCAGTGCCACCGGTTTGCGCCCCAGTCGGTCGGAGAGGGTGGGCATTACTACCATGCCGAAGAATCCACCGAAGCCGATGGCCGACATGACGAACCCCATCTGCTGCATACCCATGTGCAGGTAGTCAGTCAGGTAGTTCGGCAGCATGACCGAGCTGACGAACAAGCACGTCAGCATGCAGAACATGCAAGCGATGTTGAGTAACACATTGCCTTGGCGCAGCACCGTCGTCCAGCGAGTGCTGGGCACTTCTACGTGTCGCACCGCCGGTGCAGTCGCGCGGGGTTCGCGCAATACACGGTACAGCGCCCAGGCGATCAGAAATCCCGGGACTGACACCAACACGAACACCCAGCGCCAGGACGGCACGACCAGCAGCAATTGGGTCGCGACAATTGGCGCCAGACCGAGCCCCAGTAGGGGAAAGAAGGCTTGCTGGATACCGATGTTCATCCCCAGTCGACGAGGATGGGACGCCTCGGCGGTGGCGGCAATAGAAGTCGGGGTGAAGGCCCCCTCGGCGACGCCCATGACCGCGCGGATCAGCAGCAGTGCACCGACACTCGTCGCCAGGCCAGACAATCCGGCCAGTAACGAAAACATGATCACAGAAGGAATGATCACCTTGCGCCGACCGATCCGGTCGGACAATCGCCCCATGAAGATCGAAGAAATTCCCCAGGCGAGGGCCAGCACGGCAGAGATGTTGCCCAGGTCCTGATAGTTGAGGTTGAGGTCACGCATCATCACTGGGAACAGCGGCAGAATGATGAAGCGATCCAGGCCGACCAGGCCGAAGCCCAGCGCGAGTAGCGCGACGGCTTTCCATTCGTAAGCCGAATCCCATTTCTTGTTATTCATGGCATTTCTCCGCCCTTGCGGGCATGGGTGGACAGGGCGCCGATGAAGTCGACGCACAATGGATAGGTCAGAAATAAACCAGGGCCTCGACCAGCCCGGTCATTTGCGTGCGGTCGCGGCCGTTGCCGTAGATGCGATCGTGCTCAAGGGGTTCGAACCAGTCGTAGCGCAACTCGGGACGCAGGCTGACGTTTTTGCTAACGTCCCAGCGAAAACCGACGGTCATGGCGTTGAAATCGCCTCGCGCAGTGCTGGTCGGGAACAGCACGAAACCGTCATGGTCACGGAAGTGTTCGCCCCGTAGCGAGAACGCCAGATCGGGGCGCGGCTGGTAGGTCAGAACGCTGTTGACGCCCCACCAGGAAGCCCCGTCGAAACCCGGTCCGGTGACGATGTCCACGGTGTCGACCTTGCCGTCGCCGGACTGCCGGCCGTAAACCAACTCGGCACCCATCGACCATTGCGAATCAAAGGCGTGCCAACCGTTCAGCGAATGCTGTTGGCGAAGTTGACCGTGGGGCGAAATCAGCCGTGCAGTGGGTGCTTGCACGTCGTCGATGTTTTGGTTTTCCTCGTCGCCCACCATGAACTCATAGTCGACCCAGGTGCGCATGTCTGCTGTACGCCAACGCAGGGCACCCATCACCGATTTGCCGTGGTTGTTGTCGCGCAAATTGTTCCAGCCTTGCACCACTCCCAGTTCGGCCCCGAGCAGACTGCTTTCGCCATTGAACAGACGCGTGCTGGCAAGAATGCCGGATACGGTGCTGGGCTCCGTGACAAAGGCGTAGGTCTTGCTGGCGAACGGGTTGCGTGCCTCACGGATGTTCGGCGGAATTTCGTAGCCGATGGCCGGACCGAAGATCCCAGCTATCACACTGACGCCGGGGCCGTAAGGCATGTACATAGAGGCGAACAGGTTGGGCGTGGCGACGAATTTCTGCTTGTGGCGTTTGGCCGAGTCGGGATCATCGTCGCCGGGCGAATTGGCATCCCAGTGCATATCCCAACCGAAGGTACGGGCGAACTGTCCATTGCGCCCGTAAAGGGTTTCCATGCTGAAACCGAAGGAAAACTGCTCCGGGCTTGGACCCGGCAGTGGTGTGACGCGGGGGATGACATTGGCAACCAATGGTTTGTCGACAAACACGTGGACTGACGCCAGTTCCAGGCCTTCATCGGAATAGCCGGTCAACGGCAGGTTGCTCAGGCCATCGTCGCGTTCATCGCGGGTAGAGCGGTTGTTACGTACATAACCGATGTCGAGCAGCCCAGAGACCTTGATTCCATAATCCTGCTCCAGGCTTGGGCCGAAAAGACTGCGTACCAGCGAGCCTTCACTCTTTTCCTGTTCTTGTGCCTGCACATGCAGGGATGCGAGGGCGAGCAAACCCGCACCGAGCATTTTTTTGCCGATGGTCAACATAACCTGCCTCTTTTTATTGTTGTTATTGCCGGTGAACCGAAACCTTCATGCGTGTTTTTTCACGGGCGAGCGATGCCCGTGGCGGGCCGTTGCCGGCCCGCGAGAAAGCTCATGCGTTCAGGTGGTGTAACGAATTAGCGGCGATCGAGAAGGCTCTTGAGCACGTCGAGCAGAACCGCCCCGTTAGCGTGCTTGCCGTTCTGTGCGCGCCAACCGACGTGGTTGTCCGGGCGTACCAACAGGCAGCCGTCCTCTTCGATCTCGCGTAGGCGAGCCCAGTCGCCGTAGCTGTCGGCATAGTCCAGGCCAATACCGATGCGCCGTACTTGCAGATCAATGCCCAATTCACGGGCTGCCGCCTCGGCGGCCTGGCACCAAACCGTACCGCCATGGCCAGTGAGCAGGGTCAGGTGACCCTTGCCGCAGATATCCAGTGTCGACACCTGACGCCCTTGCGTATCGTTAAGCCAGGCATGGGGCAGTCGCGCACCGGGCCAGGTGGTGGGGTGGTAATACAGCTCGCGATCACGGGTATAGGCCGGTTGTTCGCTGCCATCGTCGATGACCGCCGAGCTGCGATAACGCTGGCCCAGTTCCACACCATGGCAGTTGAACTGGTAGTTTTGCAGGGCGATGGCCTGATTCAGCTCAGCACGACGCTCACGACCGAGTTCGGTTTCGGCATACAACTCGCCCAGGCTGGCCCAGCCTTCTTCTTCGCTCTGTCCTGGTTTGAAGCCCAGGGCATTGGCAATCGGCAGCATGTTGCGCACGCTGGCCATCGCCCGGTCCACGACCTGGCGGCCGACGGGCTGGCGTTCCGAGTTGTAGCTGTCCAGCAAGCCTGGGCCGGCCTGGCCCTTGAGCACCATGGCGAGTTTCCACGCCAGGTTGTAGACGTCTTGCACCGAGGTATTGGTGCCCAAACCATTGGCTGGGGGATGACGGTGGACGGCGTCGCCCGCACAGAACACCCGACCCTGGGCGTAGCGGTCGGCAACCACATGGTTGATCTGCCACTTGCTGGTGGAGAGCACTTCGACCGGAATGTCGGCATCGCCGATGACCCGGCGCGCGCGTTCGATCACGGCGGCTTCGCTCAGGTCCGGCTCGCCCTGAGCAGGGTCGTACATGTAGAGCATTACCCATTCAGTCCAGGGTTTTACACAGATGAAAGTGCCGCTGCCCACCCAATAGTCGTTACCCGGCTGGACCATCCAGTAAAGAACGCCGGGGCGGCTCTCGCAGTAGCGGCGCAGGTCTGCACGCAACCAGACGTTTACGGCGCAACCCAGGCCAGTCTCGCCCTCTAGCGGGATTCCGAGCAGTTCCATCACTCGGCTACGTGCGCCGTCAGCACCGATCATGTACTGAGCGCGAACCTGGTACTCATGGCCGACGGTACGATCGAGGATGCGTGCGGTGACACCGTCGGCATCCTGGGTGAAGTCGAGCAGTTCGCTGTTGAAGCGCATCTCGCTACCGGCTCGTAGCGCTTCGTTGGCAATAATGGGTTCAAGTAGGTGTTGAGGGATGTTGCACATCGCGGAAGGGCTGGCCGTCTCATAGTCGGACTTGCGCTCGATAGCATTGCCCCAGGTCAGCAGACGGCCCAGTTCCTGCCCGGCAAAACTGGTGGCCCACACGTTATTGGCCATCAATTCGTGTGGCGAAGCGGCGGCAACAACCTGGGGCTCTACTCCCGCGTCGCGGAACACTTCGACGGTGCGCTGATTGGTGATGTGTGCCCTTGGGCTGTTAGCCGTCCAGCGGTACTTGTTGATCAACAAGCTCTTGATGCCGTAGCGCGACAGCAGTAACGAGGCCGCGAGGCCAGCCGGCCCTCCGCCAATGATCAATACAGGGACTTCCAGAATTTCGGTGGAATGTTGTTGATTCATTTCTTTGCTCCGCAATCTTGTTCTTGTGTAACGGACCGATTCATAGCGCTTCGTAGTTGACGATGAATTCGTCGGGTACATCCGGCCCCCAGAGGTACAATGAATCCTCTGGTGGATGGTTGCCGGCTTCCCACGTGACACCTGCCGGGACGAAGTCGATATCGCAGGAGTACTCGCAGTAACTGCCCCACGGGTCGCGCACGTAATAGAAGTAGTTGGAACCCAGCACATGCCTGCCCAAACCCCACCCTTGCTTCCAGCCTTGATCAGCCATGCGCATGGCGCCGAGGCCGACTTCGTTGATTGACGCAACGTCCCAACTGCAATGGTGGAAGCCCGGGGCTTGCGACTGCACGAAAGCAACGGTGTGATGGTCTGCGCCGTGCACGGTGTGCATGAAGGCGACAACGTGTTCCGAGCGATCCGACAGGCGAATGCCCAGCGCTCGTTCGTAAAACGCGATGATGCGCGCAAGGTCCGGGGTGAACAGCATGATGTGTGACAAGCGTCGCGGCCGGACCGACGATGCGTGTCGACGATAGGGTGATCCTCGTTCACCACCGCAGGCACTGTCGAAACTGACTTCGGGTTTGCAATCGGGCGTGACCTTGTCGGCAATCCGGACCTGGACCTGGGTGCCATCCGGGGCAGCGAAGTGAAAACCTTCATCAGCGAGCGGCGACACTTCGCAGCCCTCGGCCTCGACTTGCGCTCGCAATGCGGGCAGATCCTCGGCATAAGCACCAAAAGCGATATGTCGAAGCTTTTTGCCGGGGCCTTTGTGAAGGTAGGCCCACGGGTGCGGATCACCGAAGGTACGCAGCACCAACACTCCGTTCTCTTCGCGGACATCCAGGCCAAAGCAGGTGTAGAAATCCCGGGCAGTATCCAGGCAGGGCACATCCAGGGCGTAGTGGTCCAGCGAGTGGACCCCTAGCGGGCGGGGCGAACCGTCCAATGCCTTGTCGAACAAGGTCATTACGTATTCCTCCAACTGTCGCGGCCTGCATCGGGCCGCTTTCTTGTTGTCGAGCCATGCTGCATCAGCATGGCCAGTTCTGATCGCTACGCTTCGTCAACGACCGGGTTGACCAGTTTGCCGATACCTTCGATCGACACCTCAACCACGTCGCCGGGCTTGAGGTAGACCTTGGGGTTCATGCCGAAACCGACACCGGCCGGGGTACCGCTGACAATCACGTCGCCGGCTTCCAGGGTGACCGCTTCGCTAAGGGTGGCGATGACCGTCGCTACATCAAAGAGCATGTCATTGGTGTTGGCGGATTGAACGACTTTGCCGTTGACCCGGGTCTCCAGCAACAGGCCCTTGCCACCGGCGGGCAATTCATCGGCAGTGACCAGATCCGGTCCGAACGCGCCGGTATCGTCGAAATTCTTGCCGACGGTCCATTGCGGCGATTTGAACTGGTAATCGCGTACCGAACCTTCATTAAACAGCGCGTAGCCGGCAACGTGATCCAGGGCTTGGTCTTTCGAAATGTGGCGACCGCCGCTCTTCAGCACCACGGCCATTTCACCTTCGTAGTCGAGGGTGTCGGATATTTTTGGACGGATCAGCGGCTTGTTGTGGGCCGTCAGGCTGCTGTTGAAGCGCGGGAAGAGTGTCGGGTAGTCCGGCTGGGCGTAGGGCGATTCTTTGGTGTGATCGGCATAGTTGAGGCCGACGCAAATGATCTTCCCCGGTTTGCGCATCAGCGGCAGATAGTCTTGTTCGCCAATTTCAACCACGGGACCCTGTGCGTTCGCACCGTAGGTGGCCAGATTCACGCCACGTTCGAGCAGGGACTCCAGCGTCTCTTCGCCCAGCACTTTGACGCCATCGGCGGTGCGTACGCCCAGTACGGCGCGGCCCTGATGGTTGAAGTAAACGTATCGCATGGGGTGAACCTCTTGTTGTGGTTGTTTGGGTTGGAGCGACCACCAGAGCACGGCGGTTTGTAGGACAAAAAGCTAACGTCATAAAAATATAACGTCAACAAAAAATATATTTTCAAGATATTTTCTATTAATCCTGCCCCCTGTGTATGATTTGGCCATGACCCGTCGCAGGATGATGTTTTCCCATGAATCAACCCGAACAATGGCCCGATAGAAGCGAGCCCCTTGAGAAGCGCACCATGGCGTCGCAGCTGGAGGTGCGTGTTCGTCAGGACATCATCAATGGCCGGCTGGTACCCGGTAGCCGGTTGCGACTCAAGGAACTCGCGGACTTCTACGAAGCCGGCGTGATTCCGTTGCGCGAGGCGCTATCGCGATTGGCGGCAACGGGGTTTGTTGACGCGGAGGATCAGAAGGGTTTCAGCGTGGGTCGCATTTCCGCGCAGGAGATCCGTGACATCACGGACACGCGTCTGCATATCGAGTGCAGGGCGCTCGCATTGTCGATCAGTCAGGGCGATGTGGAGTGGGAGAGCAGGGTGCTCGCGGCGCACCATCGCCTTGATCGTTTGCCGGTTATCGAGGGCCCAGAGCGCCTTCTCAAGCCCGAGTGGGAAATCGCCCACGACGCCTTTCACAAAGCACTATTGTCCAGCTGCGGCTCATCTTGGCTGTTGCGTTTTGCCGCAACGCTGCGCGACCAGACGGCGCGTTATCGTCTGCTCGCCATGCATTACGCCGACAGTGATTCACGCGACGTAAGGGGCGAGCACAAGCGCCTGCTTGACGCGGCTCTGAGCAAGAACATCAAGGCTGCCTGTGAGATTCTCTCTGCGCACTATGAAGAAACCACAAAGCGGGTTCTGACTCACGAATGGCTTCAGCGTAGCGCTAGTCATACAGTCAGAACTCCTAAGATCTGATCGGCAATCAGAGTATTATCGTCCTGATCGAAATACTGGTCGGACTCACGTTGCATGCCAGGATTCTTCTTCGGCGTTCCAAGACGCATTGCTTTGTAGGGGCCGGTGGCGGTTACCAAGCAAAAGAAGATCAGTGATGATTGGATTGATGGGCATCGGCAAAAATACTCATACGAGCAAGTTTTGATGTGGGTAAGGGAAGCAAACGTTGTTTGCCAGCCTTCATTTTTTAAAAGCGGCGTCGAAACCCGCTCGGAGGTAATGCAGCTTACGCTTCGTTACCTCCTCTCATTTCTGATTGAGTCTGAGATTCCCTATAAAAGTAGCGTACGGATGTCGCCCAACAGGTCGCTCAGACGCTTGGTGAAACGGGCCGCAACGGCGCCGTTGATCACGCGGTGGTCATAAGACAGCGACAGCGGCAGCATCAGTTTCGGCTGGAAGGCTTTACCGTTCCAGACTGGCTGGATGGATGCCTTGGAAACACCGAGGATCGCCACTTCCGGCGCGTTGACGATCGGCGTGAAGCCGGTGCCGCCAATGTGGCCGAGGCTGGAAATGGTGAAGCAGGCGCCTTGCATCTCGTCCGACGAGAGCTTCTTGGTCCGGGCTTTTTCAGCCAGGGAAGCGGCTTCGGCGGCCAGTTGCAGCAAGCTCTTCTGGTCGACACTCTTGATGACCGGTACCAGCAGGCCATCCGGGGTGTCGACGGCGAAGCCGATGTTCACGTATTTCTTGCGAATGATCGCCTTGCCGCTTGGTGCCAGCGAACTGTTGAAGTCCGGCAGTTCCTTGAGCAGGTGCGCGCAGGATTTGAGCAGCAGTGGCAGGATGGTCAGTTTGACGCCAGCCTTCTCTGCAACGGCTTTCTGAGCGTTACTGAATGCTTCGAGTTCGGTGATATCCGCCGAGTCGAACTGAGTCACGTGCGGGATGTTCAGCCAGCTGCGATGCAGGCTCGACGCGCCGATTTGCATCAGGTGAGTCATCGGCACTTCTTCGGTTTCACCGAAGCGGCTGAAGTCCACGACCGGAATTGGCGGGATGCCCGCGCCGCCGGTTGCGCCAGCAGCAGCGGCCGGTGCTTCCTTGGCCTTCTGCATCATGGCTTTGACGTAAACCTGCACGTCTTCTTTCAGGATGCGACCGTGCGGGCCACTGGCGCCGACAGCATTCAGCTCAACGCCGAACTCGCGAGCCAGTTGACGCACAGCCGGGCCCGCGTGAACCTTGGCACCGCTTGGCGCTGGTGCAGGGGCCTGCACAGCTTCAGCGTTTGTAGCCACTGCTGGGGCAGGAGCGACATCTGCGGTAGCAACTTCAGTCTTGGCCAGCGCAGCAGCTTGCGCAGGAGCGGCAGCAGCAGGGGCCGCAGCACCCGCCACTTCCAGATCCAGAATCAGGTCGCCAGTGCCGACTTCGTCGTTGAGCTTGACGCTGATGCTCTTGACCACGCCAGCGGTAGGCGATGGGATTTCCATGCTGGCCTTGTCGGATTCCAGGGTGATCAGCGACTGATCAGCCTCGACGGTGTCGCCCACCTTGACCTGGATCTCGATGATCTGGGCCTTGCCCGACGAACCGATGTCCGGCACGTGCACTTGCTGAACCGAAGCGGCAGCAGGCGCAGCAGCAGGAGCGGCCGGCGCGGGTGCAGCGGTCGGTTTCTCTTCTGCTTTTGCAGCAGCAGGCGCAGCTGCAGCCGCAGGAGCAGCAGCGGCACCTTCGACTTCCAGCTCCAGCAGCTCGTCGCCTTCTTTCAGGCGATCGCCCAGCTTCACTTTCAGGCTCTTGACGATACCGGCCTTCGGCGCAGGCACTTCCATGCTCGCCTTGTCCGATTCCAGCGTCAGGATGCTCTGCTCGGCTTCGATACGGTCGCCGACCTTCACAAACAGTTCAATTACTTCACCTTCACCGCTGCCGATGTCAGGTACGCGAATGAGTTCGCTCACAGAATCTCTCCTCAGCAGTCCAGTGGGTTGAGTTTTTCCGGGTTGATACCGAACTTGGCAATGGCTTCAGCCACGACCTTAGGTTCGATGTCACCACGGTCAGCCAGTGCTTCCAGGGCTGCCAACACCACGAAATGACGGTCAACTTCGAAGAAATGACGCAGTTTCTTGCGGCTGTCGCTGCGGCCGAAACCGTCGGTGCCCAGGACTTTGAATTCCTTGGACGGTACCCACTGACGGATCTGCTCGGCGAACAGTTTCATGTAGTCGGTCGAGGCAATGACCGGACCTTTACGGCCGTTCAGGCACTCTTCCACATAGCTCAGCTTAGGCTTCTGGCCAGGGTGCAGACGGTTGGTGCGCTCAACGGCCAGGCCGTCGCGACGCAGTTCGTTGAAGCTGGTAACGCTCCACACGTCGGCGCCGACGTTGAACTGTTCACGCAGGATCTTCGCCGCTTCACGCACTTCACGCAGGATGGTGCCGGAGCCCATCAGCTGAACGTGGTGCGCCGCTTCGCGGGTGTCTTCCTCGAGCAGGTACATGCCCTTGATGATGCCTTCCTCGACACCGGCCGGCATGGCTGGCTGCTGGTAGGACTCGTTCATCACGGTGATGTAGTAGAAAACGTCCTGCTGCTCTTCGGTCATCTTCTTCATGCCGTCCTGAATGATCACCGCCAGCTCGTAGCCGTAGGTTGGATCAAAGGTGCGGCAGTTCGGGATGGTAGCGGCCAGGATATGGCTATGACCGTCTTCGTGTTGCAGGCCTTCGCCGTTCAGCGTGGTCCGGCCGGCGGTGCCGCCGATCAGGAAGCCACGGGTGCGGCTGTCGCCGGCGGCCCATGCCAGGTCGCCGATACGCTGGAAGCCGAACATCGAGTAGAAGATGTAGAACGGCAGCATTGGCTGGTTGTGGCTGGAGTACGAAGTACCGGCGGCGATGAAGGAGCTCATGGCGCCTGCTTCGTTGATGCCTTCTTCGAGAATCTGGCCCTTCTTGTCTTCCTTGTAGAACATCACCTGGTCTTTATCGACTGGCTCGTAGAGCTGGCCGACGGACGAGTAGATGCCCAACTGGCGGAACATGCCTTCCATACCGAAGGTACGGGCTTCGTCCGGGATGATCGGAACGATGCGTGGGCCGATGTCTTTGTCTTTGACCAGCTGCGCGAGGATCCGCACGAAAGCCATGGTCGTAGAGATTTCACGGTCGCCTGAACCGTCAAGGATGGCCTTGAGGGTATCGAGTGGCGGGGTCGGCACGCTGAAGCTCTGCGCACGACGTTGTGGTACGAAACCGCCCAATGCAGTGCGGCGCTCGCTCAGGTAGCGGGCTTCGGCGCTGTTTGGCTCCGGCTTGAAGAACGGCAGGTTTTCCAGCTCTTCGTCCTTGACCGGGATGTCGAAACGATCGCGGAACAGCTTCAGGCTTTCAACATCAACTTTCTTGGTGTTGTGCGCGGTGTTCTTCGCTTCGCCGGCGCCGGTGCCATAACCTTTGATGGTCTTGGCCAGGATGACAGTCGGTTGTTCTTTGTGGTTGACCGCTTCGTGGTACGCCGCGTAGACCTTGTACGGGTCGTGGCCGCCACGGTTGAGTTTCCAGATCTCGTCGTCGGACAGATCAGCAACCATCGCCTTGAGTTCTGGCGAGTTGAAGAAGTGTTCACGCACGAACGCGCCGTCTTTGGCTTTGTAGTTCTGGTATTCGCCGTCGATGACTTCGTCCATGCGACGTTGCAGGATGCCGTCGACGTCCTTGGCCAGCAGCGGGTCCCAGAAACGGCCCCAGATGACTTTGGTCACGTTCCACTGGGCACCGCGGAACACGCCTTCGAGTTCCTGGATGATCTTGCCGTTGCCGCGAACCGGGCCGTCGAGGCGCTGTAGGTTGCAGTTGATGACAAAGATCAGGTTGTCGAGCTTCTCGAGGCCAGCCAGGGAGATCGCGCCCAGGGATTCCGGCTCGTCGCACTCGCCGTCGCCCAGGAAACACCAGACTTTTTGTTTGCCTTCAGGGATGAAGTCACGGGCTTCCAGGTACTTCATGAAACGTGCCCGGTAGATCGCCTGGATCGGGCCCAGCCCCATGGATACCGTCGGGAATTGCCAGAAGTCAGGCATCAGCCATGGGTGCGGGTAGGACGACAGGCCCTGACCGTCGACTTCCTGACGGAAGTTATTCATCTGGTCTTCGGTGATGCGACCTTCCATGAACGCACGGGCGTAGACACCCGGAGCGACGGGGCCCTGGAAGAAGATCAGATCGCCGCCGTGTTCGTCGGTCGGGGCCTGGAAGAAGTAGTTGAAGCCAACGTCATACAAAGTCGCTGAAGAGGCATAGGTGGAAATGTGCCCGCCCAAATCAGAGTCCTGCAGGTTGGTGCGCATCACCAAAGCCACAGCATTCCAGCGAGTCAATGAACGTATGCGGCGTTCCATGAACAGGTCGCCGGGCATGCGTGCTTCGTGGGTAACGGGGATCGTGTTGCGGTAAGGCGTGGTGATGGCGTAGGGCAACTGCGAACCGCTGCGGGTTGCGAGTTCACCCATACGGGTCATCAGATAGTGAGCACGGTCTTCGCCTTCTTTGTCGAGAACCGATTCCAGGGCGTCCAGCCATTCCTGAGTTTCGACGGGATCGAGATCTTGCATGGCTTGCTCCAGAGTTAAAGGCCTTCAGTATGGAAAGTCGATTGTTCACTGATTTAGAAGGGGGCGATCTTGCGTTTGATTACACGAGTGGCGGGCTCAGCCGGTTGTTGGCGTCTAAGCAATGGATGCGATTTGTTAGATTAGGCGCTCTGTCTCGTTTGTAGGGATGCAGGCAGCTATCCGAATAGACTTCTGAGTTGCAAGTCATCAGTGAAGGCCTCCAAAAAACTTGCTGTTTGGACATGAACGCTGCCCGGTGCAGCACTCGGCAAGGCTGCTGTTTGAGGCTCAGACGCAGCAGGGACGTGTGTACTTGTCGCTTTTCGGACATCCCGTCATCGAAGAATGTTGGTTTTCAAAACCATCGGAGTTGCCCAACAAACGCATGCGCTATCATCAACAACGCTTCGTGTAATGGTGACGCTCAACAGAAAACATTCAGCGGTCACGTGCCGTAGTCAGAGATTGACTAGGGCACGCGTAGATCACTTAAGGGTGATAGTAGTGTTCACTGGGCCACCCACCTCGTCTTCATCAAACCAACGCTGGGTAACTGTCTTGGTCTGAGTGTAGAACTGCACCACCTGCTTGCCATATGGACCCAAGTCGCCGAGTTTAGACGCGCGCGAGCCAGTGAAGGAGAACAATGGAACTGGTACCGGGATGGGCACATTGATGCCGACCTGACCGATATCGATCTCTTCCTGGAAGTGGCGAGCCGCAGCACCGGAGCGAGTGAAGAGGGCAGTGCCGTTGCCGTTCGGATTGGCATTTATCAGGGCGATCGCTTCGTCGAGCGTAGCTGCGGACATCACACAGAGCACTGGCCCGAAGATTTCCTCTCGGTAAATGCTCATCTCGGAGGTGACGTTGGAGAAGATCGTTGGGCCGACGAAGTTGCCTGTAGCGTAGCCACTCACCTGCGGGTTACGTCCATCCAACTCCAGCTCCGCACCTTCCTTGATGCCCATGGCGATCAGGCTACTGATGCGATCTAACGCAGCACTAGAAATTACGGGGCCGATGTCAGTGCCCGCTTCGTCTCCGGCACCGATTTTTAGGGTTTTGGTCTTATCAATAAGTTCCGGCAGCCAGTTCTGTGCTTCGGCTACCAGGATGACCACAGGCAGTGCCATGCAACGTTGACCGGCCGCACCGAAAGCGGCGCCAAGCAAGTTATTGAGCGTCTGTTGCTTGTTCGCGTCCGGCATGACGATGGCATGGTTCTTTGCACCCATCATGCACTGTGCACGCTTGCCATTAAGAATGGCGCGGTTATAGACATGGGTCCCAACCTTAGTCGAACCAACAAAAGACACCGCCTTGATGTCCGGGTGATCACAAATCAGATTAACTGCATCGACTCCACCGTGAATCACGTTGAGTACACCCGGCGGAACTCCGGCTTCCATCGCTAATTCGACCAAACGCATGGTGACCATAGGATCCTGCTCGGAGGGTTTTAGGACGAAGGTGTTGCCGGTGGCGATGGCCATCGGGAACATCCACAGCGGGATCATCGCCGGGAAGTTGAATGGAGTTATGCCGGCACATACACCCAACGGTTGCAGCAGGGTATAAGTGTCGATGCCGCCGGCCACGTTGTTGGCCAACTCCCCCATTTGCAGATTGCCGATGTTGGCCGCGTGCTCGACCACTTCAAGGCCGCGGAAGACGTCTCCCTCGGCGTCGGGCAGGGTCTTACCCTGTTCAGCAGTAAGAATCGCCGCAAGCTCCTTGATGTTCTCGCGGATTAATTGCTGATACTTGAGGAAGATCCGCGCGCGTGTGCCGATGGAGGTTTTGCGCCAAGTTTTGAAGGCTTCCTTCGCGCTTGCCACAGCAGCATTCATTTCCTCGCTTGTGGCGAAGGGTACGCGGGCTAGGACTTCCTGGGTGGCCGGGTTGACCACATCGCGCCATTGGTTGGTGGTGGATTCGATCAGCTTGCCGCCGATCATCAGTTTGACGGTTGGTACTGTACGTTCGTTGATTTGCGCTGCCATGATCAATCGAGCCTTTCAAAAGAAGTTTCGGTGGCTGATCTCACCGCGATGCGATGAGAACCCTGGCATTGATCCTAGCAGTGCATTTTTGCTTGTAGCAATGTGGCTTGGCGCAGGGTTATTCTGCGTTTTTGCACGGCTATGAGGTGTGTTTCATGGATTGGGACAATTTGCGCTACTTCCTAGAACTTTCCCGTGCAAGCAAGTTGACGGTGGCTGCGCGTAGATTAGGGGTTGACCACACGACGGTTTCACGCCGTGTACAGGCTTTGGAAAAAAGCATGGATACTCAGTTGTTTCTTCGAGCAACTACGGGCTATAGCTTGACTGAAGCGGGACGGAATCTGTTGCCACACGCAGAGGCGATGGAAAACGCATGCTCGGCAATCGTACAATCCAAAGCTGGGCAGGGAGAGAGTCTTTCCGGGCAGGTGCGGATCGGTGTGACTGAGGGTTACGGATCCACCATGCTCGCTCCGCAATTGGTTGCGCTAACCAAGCGCTATCCAAATCTACGTATCGATTTATTGGCGGTACCGCGCATGGTGCAACTGTCGAGACATGAGGCCGATATCGTAATTACCTTAGAGCGGCCGGTACGTGGCCCGTTCATCATTACTAAACTCACTGATTACGTGCTCAAGCTCTATGCCTCGAGCAGTTATTTGGCGCAGCATCCGTCAATTGAAAGCCGCGAAGATCTGAGTAAACACAATTTCGTCAGTTATATCGAAGACTTGATGTACAGCAAAGAACTGCTTTATCTCGATGAAATAGGTCAGCCCCGTCACATTGTGCTACGGAGTACCAGCATTCTCGCGCAGCAACAGGCCGCCGCAGCCGGGGCGGGCATTGCCATTCTTCCATCATTCTCTGCAGATGCGGATCCATGTTTAAAACGAGTGCTGGGTGAGCAGATCGAGTTCACCAGGACGTTCTGGATGTTGATGCCAATTGAGTTCAAGGACATTGCTCGGATGAAGGCGACCTGGAGTTTCTTACGTGAGATGGCGGATGCAAACCAAAGGCTGCTAATGGGTCGTCTTGAAGTGCTATCAAATAGCATCTGACTCCTTAGGTATCTCTAACCATTATGGTTGAGATGCCTAGGTGGGCACCACGAAATTAGGGATTCACGCTGTTGCGAATGTTAAAGGTCCAGCAGAAGCCTTAATCCAAATATCGACTGGCGCGTTGAAAGGCGATTCCATTAGCTTCGCAATCGACTCATTGATCAGTTAAAGCAATCCCACGGCCTAACACTGCTTGGGTGACACGCCGTTGATGAAAATGGAGATGGTCTCTGTGATCAGGTGTTCCCTTTCCGATGTCGAAGGGCACTTGCCAAGCCCGAGCAAGCAACGCAATTGCAGATCACCGGTCAGGGCATCGAGGAAAATCTTTGCGCGGATATGGGCGTTGCCTGAGGTGATCAGTTCGGCTTCTTCGGCCCATTTGAAGTACTCGGCCAGGCAGTTGTAAGCCGTCGCCGGTGCGGCGTCAAAGAACGACCGCGCCGCCTCCGGAGCTCGAAGCGCTTCGGCAACAATCAAGCGGTGCAGGGCGATGGTGCGAGGTGAAAGCACCACATCCAGAAAGATCTTCGCGATGGTCGACAGGGCGTCTTGCAAGGGCTGTTGCTTGAGATCCATGTGGGTGAGGGGGCTGACATTCTCCGCACAGAGCTGCTCGATAATCGCCGAAAACAACCCTTCCTTGCCGCCAAAGTAGCTGTAGATCGTGCGCTTTGATCCACCGGTTTTCGCAATAAGCCCGTCGACACTGACCCCGGAGTACCCATCGGTGAGGAACATGTCGGTTGCCACTTTGAGAATGCTTTGCCGCTTTGCTGCCTGTTTGGGGGTAGGGGTTTCCATGTGGCGCTCGGGTATTCCTAAAAAGTACGCTGCGAAGTTTGCCATAGCGTACGCGGCTCTAGGTATGCGTTCCAGCCGGACAGGCATGCATCGAACGTTTAAGTAAGCCAAAAAAAATTACAAAAAAGGTGTTCAGCACTCTTGACCCGCTTTTCGTTTGGGTGCACCTTTCGTCTCAAGGGTACGGTAACGTACCGTACCATTTCGAAAATACATAAGAATAATAGAGGCACAGATCATGCGTTTTGTACGATTCGTAGAAGGCACTTCCAAAGGGCTGGGTATTGAGCAAGCGGGCGTCCTGCGCGGTTTGAACGAAAACGAAGCCGGCTACCCGGGTTCGCTCCATGACCTGCTCCAGGCAGGTGAGGGCGCATTGAAATCCGCCCACGAGCGTTTGAGCGATGCGCGTTTGCTGGATCCGTCGAAAATTCGTTACCTGCCACCTCTCGAGCGTCCAGGCAAGATTGTCTGTGTCGGCTTGAACTATGCCGATCACACCAAGGAAAGCCCATACGAGCAGCCGACCTACCCAACGTTTTTTCCTCGTTTCGCCTCGAGCCTGATTGGCCATGGCGAACCCATCATTCGTCCCCGTGTCTCCGAGCAACTGGATTTCGAAGGTGAACTGGCGGTCGTCATTGGTACCGGTGGCCGACACATCACCAAGGATCGCGCTCTGGAACATGTTGCGGGTTATGCGATCTTCAATGAAGCCTCAATCCGCGATTACCAGTTCAAATCGCCGCAATGGACGATTGGCAAGAACTTCGATGCTACGGGCGCGTTTGGCCCGACCTTCGTCAGTGCCGACGAACTGCCACCAGGCGCCAGCGGCCTGAAACTGGTGACTCGCCTCAATGGGGCGATCGTGCAGCAGGGCAACACCGCGGATATGATCTTCAGCGTCGTCGACCTGATTTCCACCCTCAGTGAAGCAGTCACTCTGGAGCCCGGTGATGTCATCGTCACCGGCACGCCTGCGGGGATCGGCTGGGCGCGCCGTCCACCGCTGTTCATGAAGCCTGGCGATCTGTGCACCGTAGAAATCGAAGGACTCGGCACGCTGAGCAATTTGATTGCCGACGAGCCTTCATCGGTCTGAAGCCACGCGTCAGATTCACTTTCGAGATAGCGGAACAACCGATCCGGCTGCACGTGGCCGACGGCTGACCCATCGATCCATGGCTGTCACATGTTTGCCGAACGACTTTGCCGTTCGCAGACCCTGCTGCCCTGAAATCGACGGACCTGTTGTTCCGCTCATTGAAGGGTGTGCCCGAACAAATCCAACCGGGCAGCCTTGAGTTTTGTCGATGGCCCGCTTCTAGAGCACCGCTCTGAAAGCGGCCAAGGAGGCACTTTCGTGTTGCAGATAAAAGACATCAACCACGTCGTCTACTGTCATCCCGATCTCGCGGTGATCGAACGCTTCCTGACCGATTTCGGCCTGGTCGTTATGCACCGGACCGAACAGCGGCTTTACCTGCGTGGGGCCTGTTCGCTGCCTTATGTGTATATCGCCGAAAAGGCCGAACACAGCAGCTTTGGCGCCATTGCATTCGCCGTCGAGAGTCTCGACGACCTGCACCAGGCCACTCAGCTGTCGGGTGCGTCAGCCATCCACGCACTAGAGGGGCCCGGAGGTGGGCAATGTGTCGTGCTGCACGATCCGTCCGGCCGCCGGATTGAGTTGGTCCACGGCATTGAACCGGTGGGTTCTCTAGACCTTCGCGCGGCGTTGACCATTAACTCGGCGCAAGAAAAACAGCGCTTCGGCGATGTGCAACGCCCCAATAAAGGTGCTGCGCAAGTGTTGCGTCTCGGCCATGCGGCAATCGGCGTACAGGACATGGTCGCGCATCTGGACTGGTACAAGCAGGTGCTTGGCATGCTGCCCTCCGATCTGGTGGTTGAAGAGCCCAATCGGGACTGCCCGGCGGCGGCCTTCCTGCGATTGAACCGTGGGAGTGCATGGACTGACCATCACACCATTGCACTGTTCCAGGCGGAAAAAGACTTCGTCCATCACGTTTCCTACGAGGTTCAAGACTTCGACGCGCAGTGCCTGGGACATGCTTGGATGACCCAGCAAGGCTGGTCGCCATTTTGGGGGGTGGGCCGACATGTGTTGGGCAGCCAGATCTTCGATTACTGGAGCGACCCGTCCGGCAACCTCATCGAGCATTTCACGGACGGTGACTTGTTCAACCAGGACTCACCGTCAGGCTTCACCCAAGCCTGTGACGATAGCCTCTATCAGTGGGGGCCACCGATGTCGGTGGAGTATTTCCTTGGTGGCAAGTGTGAAACGCAACAGACCGAACCTCGGTCTGCGACGTCCCGCCAGCGGCACAGTTGATCTCTCTCAAAAGGACCGATGCCATGAGTAAAGCAATGACCGAGCAGGGGCTTGACCTGCTGTTTCGCCAGGCCCGAAGCCAGAACGGCTGGCTCGATCAAACAGTGAGCGATGACACACTCAAAAACCTTTATGGCCTGATGCGTTGGGGGCCGACGAGTGCTAACGGTTGTCCGGCACGTATCGTGTTTGTGCGTAGCGCCGAGGCTAAACAGCGCCTGCTTCCGGCACTGAGCGCTGGCAACGTTGAAAAGACAATAAGTGCACCGGTGACTGCCATCATCGGTTACGACACGCTATTCCACGAGCAATTGCCCAAGCTGTTTCCGCACAATCCCGGCGTGCGCGATTGGTTTGCTGGGCAGCCGGAGTTGATCGAGTCAACGGCGCTACGCAACAGTTCGATGCAAGGCGGCTACTTCATCCTCGCGGCGCGCGCCTTGGGGCTCGACTGCGGTCCCATGTCCGGGTTTGATCATCAGTGGGTTGATCAAGCTTTTTTCACCCCTGACACCGACCGGCCGCCTGCCTTTGCCAGCATGCAGATCAAATCAAACTTCTTATGCAACCTCGGTTATGGCGATACCGCCAAGTTATTTGCACGCAGCCCGCGTCTCGAATTTGAGGAAGCCTGCCTGCTCCTCTAACTGACTACGCCCTCCGTAAAAAAAGTAAATCCCCCAGCCCGACTGATTGCGCGCTTTGGCTGATCGCGCCCGATCCATCGGACTGGCACAACAACAAAAATAAGGAAAACCACGATGAAATCTCTTTCGAAGTGGCATGTGCTTGTCGGCGGCTTCCTGGCGTATCTGTTCGATGCCATGGAAATCATCCTGCTGACTATCGCGCTGCCGGTGATCCGCCAGGATCTCGGCCTGAGCTTCAACGAGGCCGGTATGCTCGCTTCGGCGACCCTGCTGGGTATCGGTTTTAGCAGCATCACCACCGGCTGGTACTCCGATAACTTTGGTCGACGCAAGGCACTGCTCATATCGTTGATTGTGTTTGGTGTGCTGACCACCCTGGTTGCGACTACCCACAGTTGGGCCTTGCTCCTGTTGCTTCGCTTCCTTTCTGGGTTGGGGCTGGGTGGTGTCTGGGGAATTGTCTCTGCCTATGTGACGGAGACCTGGCCTGCGCATCAGCGTGCAAGAGCGACCGGTTTTGTGCTGAGTTCCTTCCCGATCGGCGCCGCCATCGCGGCAATGGCCGCGGCAAACTACCTGCCGGACTGGAAGATGCTATTTCTGGTGGCGGGTATCTCGACGCTGATCCCAGTGGCGTACCTCTTTTTCTTTGTGCCCGAATCCCGGGAATGGCAAGAGCAGAAGGCCAAGAGCCTTGCCAACCCCAAGCTTCAGATGCGCGTCTCGGTCAGCGAAATCTTTGCTCCTGAACTGCTGCGGCTGACCCTGTTGGGTACCCTGGCAGCCAGTTGTGCAGTCATCGGCTTCTGGGGCGCGAGCACTTGGTTGCCGACCTACCTGGTGCAAGAGCGTGGTCTAAACATGGGCATGATGGCCAATTTCATGGCAATCCTGAACATCGGCGCGTTCATCGGGATTAACGCATTTGGCTTCATTGCCGACCACATCGGCAAAAGAAACGCTACGTTGCTTTCACTGCTGGGCAGTGCCGTCATGCTGTCGATTTATGCCCTGACCACACAGAACGCCATCCTGTTCTGGCTGGGGCCGGTCTATGCCTTCTTCTATGCCTTTGCCAGTCTGTTCGCGTCGTACTTCAGCGCCCTTTACCCCACCCGGGTGCGCACGATCGGTGCCGGCTTCTGCTTCAACTTCGGCCGCGGCCTGGCGGCGTTTGCCCCGTTACTGTTGAGTGGTATTGCCACCCATTACAGCTTGGCGTTGGGGTTGCTGGTCTGCGCAGGCTTCTTTGCCTTGGCAACGATCACCATGTTTTTCATGCCCCATGCAGAAATCCCCGAGGTAAATTCTGCGCAAAGCGCGCCACTGGAAACCCGCCATTCGTAGATGAGAGTACTCATTCGGTTATTCCGCTAATCGCGGATGCGATCAACCGCCAAGCACGGAGTTTTAAGCATGTTAGAGCAACAGACAAAACAACACATTGAAGCCCTTGAAGTACGCCGTCGTCAGGCGATGATCGACTTGGACATGGACTTTCTGGAAGGCATCTATACCGACGATCTTACTTATAGCCACTCCGATGGTAAGAGCGATAGCAAGAGTGACTATCTGCAGGGAATGCGCGCAGGGA